>DATBQE010000107.1:0-7650 GCA_036561005.1 Burkholderiaceae bacterium | reverse complement strand
CCCTTTCCAGTGCGACCAGTTCGGTTGGAGGCGCGAAGATATCTACGGTTATGTTCAACTGGTATGGCGATGCGACAAGTCCACTAGTTCTTAACAAGCGATGTGGTATGGGCGAGGTTTAGCGCGAATTTCAGTGTTTTGATTGGCATTGAACGCATAGGTGCGGCGATTTTACTGATTGCTTGCAGCTTTCGCCCTGTGACCATCGAGGGGGGAAAAAAGCCCCGGCAGCTTTTAACTGCCGGGGCTATGATCGAAGCGGGATCAGTTACCGTAGGTGGCGAAGTAGGCCTTGTACGGCGTCGAGAACGAGTTGCCGGAGTAAGCGTCCCAGTTGATTGACCAGGTCATCATGCCGCGCAGTGTTGGCGTGACTTGATGCGGCTTGTAGCCGCTGCAGATACCCTTCATCAGGCAGTCCAGCGCGGTTTCCGTGTCACCAACCGATGGATAGCCATTGCCTGCGTTGGCGTTGGCCGGAATGCCGATGACTACCTGGTCAGGACGCAAGCCGGGCCAGACCTTGCCGCCGCTATTGGCAACGGTGAAGCCGGCCAGTTCCATGTCCGTCATGGCTTCGAGGAAGTCTGCACCGCCCATGGTGTGGTATTGACCGTCGAGACCGGTGATCGGGCCGGAATTGTAGTCTTGTACCATCAACAGCGTCAGTTGATTGCGCATGGCGTAGATCACCGGCAGGAAGGCGCCGGAGCGGGCATCGGACGAACCGTTCGGACCTGGACCGTAGAAGCTGTAACCGAGTTGCACAAAGAAGGTTTCAGGTGCCATGGTCAGGATGAACTTGGAGCCGTAGTGCGAGGTGATT
This sequence comes from Burkholderiaceae bacterium, assembly GCA_036561005.1. GTDB lineage: Bacteria > Pseudomonadota > Gammaproteobacteria > Burkholderiales > Burkholderiaceae_D > PKWO01. The sequence continues at coordinate 6,824 of DATBQE010000107.1, read as the reverse complement.
TGCTGCAGCGCCGAAATCAGATTGACGATGATAGGCGTGGTCGGCTTGGTGAAGTCGGTGTCGCCGGCATTGAGCATGGCGGATTGGTTTTCAAAGTCAATGTCGATGCCGTCCAGACCCCAAGTGTCGACGATCTTTTCCACCGAAGTCACGAAGTTGTTGACTGCCGTCGCCGAGGTCAGTTGCACCAAGCCGTTAGCGCCGCCGATGGAAATGATCACCTTCTTGCCTGCCGCCTGTTTGGCCTTGATCGAGGCCTTGAATGTGGCGTCGCTTTCCAGGTTCGGACAGTCGGTTGTCGTGCAACGCGTGAATGTGATGTTGCCGCTGCTGTCGGCATCGGCAAAGGCCAGTGCGATCACGTCCCAGTTATTGGACACGTTAGCCATCGGAATGTAGCCTGAACCATTGGCGAAACTGGAATGGAGATAACCGACCAGCGCGTGAGTCGGCAAACCGTTGACCGGAGTCGGGGTAGGTGTCGGAGTAGGTGTGGGTGTTGGCGTCGGTGTCGGTGTCGGTGTCGGCGTTGGAGTAGGCGTTGGAGTAGGCGTCGGCGTGGCGCATGTGCCGCCCGCCTTGAACAAACTGCCTACGGTAGGATTCCAACCGGTACCGGCAGTGTCCGTTTGGTTGACCAAAGCCGTGTAGGTCGTGCCGTTGTACAGAACAACCTGTCCGGCAGTGTAGGTTCCGCCTGCCACCCAGGTCACGCATCCGGGAGTTGGAGTCGGCGTTGGGGTGGGAGTTGGCGTAGGTGTTGGTGTCGGAGTCGGGGTCGGCGTTGGTGTAGGAGTCGGAGTCGGCGTTGGTGTCGGTGTAGGTGTAGAACCGCAAGATCCACCAGAAATCCACGGTTGTCCGCTGCCTGCGGCACCGCTTGACGTTGACGGATTATTGCCCTGCGTCCAATATGCCGCTGTGTAGTTCACGCCATTGTAGCTAACCGTGGCACCGCCGTTATATACCGCCGTCGCACTCCAGGCCGCATAACATGCAGTCGCCGCCTTGACGTTGCGCGTCAATTGTTTTTGACCACTGCCCAATGAATCCTGCGAGCCGCCGCCGCATCCTGCCAGCATGCTGCCGATCAATCCGATTACCAATGCTGCATTGATTTTGGTTTGCAATTTTCTCTCCTCGATTTTGTTTTGCCAGTTTTGTCATTTCGTGCCGGAACTTCTCTGCATCCATTTCACATCTGCTCAAAAGTGTTATTGCAGGCATACCACTTGCGGACCAAGAGCCCGCTACGCATTCAGAGACAATACGAAGTGATGGATTATTATCGAGCCAAATTCACGGCGAATTGGTATGGAATAAGAGGGAAAAATTGCAATAAATCGTAGCCGCCGAAAAGCGGGTTTTGCGATTGAGAAGGTCGGTTAGTCCGATTGAAATATTGCGAAGTGGAATCAAAGTGGTATTTTCTTGGTGGTTTGTAGACATGCAAACCTGAACGACAATGAATCTCCGATGCCAGCGCATCACAGTCGCTCCGGGAGTACCCCTACCGTACCACTGCCAATTTGAGGTGCGCGCAAGGCGCATGCGAGCGCCTTGAATTTTGCCGGTTGCTGCGAGAGAAGAAGCTTGGACGTCGCTGCTTACCGAGTCTTGCGTCCAAACCATGTGCGGCGCAACTTTTCACGTTGATGTTCTTCGCCGAACAGGGTAAGCGATGGCTTGACCAAATCGCTGCGGCTGACAATGCCGATGAGGTGCCGCGATTGGGCATCGATCACCACCGGAAGGCGCTCCAGGCCATGCACGGCAAGACGTGTGGCAACGGTGCGGCAGGTTTCCTGCGGCAGTGCCATGATCGGTACATTGGCGCCGAACAGTTCCCCGGCGGTTGTCGCCAAGCCGTCGCGCCGACCACTTATCAATGTATCGCGGTCGACCATGCCGACAAATGAACCGTTACGCACGACGGGAAAAGCGCGATGCGTCTGCTGCGCGCCGAAATATTGCGCCAGTGCGTCGTCTATGGCCAGATCATGGGCGATGGTTTGCATGTCATGCGTCATCACTTCGGAGACATTATGCCGCTCCATCGGGTCGATGCCATACTCGCGGTAGATATGGTAGCCGCGCCGAGCGATTTTCTCGGTCAGAATGGAGCGCGGCATGGTCAACACGGTGAAGCCATAAGCGACCGACGATGCGGCCAGCAGCGGCAGCAGGGCGTTTGCGTCGTGCGTCAGTTCGAATGCAAAGATCACCGACATGATAGGCGCGCGCATCATGCCGCCCAGCGTGGCCGCCATGAATACCAGCGGCCACAGCGCAGGATGCGCGCCGGGCAGCCATGGGCCAAGCAATACCCCCAGGCCGGCGCCCAGCATGAGCAGCGGCGCAAGCACGCCGCCGGAGGTGCCCGAGCCTAGACTGATGACCCACATCACGGCTTTGCAAAACAGGAGTGTGACAACGACACCCGTGGCAAGCTGATTTTGCAACAGGTCGCCGATCACGTCGTAGCCGACTCCCAGCGCACGCGGTTGCAGGTAGCCGCCGATCCCCACAGCAAGCCCGCCCAAAGCCGGCCACCACATCCAGTGAATCGGCAGTTTGCCGAACAGGTCTTCGATCTTGTAGAGTGAAGAAGACAGCAGCCAGGACAAGGCACCGCAGGCGATGCCGGCCAAAATGCACGACAACAAATCGAGCGGACCGACGACGGCGGTTTGCAGGGGAAAGAGCGGGCCCGCATCGAGTATGAAGGGGCGAGCGAAACCGGCGACGGCGCAGGCCACGGCGACCGGCAGCAAGCTGCGTGGACGCAATTCAAAAAGCAGCAATTCAACGGCCAGCATGACGGCGGCGATCGGTGTGCCGAATACGGCCGTCATTCCCGCCACCGCGCCTGCCACCAGCAGCGTTTTACGCTCAGCGCCGGAAATGTGGAAATATTGGCCGATCAGCGAGCCGATGGCGCCGCCGGTCATGATGATCGGCCCTTCCGCGCCAAATGGGCCGCCGCTGCCGATGGCAATCCCGGAAGACAAGGGCTTGAGCAGTGCGACCTTGGGCGACATTTTGCTTTTGCCAAACAGAATCGCTTCGATCGCTTCCGGAATTCCGTGCCCGCGAATTTGCGGCGAGCCGTAGCGCGCGAGCAATCCGATGATCAATCCGCCGATTACCGGAACAATGATCACGAGGGGTCCCAGGGTATTCGTTGCCGGTGAATGCGGGTCAAACGACAGCCTCTGGAAGAAGAACAGATTGGTGAAGAAGCGGATGAGGTGCAGCAGCACAGCCGCACCGCCGGTACTCAATGCGCCGATGACCGCTGCGATGAGTGCAATTTGAAGCAGGCGCCGATCTGCGGCAAAGTCGCGACGTTGATCGTGGATCCTGGCGGGGCCGGTGTTGTGCATGATATTGCTTTGGTTAATGTTGCGGTTTTCAGAAATTGATCAGAGGAATCGGAAATACGCCGTTGAGCGAGCGCAGCTCTTCGCGGTGCAGCGCGGCCAGTTTGTTGAGCAGGAGTTCGCCGGGTTCCAGCAGCCGGACTTCGACGTGGCGGCGGTCGTGCTCACTTTGTTTTCTTTGCACCAGACCAAGCGCTTCGCAGCGCGAAATCAATGCCGCCACGCCGTGAGGCATGGCTTGCAAGCGGTCGGCCAGTTCTCCCACGTTGGCATGGCTGCGTCCCGGGTATCCCTTGATGTGAAGCAGCAGCAGGTATTGCAGCGGTGTAATGCCATGCGCCTGCACGGCGTTTTCCGAGAAACGTTCGAAGCGACGCAATTGGTAGCGGAATTCCGACAGGGCTTCAAATTCCTTCTTGCTTAATGCTTCCTCTTGCAGCGTTTTCATGTTTTTTTGCCAGGTCGTTTTTCTGCCGGGCACTGCATAGGTACCCTGCGTGAAGTGGATTGCAAAAGCCGAAAAAGGCTCGAATTATATCACGTTGTGACATAATTCGAGCCTTGGCGATCCCGTGGAGCGTCCTGGCCGTCGGCGTGTTGCGGCGCCTCATCACTCTGTTGACGTCGTTGCAAAAAGGGATCATTCTCGAATGTGGCCGGATAGGATGCAAGGGATGGCCCTATTGTCACATCCACGGTCTTGCGCCGGAATATTGTCATGTAACTCGAAGGAGGGCGTGATGCGTATTTTCCGAATTGCGATGTTGGCCTTGTTGTCCTGTTCTTGCGCTAATGCGGCGGCGCTGGAACTGACGACCGAAGACGATCCGCCGCACAATATGTTGAAGGACGGCAAAATTGTCGGCATCGCCACCGAAAAGCTGGAAGAAGCATTTCGCAGGGTTGGCGAGCCCCAGCACATAACCTTGATGCCTTGGGCAAGGGCCTACCAGTCGGCGCTTAACGAACACGACGTGTGCGTCTATTCGGCAGGGCGCACAGCGGAACGCGAAGCGCTTTTTCAGTGGGTAGGACCGATCGCCACGCTCGATTGGGTCTTATATACGAGGGCTGACAATACAATGAAGCCTGCCCATCTGGAGGATATTCGCAAGGAGACCATTGGCGGCTACCTGCAGGACGTGATCTCGGTGTGGCTTGCGAGCAACGGCTACCATGTCGACACGGCTTCGGGCGATGACGCCAATCCGCAAAAACTCCTCAACAATCGCTTTAACTATTGGGCCTCATCGCGCACCCGAGCGAGCGCATTAATTGATAAGCAGCGCTTGCATGAACGCATTGTGCCTGCTTTGACTTTTGGTCACACAGAGTTGTATCTGGCCTGCAATCAAGGCGTGGCAAACAGCACCATCGTCAAGCTCAACGACGCCCTGCATCAAATGAATCAGGACGGCACTTCAGCAAAAATTGAGGCACGCTATAGCCATTAATTCGAATTTGACACTGTCCACATTGCTCATTGGTGTGACTACTGGTACTTCGTCGGTATCAAGGCGGTCTTAACGCCAGTTTACCAATTGGCTTGGTCCGAAATGTAATTTTGAGTTTCGTAGTTGCATTTGCGCATCGCTTTACCACCTCATGGATGTTGTGCGCAGGTTATCTTTATGCAATTTCTTCGGGCTAGATTAGAATCGTCGATGAAAGTCACAATTGTAAAATTGCTTATTAGTAAGTACTGGTTATATTTGTTAGAATAACTTGCGGTAGGGAAAGTTTGAGATGGTATTCCGTATTTCGGCTTTTTGTGCCAAGTCTGCGCAGATCGACTCCAGAGGGGGAATCGTTTCACATAGCGTAGCCAACATTCACTGACAAGTTCCCCAATATGTTTCCAAAGAAGATGGACCAGCACCAGCTTTCAGCACGGCTGACTCTCGAGAGCCTGATGGAAGCTGCGGGGGACGTCGTATTGCGTGCCGATGGATTGGGGAAAATATTCTACGCCAGCCGCCGCGCGCATTCTTCCATCGACTCGAGCGGCGCCCTGGAAGGCACGCTGCTGGTCGACCATGTGGTGGAAGAAGACCGCGGTGCGCTTCAATCGGCGTTGAATGAAGCGCGCAACGCTTCCGGGAAGGTGCGAGTCAATGCGCGCCTGAACCCACCGGCTGGTCCGCTCTGGTTCGAATGGCAGGTGACTGTATGCAGCAGCGACAAGGATCAGTTCGAGTTCCTGGTACTGGCACACGACATCGCCGAGCAGCATGCTACGGAAGAGCGGCTGCGCCACATGGCGACGCACGATGAATTGACCGGTTTGCCCAATCGGTCGCTGCTCTCCGATCGCCTGCGGATGGCCATGGCGCAATCGAATCGGACCGGAATAGGATTCACCGTTCTTGCGCTTGATCTGGATGGCTTCAAGAAGGTCAATGATGCGCTGGGGCACCCGATCGGTGACGCATTGCTGCGCGTCGCTGCGGTACGTTTTCGTGAAGTGTTGCGTACTGTCGATACGCTTGCGCGCGTTGGCGGCGACGAATTCGTTGCGGTATTGCCCGCGGCAAGCGATCCGGAAGAGATACAAATTATTGCACGACGCATGATTGCGACGACGCAACTGCCATTCGAGATCGATGGCCATGTGCTCTATGTCAGCACTTCAGTCGGCGCGGCCGTGTATCCCGAACACGGCGACACGGAAGTGAAATTGCTGGCACATGCCGATACTGCCCTGTATCGAGCCAAGGAGACCGGCAAGTCGCGTTGCGTAATTTACGATGCAACAAGGTTCAACCTCCCCGAGCATGACGTTTCGATGGAAGCGGCGATGTTTGACGCCGTGCGCAACGGAGAATTCCGCCTGTTCTATCAACCCATCCTGGATGCTCACACGCGCAAGATTGTCGGATTTGAAGCGTTGATGCGCTGGATGCATCCTGAGCTCGGTTCCATTTCCCCGGCACAGTTCATTCCCATGGCCGAAGCCAACGGCCTGATCAACCTGCTCGGCGCGTGGGCATTGAAGGCAGCATGCGTGCAGGTGCGCCACTTCGAGCAGGCTGCCGGTCGCAGTCTCTACGTTTCAGTCAATGTCAGTCCGCGGCAATTCCGCAACGACCAGTTTTTGCACGTCATGGACGATGCGATGCGTCTATCGGGTCTAAAGGGCAGCCAATTGTTGTTGGAAATTACGGAAGGCATTTTGATGTCGGATCCGGAATATGCCGAGACACTGCTACATGCGATTGCCAAGCGTAACGTGCGTATCGCCATCGATGACTTCGGTACCGGCTACTCTTCGCTGGCCTATCTTAAGCGCTTCCCGATCGCCGTCCTGAAGATCGATCGCGCGTTTATCAAGGATCTGCCGGTTTCGATCAAGGACGCCGCCATTTGCAACGTGGTGCTCAGCCTGGCCAGCCATTTGAACCTGACCACCATTGCCGAGGGTGTCGAAAATGACGAGCAATT
>DATBQE010000106.1:0-6083 GCA_036561005.1 Burkholderiaceae bacterium | reverse complement strand
CGCGGGTCATGTCGTATACGGCCGTGTCCATGTCGTACCACCTCTCGTTGCGCCGGTATTGCATCCCCAGTTTCTCCATCACATGAGAAGAAGCGGTATTGCGCGGATCGCATACGGCGCAAAGCAATGGCGCGCTCAGGGCCTCGAACGCGAAGCGCGCCATGCACTGTGCCGCTTCCGAAGCAAAACCCTGGCCCCACATATCGGGCCGCAAACGCCAGCCGGTTTCCAGCGGATTCTTTGAATCGCGCCCCAAATATTGAATGCATCCTGCGCCGATGACCTCTTCCGTTGCCAACTCAATGAAGCACCACCAGGAAAAGCCGAACTCGGCCCAGCGCGCCTTGACGCGGTCTATCATCAGTTGCGTGTCGGCCAACGAATCGGGGTTGCCTGTGATGTAGCGCATCACCTCGGCATGGCGATTGACATTGTAAAAGCCTTGCAAGTGACTGTCATTGCAGGGTTCGAGTCGGAGTCTTGCTGTGTGAAGAATGGTCATGAGGCGATTTATAAACGAAAACGGTTTGCATTTCCAGCGCCTGGAGCCGGCAAAGCACCGCCCGGATCCGGAGGCGATATGCCGCCGTGAAGACAGGGCTACTACATGGCAAAGTACGGCAACGGCACCCGTGCATTTTCAAAACATCCCGACACTTGGCGCACACCACCGCTCAGCAATCATTGATTCGCCCTACTTGTGCAATGATGCAATCTTGGCCTTGAGTTGCGTAATATACTTATCCGCCACGGCACCAATCGGCACCTCGGCGGCTTTGTCATAATACACTTTCGATTCCGCCCGCAACTGCGGCTGCAAGGCGGTCAATTTCAGTGAGACCGGCGAACGTGTAATGTTCAAAAGTTCATGCAATTCCTGGGCATTGAAATATTTCGTCATGACCTCACCGGCAGGCTTGCCGCGTCCCTCTTGCTGTATGGTCGGTTGCAGGCGTTGCAGTTTCAACCAGGTCGGGTTGTTATATTGCGCCGTCATTTGCCGAATCTCGTCCGTAGTCAGGTATTTGCCATAGACGAAATAACCCATATCCCGCAAAACCTGTTTGACGTCCAGTTGCAACAGCGCCTGATCCATATCTGCCGTGGCGGCGGGAGCCAGGGATTCGATGTAGGCGGTCAGTTCCTTGCGCCTGGCCTTGCTCAATTCCTTGTGTTTTGTCAGCTCCGCATCAAGGCTGCCTTTGATTTTTACCGTTCCCGCTGCAGACATTTGCTTCACCAGTTGCGGCCAGGCTTGGTCCACGTGCTGTGTTGCAAGCATATCGTCAATCGCTGCCTTCTTTTCCGCAGACATGGCCTCATCGACCGGCGGCAACGGCCCGACCGGAATGTTCGGCGGCGGAGGCGGCATGCCTTCAATTTCAGCTTGCGCAGGAAGATGGAAAAGCAGCAGCGCCAAGGCGGAAGCAAACAATGCAAAAGCCCTAATCAGGGCATTGAAAGGTGACTGGCTCAATTTCATGGTAGCGGCAGCAAGATATAAAGCAACAACACTAACACGGTAGTAGGCGTCCCGCAAATGGCGCCGCAATCTGAACGCGACCCGCCGATGTCGGCGAAACGGGGATGCGCGGCGGATTCGCCTGCGTCGCGTGGATTCGCCTGCGTCGCTTGGCTGCTCCATCCCGGCCTGATAGTGCCCTTGCTCACCGGCCGCCGATTGAGTCTGGAAACGTCATGCATACACGCAAGCTTGGATAAATATAGATCGGCGAACCGAATTGCGTTTTCGCTACCGCCAAATCCACGAAACCGGGGCGCTTGAGAGGTAGAAGTTTGGGCTGCTTTCGGCTTGCGTATCCAATAAAAGCCGCAATCGCCCCCAATGTAATCATCGCGAGAAAGACGCAACAATGCATGACAATGTTGGGATTGTCTTCCAGCGGGCAAGACAAATTGGACGAAACTTTGGAGGAAACAACGTATGCGGCAACAATCACAGGGCTGCGGCGCTGGCAATTAAAGCATCGGTGCAGTACCCACACTGCAAAACCTGTGTTACCCTAGCGCTTTTTTTGACAAGGAGACCGTATGAAAAAGGGTGAACTGATTGCAGAATTCGCGAAGCGCACAGAACTGTCCGCCACTGCCGCCAATGACGCTGTCAACACATTGATCGCGATCATTACCGACCGCCTGAAGAAGGGTGATACTGTCGGCATTACCGGCTTCGGCACATTCTCCGTCGCCAAGCGCGCCGCCCGCAAAGGCCGCAATCCGGCAACCGGCGCAGCAATCAAGATCGCTGCTTCCAAGTCGCCAAAGTTTTCTGCCGGCGCGACATTGAAGGCTGCAGTGAATCCAAAGAAGAAGTAGTCCTTCAACTTTCTGCACGACTAAAGCACGACCTCCGCGCCCCTTCCCTGACCGATTTTTGCACTATAACGCTCCGATTCATTTCGGCTGCGCGGGAAAGAGCGCGGGCCCTTCCTGGCAACCCGCACATCTCCATGGCATGCGCCTGCATTGCCAATTACTTCTCACTTCGGTTAATCATTCAGTTCAGACAACGCCGAAATCGAATTCGGAAACGGGACGGTGCGGGAGAGTGTCTTCCGGATGAAGGGGGAAACGGAGTGCCGGCGGGGGTAACCAGAACCGTCACATCCGGAAGACAATTACGATGGTATACACCCCATGCCTGTCTCACAAGCTGGTAAAGTTTGCAGCTGTCAGATTTGACAGCTGCCCCACGCAGCTCAGGCATCGCCAAGGCGCGTGCCGGCTAGTTCTTCGCGGAAGCGCCGGGAACAATAGGCAGCGAAATAAAGCTTGCGGCGCCTGACGCATGATATACGCGCTGCGTCGCTTTCACATAGTCCTTTGTTTGCGCAAAAAATACGTTGGGCACGAAGGTCTGCGGATTGCGATCATAAAGAGGGAACCAGCTCGACTGCACCTGCACCATGATTCGGTGACCAGGCAGGAATGTGTGATTAGCCGTCGGCAAAATGAATTGGTAGGTCAATGCCTTGTTCGGCGCTATCGCTTTCGGTTCAGAAAAACTTTCGCGATAGCGGCCTCGGAAAATGTCCATGCCCACTGCCAATTCGTAGCCACCCATCGCAGGCTGGCTCGGCACCTTGTCCGGGTACACGTCGATCAATTTCACTACCCAGTCGCTATCGGTTCCACTCGTCGACGCCACCAGATTCACGCTTGGCGCACCGCTGATCTTGATCGGCTCGGTCAATGGTACCGTCTCGTAACTCAGTACATCGGGTCGGTCGACGAACGCGCGCTGATCGGTAACGAGCCATTGCTGCCAACCGTTGCGGTCATCGAAGCGCACCGGGCGAGGCACGTAAGGCACCGGTTTGGCGGGGTCTGATACGTACTCGTCATACGCCGTGATCCCTTGCGCTCTATCCGGCGCCCCGAACGAAAGCGCGCCGTGTTCCGCGAGGTAAATTGGCGTCGACTTGAATGCGCAATTGGCGTCGCATGCCAGCGGCCATGACTGATAACGCTCCCAATGGTTCTCGCCGGTGTTGTAGATCAGTACCGGCGGCGTATCGGCTTTCGGCGCGCCGTCCTTCAGGTATTGATTAAAAAAAGGCAGCAACACATCGCGCCGGAATTGCAGGGCAGTGTCGCCATCGAATTTCAACGGTCCAAGATAAGAACCGTCGCCCTTGACGCCGCTATGCCGCCACGGCCCCATCACCAGATAATTCTTGTCGTTAGCCGTGTCCTTTGGTTCGGTCAATGCATAGGCGTGAATCGCACCCCACATATCTTCCTGGTCCCATAGACCCTGCAGCCACATGGTCGGAACGGTCAGCGGCTGCGTTGCCATGATCTTGTCGATTGCCTGCGTCTGCCAGAAATGGTCGTAAGACGGATGTTCCGACACCTTGCGCCAAAACGGCAGTTGGTCAAGACCGGCCGCACGGGCAAAATCTCCCGCCGAACCGGCTCTGCGGAAGTTTTCATAATCGTCGCTGGTCTGACGCGGAATCGACTTGCCGTCTCCCCTCGCGGAAGTCTGGCCGACGAAATAGTCAAGATTCGTCTGCCTGAACGCGCCGAAATGAAACCAGTCATCCCCCATCCATCCGTCTATCATCGGGCTCTCCGGACAAGCAACCTTGAGCGCCGGATGAGGATTGATCAACGCCATGACCACGGTGAAGCCATCGTATGACGATCCGATCATACCGACCTTGCCGTTCGACTCCGGGATGTTTTTCACGAGATAGTCGATGGTATCGAACGCATCAGTCGAATGGTCAACGTCGCTTGAATTTAGCGGTCCGCGCGGCGGTCGTGTCATCACGTAGTCGCCTTCCGAGCCATGCTTGCCGCGCACGTCCTGCATCACGCGGATGTAACCGGCCCCGACAAACACTTCGTCTTCCGGCTGCAACAGCGCCAGCAGGCTGGGTCCTTCATCGCGCACGCGCTTGGCTGCATTGTAGGGCGTGCGGGAAAGCAGCATAGGCGCGTTCTTGGCGCCTTTCGGAATATAGATGATGGTATTGAGCTTGACGCCGTCACGCATTGGTATCATCACAATGCGCTTCTCGTAATCGTATCCCACCTTGGGTGCCACAAAGCCCGTCGGAATATCGGGCGTCATTACGGGGGGCAGAGGCGGGGTATCGGCTGCCGAAGCGACAGCGGCGAAGGTCAATGACAGCGTTGCAATAACGGTAGTGCGCAGTAAAGAATTCACCATGAAAATTGCCGGGTCAAAAAGGGATAATCCGACATTATTCATCAATTCGAGAATCTTCGGGAAAGCCGGTTCAATTTTCCTGCGAAATCCTGCCCGCGCACCACTCTCGTGGCTTCTATCAATCAGACACAGCTGCAGGATGGGCAATGAGCGCGACGATGAACGACACGAAAGTAAGGCAGATCAGCGCCAATATGGCGACCAGAATCGGCTTCAACCACCCTTTGTGTGGATAATTTGTTCCGTACCGCGATTCGACGAATGCAACTTGCGATTTTGCGCTCGCGAAATACCAGGAGATGAGCAAAACGAAAAATATCAGGCGCAACAACCCGGTAGAACCTTGACCAGGTGCGACGATATTGGAAAGTATCAGAACGACCCATAATACAAGGCTTGAGACAAACCATATCCTGGCCGACGCTGCCTTGTCTTTTTCACCCAGCGCTTCCCAATTCTTCATGTGCAGAAAAGCACCGAAAGTGATGCTGAAGATAATGCACCACGAAGCAGCTGCATTGGGATTCCAAAGCGCGGGGGCTTCCCCGGCGCCGGACGACTGCTGCAATTCAGACTGCGGTGCTTGGTAAGGATTTTGATCCAAGATGTTCTCCCTTTAGATAGCGTACCTACTATTTATTGTTCGTATTGATACTGCAAGACTATACATGACGCAAGCGCCGCCTCAAACCAAACCTTGCGCCAGGAACGCATTCCAGCTTTCGCCAAAGCCATTCATCGCGGCGCAACAAGTCTGTAATTATTGCGCCTTGCGTGCAGCATTTCGTTGGGCGCGCCACTCATCCAGGGCATGTTTGATACCTGCGCCCTCGAACATTTGCGGATTCGACGGCTCATACCCTTGTGTCTTCTCCCGCGCCGTGATCGCAGGCCTGGCAATGTCAAACGCGTCAGTAAACGAGTCGGTCTTGCGCAAGGCTTCGTTGAAATAGGCCCTGCCGAAATAAGTGAAGTCTTCCTCGTTACTGCAGCCGAAAGAGGTTTTATCCGGCGCAGCCGCTGCGATCACCAGCGTATTGTCATCCTTGAGCGCATCGATAAATCCTCCCGCATAGCAGGCCGCAATCACTACCACCCTGCGTTTGATTGTGGAAGCATCGAGAATGCGACGCAGCGTTACGGGGTCGAGGTCCTCAAAACGGAAATTACCCATTTCAAGGGAAAACTTATGGTCGTGCGACCCATGCGATGTCATGTAGAGGAACAGGATATCTTTGTCGCGATCCATCATCTGCCCAACCCGATCAAGCACCGCCTGCAAGCTGGTGTCGCTGGCAATCGGCGTTTCCTTCAAGGTGGCCGGATTATTGATAAGAAGTGCGGCATGGCCCGAGGTGTCGAAGCGTTTTTTGAACAAGGT
>DATBQE010000105.1:0-6133 GCA_036561005.1 Burkholderiaceae bacterium | reverse complement strand
CCGCTATTGAAATTAATGCAGGTTAAGAAGTTTCGATGCGGGTGCGATCGATACGTGATGAACCGCGTACTCACCCGCTAAACGGTAGCAGTATATTCCAAGCTCAATGTTACCCGGAAAAAATAATCCGCAATAGCCAATGTGCGGCAAATGAACTTCCAGCGCGTAGGCGGCTCGAATTGATCGGCTACCGCTGTAAGAACCCCCTTAAGGCTGCGTGACCATTGAATTCATCTTATGTGCCATCCATGAACGCAAACATTTCAATATGTGCGGCCGAGGAGCACATTCGCTGGCTCGATGGCCTGCGCGGCTTGGCCGCCCTATGGGTCGTGTTGTCGCATGCACAGATACTTTCTGGCATGCACTACGTACGTGTGCTCTCATGGGGCGGCGTTGCTGTCGATCTATTCATGATGCTGTCCGGTTTCCTCATGACCCATCACTACCTAAGGCGCCGACAGCGCGAGCCTTGGGAACATACTCGCACTATCGCGCTGTTCTGGACAAGACGTTTTTTCCGCATTGCGCCCCTATACTACGCGTTGCTCGCCGCCGCCCTCCTCTGCGCGCCGCAACTGGGCGATGCCAGATCGTACATCGCCGCGGTATGGCCTGGAACCGGCACCGAGACTTTACGTTACGCAGACCAGAGTCTGACCAATCTGCTGGTTCACTTGAGTTTTACATTCGGCCTGCTACCGGACTATGCTTTCCGCACCGCTTTGCCTGACTGGTCCATCGGGCTGGAAATGCAATTTTATGCGGTCTTCCCGCTCATCATGCTGCTGGCGCAAAAAATCGGTCCGGCGGCGGCGTCGCTCGGGCTAATCCTTGCCTGTGCGAGTTTGAATCTGCTGTTTCCCGCCTTCCTGGCCCAATTTGCCATGCCTGCGTTTCTGCCCATGAAACTGCCTGTCTTTCTCGTCGGCATGCTGATGGCATTCGGTCGGTCAAACCGCAATCTGCAGGCATTGCTTTGGGTAGCCTTGATCTTCCCCTGCCTGATGCTCCTGCAATACAGGAATATGCAAGCATTTGCCCCAATCGCCATCGCCGTGGCACTGTTTTACCTGACCGACGACGGGCAGTTGTATGGCAGCACTGCTTGCAGAAACGCAAGGGCACGGATACGGCAATGGTTATCAGGGCGGCTCGCCGTCTTCCTCGGCACCACGTCTTATTCGACCTATTTGCTGCACTTGCTCGTGCTGCTGCCTATTGCCGGCAATCTGGCCCGGCATAGTGAATATCTCGCCCTCAATCAGTACGCGCGTTTCGCGGTTGTCCTGGCGATCAGCCTACCCGTCATTTATCTCGGCTCCTGCGTGCTGTACATTATGATTGAGGCGCCGGGTATCGATATGGGAAAAACCTTGATCGATCTATTGCAGAGAAAGAGAAATTCGACAATGGTCCGGGAGTCGCCGTAAGCGCCACGCATAATCTTTAAGTAATCAATTTGACAGGCGGAATTACCCGCGAGATACGGCTTCGTCTGCAACTTGGCACAAGCCTGATACGCATGAGTAATCCCCATGCAGCAACGACGCAATCGACAGCAGTAGAAGATATGGCGCCTAAGCGCCTTGGTAGAAACTTTTGGTGGTTTTCGATTGCCGCCACTTTACTTGCGTTTGGCCTCGGCCTGATAGGCTCGTTCGTGGCTCCTGCGTTCGAGTCAGTCTTCCAGAGTTTCGGAGGGAGCCTGCCTCAAATTACCGCATTGCTTCTCGCGTCCCGACATGCGCTCTGGCTACCGACTGCGCTCATTCTCGTGCTGTGGCTATGGAGCTGGAAGACACGCAGCGATATCCGCGCACGCAAGACTCTGCAGGCGCTTTATTGCGCCTTGATGGCACTCGAACTTGTGTTCTACCCAGTCATCGTCGACGCGCTCTATAAGCCTATCTTCAACATGGGCGCAACAGGTGCTGCGCCTGCGGGAAATTGACTGCGGTATGACTATCGGCTAATCGGCAATGAGACGTTTGCCGAAACTTACGACGTCGTCGACAGCGTAGCCAAGGCTGCGATAAAAAGCCAACGCCTCCTCGTTACCCGAGCGCACCTGCAAGTTCAGCTTCGGACAACCAATCGCCTGCAGTTGCATTTCGAGGTGCACCATCAATTGGCGCCCGAGTCCTTGAAAGCGGCATGCCGGATCTACGGCAAGGTAATTCAACCAGCCGCGATGGCCGTCAAAGCCCGCCATGGCGCAAGCCACAATCTTGCCGCCCTTTTCCCCAACCACAAAAAGCTCAGGCTGCACCGTGAGTTTTCGTTCGATGTCGAAACGCGGATTGTTCCAGGGACGTGTCAAGCCGCAACGTTGCCATAGATCGATGACTGCGGCTTCGTCGGAGTGGGCAAACGAACGTATCTTCATGCCGCAATCATGACTTCAACAAGCTGAATACTTTCTCAATCGCCTTGCTGCCGCTGCCCAGCGGGTCGCGCCGAATCTCCTTTTCTTCTTCGCCGATCATCTTGTAGAGACCGTCGAGCGTACGCTGCGTGACGTAGGCTTCAACCGTTTTCTGGTCATCCGGCACGTGTCCGAAGCGCTCGGCCTTATCCATCACGTCGTCGTAACGCCTGGCCAAACCTACACGGTCGGTAACCTTCTTGACCGTCGGAAGAAATTTTACATACAGCGCGTCGCGCGTCTTATCGCGAAAAAAATCCGTGACCGACGTTTCGCCCCCTGTCAGTATCTTTTTGGCATCCTCTATCGACATTGACTTCACAGCAGCAACCAGCATGGTCTTTGCCATAGGTACGGCCGTTTCTGCGGCGTGGTTCATCGACACTTCCAGTTCGTCAAGTTGCGGCCCCTTGCCGGCCAATTGCAGCAGCGGGCGTGCTTTTTCCAAGATCGACGGCAGATGGATTTTCACCTGCTCGTTCGAGAGAAAACCGTTCTCCGCACCGAGCTGATTGACCGCCGTTTCGGCGCCTTTGTTGAGCGCAGCGCGCAGCCCAACGCCGGCGTCGCGCTCACTCAAGTCATCAAGAGAAAATGAAAAAGCCAGGCTCGATACGGCGATCAGGGACAGTACCGCCGCGCGAGCGAAACGAAATCCGAACATCCTGCTCTCCTTGAGAAAATCGAATAGGATTGAGTATAAATTATCTTCGCCACCCCGGCATATCGGGAGTAGGTACAAAGATCATGGGTTAGGCGGCGAATCAACGGCTATTGCACCACGCCGCCCACATACCGCGCAGCGCGTTTTCGAAATGGCGCGCAAAGCGCTTTGCATCGAATAGCGGCGATGCCAATACCTGTTGCCGCAGCGTCGCCCGCAGATGCGCCAACTTCGCCAGATCGCCCGCGTGGGCCGCCGCGCGCGCGACGTAATCATCGTCGTCATCGGCGATCCAATCCGGCAAGCCCGCATTCATGGCCAAGCTTAGGCCCAGACGCGATAGCATCCTGTCTCCAGTTCGCACCAGAACAGGCACGCCCATCCACAGGGTCTCGGCAGTCGTGGTCACGCCTGGATAGGGAAACGGATCGAGAGCGATGTCGACGCGATGGAAACTCTCGAAATGCGCACGGCGCGTGCCGAATCCTTCCAGCATCAAGCGTTCGCCGCCGATACCGTGCCGGGTGAATCGCCCGGCCATCTCCCGCCGCACCACCTCCGCGTCAAACTGTTTGGACTTAAGCAGTAATCGGCTGCCCGGCACGGCGAGAAGCACCCTCGCCCATACCGCGACGACATGCTCGTTGATCTTGGTCAGATTATTGAATGATCCGAAAGTGACATAACCATTGGCCACCGCAGGCAGCGGCGACACGGCAACGTCTACGTCTGGCGGCGTAAGGCATAGACAGGTTTCAGGCAGGCGCCAGACCTTCTCCGTAAACCCGGTCTCGGCCCCATCTGGCACACTCCACGGATCGGCGATCACATAATCGATTGCGGCCACGCCGGTGGTCGCCATGTAGCCGAGCCAACTGGCCTGCACCGGCGCGGGTTTCCAGGCAAGCATGGGCAGACGGTTGTGCGCGGTATGACCGGAAAGGTCAACCAGAATATCGATGCCGTCGCTTCGAATCAACGCGGCCAGGCGTTGATCGCTCATCCCCGCTACAGCACGCCATTCGCGGCAATGGGCCTTAAGCCGCTCCGTCATGGCGTCTGTGCTCACATGCGTCGAATACGCAATTATTTCAATTCTGCCCGCCGCACTTTCGGCCAAGGCAGCGAGTACGCTGTCGATGAAATAAGCTACCGGATGAATGCGCAGGTCGCCCGATACCAGGCCCACCCGAAGGCAGCGCCCGGCATCGGCGGCGTTCGGCGAGGCCTGGTGTGCCTGCGCGCGCCGCGCCGCCATATCGCCAAAACGCTGCGCCTCCGCAAGCAATGTCGCCGTCTCCTGGCCGATTGCCAGATTACAGGTAAATAGCAAGTTGCTGCGTCCCGGAAGGAATTCAGGATCGTCTTGCAGTCCCTGGCGCAGGCAGGCAAGCGACGCATCGATCTGCCCAACTTCCTGCAAGGCGACGCCAAGGGCGCAACGCGCCTCTGCGTTCTTCGGGTCCAATTCCAGCGCACGCCGCATGCAAGCCATTGCCCGTTCGAATTGCCGTAACTCCAGAAACGCAACGCCCAGTGCATTGTGCGCTTCAAGCAAGTCCGGTTTGACCAGCAATGCAGACTCGTAACTGGCGACGGCCTCGTGAACGCGTCCGGCATCCTTCAAGGCCGTTCCGAGGTTCAGGAAGGCTTCGGCAAATGCAGGTTTGAGTGTCAGCGCCTGGCGGCAATGCGCAATGGCTGAATTCAGTTCGCCCAGGTCGCGCAAAACATTACCGAGATTACTGTGCGCCTCGGCAAAATTGGCCGCAAATGTCAGCGCAGCGCGGTAGCTTGCCGCGGCCTGTTCAAGATTGCCGAGTTTTTTATGAGCGTTGCCGAGATTATTGTGCGCTTCAACATAATCGGGACGCAATTGCAGCGCGCGCTGCAGAGAGGCGACTGCTTCTTCTAAACGAGAGGTTTGAAGAAATACGGTGCCGATATTGGCATGTGCCGCAGCGTGTCCTGGATTGATTTCCAGTACGCGACGATAGCTTGCCAGCGCAGCCTCATGTTCGCCAAGGTCATGCAAGGCATTGCCAAGATTGATGTGCGCCTCGATGAATCCAGGCATCAGCGCGATGGCCTGTCGGCAGCTTGTTGCGGCTGCACCCGGTTGTCCCAGCATGCGCAAAACGTTGCCGAGATTGCTGTGGGTATCCGCTTCCTGCGGCAAAAGCGATACCGCACGCTTCATGGGTGCAAGCGCTTGCGCCGCCTGTCCGGTTTGCAGCAACGCAGCGCCCAGGACCTTCCACGCCATGCCCGACGCCGGAGAATCTTCGAGTATGGAGCGCGCGGCAGTGATCGCTTCGATATAGCGCCCGGCGCCAAACAATGCAACGAGCGCAGTCAAGTCCTTCGCGTTCGTGGCGGGTTGCGCCAAACGTTCTTCAAGCGTATCCCAATCCCGGCCAATACCACCGACTCTCCTTCCTTGTGCAAGGACCTGACTTGCCTGGAACGATTCACCACAACGAATCAATACATCAATGTAACTGAGCCAAAACTGGGCGTTGTGCGGGGCGGCTTCGAGCGCAGCTTTCAGGTGAGGTAAACCGGCCTCCGGTCTGTTCATTTGCACGAACATTGCGCCAAGATTATGGTTCGCTTCGCCATGCACGGGCAGTACCTGCAAAACGGCGCGATACAGGTGTTCCGCTTCTCCCACCTTACCGGCACGCTGGCAGGCAAGAGCCTGTTGCAACGCATCGTCTGCCGACATTATCCGAGGTGAGGTGATGGTCATGAAAATGCCAATAATACGTTCAATGGTGAAACTGACTCAAATCCTGTTGCGGCGTTTATCTGACCAAGTGTGCACCCCGATGATAAGGTATTGGTCGAATCCCCGGAAGTAAAAACACAAGTAAAAAAGCCAGGCTTACGCCTGGCTTTTCCGATTCGGGAAACGGCCGCTTGCTACCCGGCCCCTCCCCTCGTCACATCGCTACCGTCCTGATTAACCCAGCAGATGCAGCACGCCGCTTGGGCCCGTGGCATTGGCAAACGAGTAGCCCTGGCCAACCAGTTCGACC
>DATBQE010000104.1:0-63790 GCA_036561005.1 Burkholderiaceae bacterium | reverse complement strand
GAGCCTATGGCACTTCGAGCGCGCAGGTGAAACCATCAGTGTGCCGGTGAGCGGCAATCTGAGTGCCAATGAATCGGTGGTTTTGCTGCAGGCGGCCGTCGAGGGGGCAGGCATCGCCATGCAGCCGGTTTTTTCTGCAGCGCCATTGATCGCCAGCGGCCATCTGGCCGCCCTTCTGCCGAAGGACAAGCCGCAGACCATGGGCATCCACGGACTCTACACGTCGCGCCGGCATCAACCGGCGATCATGCACACCATGCTGGATTTTCTGGCGAAATGGTTTGCGGCGGGAGACGCCTGACGAATCACAAGGTCGGGATTGGTGTAACGGGGACCGGATTGAACGGCGCAATGGACTTTGGATATCGCACCTTATGTGACCTTGGCATGCAGCCTTTGCATGCCATTGGCAATATACGGTGCAATACGTTGCGCTTGATGCCTGCCGATTGCACCCGTTGAATTGGACTTGGCCACTTACGATCGGATAGAGCATGCTCACCTGGGCCTGCTCAATCTGGCGGCGTACCAAATGTTCAGATCTCAGAAGATCTGTACTCCGATGCCTGGGCAATTGAGCGTTCTTGGCCTGCGGAATGACAAAAATTTTGGCAGCTACATCGAAAGTAGCATTCGACAAATCGGGAACGTCTAGCAACGAATCACACCTATGGCAGCTTAGAGGGAAATGTTCCCGTTTGTGGGTTCAATGCTTAGAGAGTTCGCCGGCTGCTTTGGCTCGGATTGTAGCCATACCATGCGCCACATACTCACTCGCCGACCGGGTGCATTACCCTCGAAGCCGCCGTTGCTGGCATGCTGTTGACGGGAACAAACATCTAACTTGCCAAAGAATAGCTTCGCTGCGGCATTGAGCTGCCGAACAATATTCAAAGGCGTAACTTTCGCGATCAAGTCGCGCGGAATCGGCTCTCCTGTGCTTACAAGCGTACACCGCCAGCGACATGTGGGTTCAGACAAAATTATAGAATTGATCGAGTACGACCCCACACGTACACCGCGTTTCGCTGGGGTCTGAGCGAATAGGCCTGGGCGCAGGCCTTGATGAAGAAGAGCGACAGCGTCGAAGGCCGGCCGGGATTTCAGCCGGCGACTGAACCAACCACAGACGGGGTTTCATTGTTCAACTAGGGCGCGGAAGCCGCAGCGGCAGGTGCCCCCGTTTCCGCTACCGGCAAGCCACTCTTGAAGGCCTCGCGCATGCGCGGATAAAAACTTTCTCCCCAGGCTTTCAGCTTGGCCTGGAACGCGACCTTCTCCGGGTGGCGCGCAATATTGCCCGGCGCCCAATCGGAATCGAGGAAGTCCGGCACTACAGGGGAGTTGATGCCTTCCGCCGCGGGGTTGAACTTAAAGTCCGCATAAAGCAAGCCGGTCTTTTCGCCGAACAGGAAATGCACGTAAGGCAGATCCTGCGGCAGTTCCACGCCTTTGGCCGCGAGGTCACCAGCGGCGGCGCGCGTCAGGTTGTCCATGTGGAAGCTCTTATCGGCCCACCGTTGCATGTCTCCCGCAAAATACATATCCACATACCAGCAGTTATTGGGTAGCGCGTTGTCGTCATCGTTCGCCGTCTTGACAAGGTAACTCGCTGTCTTGCGCGCACAGCCGGGCGACACCGAAAACGTTTTCGCATCAATGGTCGCACTGGGATCTTTCAACGCATAGATGATTGCGGCGCCCATCAGTTTCTTGTGCTCGATTTTCCCTAGGTAAAAGATCACGCCGGGTGGGCCTGACTTTCTGGTGAGCCGGCCATTGGCCAGCAAAGCCCATTTTCCATCGGGCAGGGGAACCGTGTAGCCGGCGGCGGCGATGGTGCCGCTGTAAAGATGGCCGGTCAGTGCGTCATCGAGTCCGCTTCCGTTGTTGGCGGCCCCTGGCGGGGCAAGGGATAACGACGCTGTCTTGGGCGAAGGCGGCTCCGCAGCCACTGCGGGGGCAGCAGCGGGTAGTGCGGCGGGACCAGCAGACGCATTGGAAGGGGCCGGGCGGGCTGAGGCAGGGCCAGCGGCTGCAGCAGGCTGTGCACTCACTGGCGCAGCCTGCGCCACGGGCTCCAGCAGGGTCGGCTCGACCTTGCTCGTGTACGACGGCGCGGGAAAAGTCCCGTCCGGCAGCTCGGTTTCCGTTTTCCATTGCGGCGGAAAAAACACAAAACAAAGCGAACCAAGCAAGGCCAGCATGCACGCCAGGCGCCATGCCGGCGCACGGCGCCAGAGTATTTTCATCGTCGTGAGCGAACCAGTGCCGCTAGCCATGCTGTCGTTTGCCATGTGTTCGAACTTCGCCCTTATTTGCCGTGTGCCACGATCTTGCCATCCACGCTCACCAGCCCCACCTTGGTATGCCCATTTTGCTTGGCTTCCACCAGGCTGTCTGCAATCGTCTCTTCGGTGGCACGCACGAGGTCGCGCGAAGACGCCGCACCGCCGAGCCTTTGCTGGCGGCGGATCATGTTCAACAGAATCTCGGGGTCGATCCCGCCGTCGGCGATCGTCAGGCCATAGCCTTGTATCATCGCTTCGATTTCCAGCGCGGTCACGCGCGCAATATCCAGGCCCGACAGCGGCTTGAAGATAAACACCCGGTCGATGCGGTTCAGCACTTCCGGCGCAAAGCCCGCTTCGCGAAAGGCATTGATGGAGGTGCGGCGTAGCTCGTCGGCGTCATTGGCATAGGTGGTGGCCAATGCCTGCAAGGTGTCGGTGGCGGCGTTCGTGGTCAGCACAAAAATGGCGGACGTCGTGGAAACCTGCAGGCCGTCCGAGGCCTCGGTCACAAAGCCGTCGTTCCAGGCGGTAAGGAAGTTCTTGTGCACTTCCTGGTGCGATTTTTCAAACTCGTCGAGCAATACCACTGCGTCGGGCGTATCGCGCAGCGAACCAGTCAGCTTGCCATATGTATCGGACCCGACATAGCCCTTGGACGAACCAAACAATTGCGTGGCGCCATGGCTACCGCTGGCAAATTGCGTCATGTCGAAGTGCAACAATGGGCGCTTCAATTCAACCGCGAGGCGCTTGGCAAGATAGGTTTTGCCCGTGCCCGGCGGACCGGCCAGCAGGAACACGCCCACCGGCTTGCCGCGCTGCTTGAGCGCCATACGCCGGCGGATCTGGGCTGCCACATCTTCGCACACGCTATCCTGCCCGATCACCTTGCTCTTGAGCGAGTTGGCCAGGGCTTCCATATCAATAAACACCGCTTCCGGTTCCTGCTTCATCTTTTCTTCCAGAACCTGGCGATTGGTCAAGCGGTCAAGAATATCCATCATCATTCCTCGTGCTTCTACATTGAGAGTGCGCTGCTTTTCATGAAACAGGCCGGCGAAAGCGAGCAGCCAGAAAAAACCGGTGAAGCCCAATCCCCACCATGCAGCGTCATGCAGGAAGGCGCCAACGGACCGGAGCGCAGAAAAAACGGCATTGGTGGTGGGCGCATGCTGCAGCCAGAACTGCGCAATCGCAATGGCGGCAATGGCCAAGAAGGCCACCGGCATCAGCTTCGTCGCCAGGTTGATCAGCCAGCGCATCAGTTGACCTTGACATGCAAGGCGAGCGTCTGGCCTTCGCTCATGATCGGGAACACCGCCTTCACATCACCGGAACCCACGCCCACCGTGATACCGCCGCCGTCGCCATCGCGCACGCCGGTCACATTGATCACCCCGTTTTTCGGCACCGGCACGGCAAAGGTCAACGGCTGTTTTTTCAACACCACGGTGCGCGAATAACCCTGGCTGTCTATGCGCACCACATCACCGTCTTCGGCATCGGTGTCCCACAGCGTGATCCACGCCAGCTGCACGGCATGCTGCTGTGCGGCGGGCGCTGCCTGCTTCACGCGCTCCGCCTTAGCGCCCTGGCCTGGCTGGAGTGCCGGCGTTGGCGTTGACGTTTGAGTTGGCGCAGCCGGGCTAGCTGTATCGGTCTGCAGGCTGTCCACCTCCTGCGCAGCCAAGCCCATGGACGCGAGTGCTCGCGGCATATCCTGCTGCGACACCGGCGCCATAGCCACCGGCCCCATGTTATTGAAGGCAATCAGCCGGTCGTGCCGTTGCTGCTCCGTCATGGTGTCGCTGGCACGAGAAAACAAGGCCGTCCCCGAAGCAAAATATGCCCCCCCGGTAATGGCCGACACCAGCACAATCGCCGCCAATGCCGACTTGCCCCAAACCGGCAATGCTGAACTTCTTGCTCTCGTTTCTGCTTCGACTGCTCGGGCGCGGCGCGGTTCGGGTATGGTCATAAAAATCCGTGTGGCATTGTAATAGTATCCGGTCATTTCCGCTCAATGTTACCCCGCCGATCCACCTCATGCAAATCCTACGGCAGGGGATTATCAGCAAACATCTGCTTCCAAACGCGCAGCGCAAGCTGATGCACAAGTGGCGCCGGACGCTGGCTGGTGCGCTGCAAGACATTCACAAAGTAGTCGTAAGGATTGACGTCATGCATGCGACACGTCGTAATCAGACTTTGCACAATACCCAAGTGCTTGGCGCCAAGCTCTGTCCAAAAAGAAAGCCAGTTCTCCTTTCCCATGGGAATCACACCTAGCGCACGTTCCGGGTGGTTCGTGTCGATGGCGACATCGGGATCATCCAGATACACCGACAAGCCAACCCGGCGTTCACGAGTATAAGCCAGCGCGCCCAGAAAGGGGCTGCTGGGCAGGAAGCCACGTTTGTCGAACTGCTGGTCGATCCAGTTGAACAAGCGGTTCAACACCACCTTGGCACGTTGCCGCCGATAGTCGAGCTTGGCGTTACCCGTCAATGCCTTCTCACGAATCTGTACGTCCACTGCGTAAAGCCCGCCATTGCACGCCGCCAGCTATCCGTAGAGGCCAATGACAACGCCGTTTTGGCCATGAACGCGGCCAATAGCAAGACGCTGCCCGTTGAATTCGCAGATTGTGGCACCGTGGTGCGTGACGCCGCACTATTCCTTTCGCATCTGGATGCGCTCGTTTGAAAGGGTAGCCATGCGCAGTTGTCAGCCCGCGACCGACGTCCACAAAGAGGGTGAAGCAGTCTAACATCCAAAAATCAGGAAACGTCCGCAGCGCACTTGGAAGCGGTCGGTCAAGGTGATAGCCCTGGCAGACTGATTGAATCGCCGTGGTAAGTTGCCGATTAGCATAGGCACCACATTGATGAAGGGTCCAAACGCAGCGCGCGCTCTGGCTAGTGAGTTGTCGGCTTTAATTGCATATCCAGCGCCTACTTCACGATTTATTGCACATGTGTTTTGACTTTAAGGCTCAACGTTCAGATCTCACCGCCTTGGTCCCCCATCAATCAATGCTGGACCGCTGTTTTCGACTTTAATTAGTCAGAACAATAGAGAATCGGTAAAATCAACGCTCTCCAGGGCCTATAAGAACTAAGGGATGCATGGAACGAATAAGATCGACGAAAGCGGAGGGCGGGCCGTTTTGGTTCAATCCGCTTCACGATGAGTACATCAACGCTCGCGGTGTATTTTAACGCATAGAAAGGGGACAGTGAAACATGCAAATCTCAATCGTCAGACTAAGCAGCATCTCCAATAGTGCCGGAACATTTGGGAATATGGCGCTCGACGGCGTCAGCTTTGGTTGCAGCTGCGAACAACCGTGGAATAACAATTTGCCGGATATTTCCTGTATCCCGGCCGGAACCTATCAACTGCTGCCTTACGATTCGCCTGCCCATGGGCCGACCGTGGTATTCCATAATCCCGCCCTCGGCATTTATGGTACCCCTGCCATGATTCCGGCAGGGAAATCGGGACGCAGCCTTTGCGAAATCCATGTTGGCAATTGGCCGAGGGATGTCAAGGGTTGCGTGGCCGTGGGCCAGAAAATTGCCATCATGGGCGAAAACGGTCGGGGCGTATCGGACAGCACGAATACGATGGCTTCGTTGCGAGGCAAATGGGGCGACAGGAAGAATCTGAGTGCTGTCGTCAGTTGGGACAATGGCGCGGTACCCGTGCCAACCGAATGACGACAGCTTGCCGCTAGCCTGGCAGCCCCAGATCCGCCAGGCGCCCGCGGTAGAGGCCGGCAACAAGGTCGGAATTGGTCACGATGCCGGCTAGACGCCGTTCCGCGTCGAGAATCGGTACGTGATGCAGTCCGTACTCGGCCAGTAGCGGCACCAGCTCCACGATGTGCGTACCGACGCTTGCGGTGCGCACGGCGCGTGTCATGATCTGGCCGATCACTTCGGGCTTGTCTCCATGGCTTTGCCGAGTTGGGCGCAGGAATTCGCGCAATTTTCTGTCGAAACCCCGATAGGCGTTCAAATCTGCCCCGCGCATGAAGTCCTGCAGCGTCACGATACCAATCACCCGCCTGGCTCGGTCGATGACCGGCAGGGCTTTCACGTTGTGCCGATTAAGCAAATCCCATCCTTGTTGCAAATTTGTGCCGAATTCGACGGTGACGACGTCGCGCGACATGATGTCGGCGCAAGTCACTTCGCCCAGGCGGCGGCGGTAGGCATGCATTTCAGTCTGCACGATGAGCGCTTCGAGATCATCACGACTGACGTCGAGAATTTGGTCGTATTGCTGCAATACATCGTCGAGGTCCGCCGATGTGAAGCCCAACCTGTCGCCGGGCGGCAGATCGGCGGTCTGATGTGCATTGACATGGGCGACGTGTTTTGGATGCGGATAACGGTGCCGCGTCAGGTTATTGAACAGCAATGCCACGAGCAATAGAAGCAGGGAATTGATGGCTATCGGCGCGATCAGAAACCGGTAGCCAAGACCATGGATCAGTGGTCCGCCCAGAACAGCGGTGAGGGCGACCGCGCCGCTAGGCGGATGGATACAGCGGCAGGCGAACATTGCACCGATCGCTCCCGCTATGGCGATGGCCGCAGCCACCACGGGGTCGACGATTGTGAGGGCGCATGTCACGCCGACGGCGCCTGAGACAAGATTGCCGCCGACGATGGACCAGGGTTGCGCCAGCGGACTGGCCGGCAGCGCAAACAGCAGTACCGCTGAGGCACCCATTGGAGCGATGAGGAGCGGTATGGAGGCCGATGGACCGAGCAACCAGCGCGTCACCAATCCTGTCAGCAGGATGCCGGTCAGGGCCCCGGCGCATGACCTCATGCGCTCCATGTACCCCACTGTTGCCGGCGCCGGTACGAATCCCTGCAACCAATGGACAAAATTGTTCACGCAGTTCCCTTCAGACAAGTAGCGGCTCTCCGGTGGCGGCTTTCATCATTGGCAATCTTCCAGCCACTCACAGCCAGAACGACAGGCAGTCGCCGCATACCGGGCGGAAATATATCACAACATGATGAAAAGTTGATCTACATCATGTGCGGAAAATTGCGAGCGCTTACGCTTACCCCTGCATCACTGGATGGCTGCGTGAGCATGCCATAAACGTAACGATGTCTAGGCGAGCTCGTCGATCCTTGCTTGGACAGCATTTTGGGTATGGAAGGGGACAACATGAAAAACGTCGTTGCGGTTCAGGAGAAGATATTGAAGTTGGGAGCCCGGTTAATTACGTTCGCGGCTGTTCTAATGTGCACGCAGGCGGCAATGGCTGCGCAACAGTCACCGGCGAAACTGAAGGGCGATTTCGGTCCGCCGCAGGGGGAGCCGATCCATGCGGTCTTGACCAGTCCACCAAATGTGCCACCGGCGATCCATCGCAAGTTTCCGGCCAAGGTGATCGTGGACCTTGAAGTGGTCGAAAAGGAAATGACCATTTCCGAAGGCGTGAAATACATGTTCTGGACCTTCGGCGGCACGGTGCCCGGCAGCTTCATTCGCGTGCGGCAGGGCGACACGGTCGAATTCCACTTGAAGAACAATCCGAACAACAAGATGCCGCACAACATCGACCTGCACGGCGTCACGGGACCCGGCGGTGGCGCGGCGTCCAGCTTTACCGCACCTGGTCACGAATCGCAATTCACTTTCAAAGCCCTCAACGAGGGCATTTACGTCTATCACTGCGCGACGGCGCCGGTCGGCATGCACATCGCAAACGGTATGTACGGCCTGATTCTGGTCGAGCCACCCGAAGGATTGCCGCCGGTCGATCACGAATATTACGTCATGCAGGGCGACTTCTATACAACCGGCAAATACCGCGAGAAGGGTTTGCAGCCATTTGACATGGACAAGGCAATCGACGAACGGCCTACCTACGTGTTGTTCAACGGTTCCGAAGGTTCGCTGACCGGTGAAAAAGCGTTGACCGCCAAGACGGACGAAAAGATCCGCCTGTTTGTCGGCAACGGTGGCCCGAATCTTGTGTCGAGCTTCCATGTGATCGGCGCGATTTTCGACAAGGTTCGCTACGAGGGTGGCACGCATTTCCAGGAAAATGTACAGACCACCTTGATCCCTTCCGGTGGCGCTGTCATGGTCGAATACCAGACCAAGGTGCCGGGCAGCTATGTGCTGGTTGATCATTCGATATTTCGCGCCTTCAACAAGGGAGCGCTTGCGATCATGAAGGTTGACGGCCCGATGAAGAAAGACATTTATTCCGGCAAGGAACTCGATTCGGTCTATCTTGGCGATCGTGCCCAGCCGAATCTGGCTTCGGTCAGCAAGGCCACGCAGGCCGCAGCGAGCGGAACATTGACGTTGCAGGACCAGATTAATGCAGGCCGCGAATTGTTTGCCGGCACCTGCTCGGTTTGCCATCAGGCCAACGGCGCAGGCTTGCCCGGCGTATTTCCGCCGCTCGCACAGTCGGACTTTCTCAACAGCGATCTGCACCGTGCGGTGGGCATTCCCTTGCATGGTTTGACCGGCAAGATCGTCGTCAATGGCAAGGACTACGATTCGGTCATGCCGCCGATGAACCAGTTGAACGACGATGAAGTCGCCAATATTCTGACCTACGTCTTGAACACCTGGGACAACAAGGGCGGGCGCGTCGATGCGACCGAAGTCAAAGGCGAGCGGGCCAAGGCGGTTGCGGCACCGGCAGCCGGACACTGAGCAATTGCGGGCACGTGATATGCGTCTGATATCGTCTATCTTGTGGCAAGCATCCCTGTGCCTGTTGGTGCAGGGTTTGCTCGCGGGTACGGTGGCAGCAGCGGACTATATCGTCATTCCGGCCGGTGCTATCGTCAGTGTATTATCCGGCCCCGAAGGCAGCGAAGGTGTGCCGGTACGGCGTTTTTCATTGCGTGAGACCCCGGTGACCAATGCGGAATTTCAGTCCTTTGTCGGCGGGCATCCGGAGTGGCGACGCGATCGTGTGGCTTCTATTTTTGCCGACAAGAGCTATCTGCAATCATGGACCGGCCCGGCCTCGTTTGGTAACGGGCTCGCCGCTGACCAGCCCATAACCAATGTCAGCTGGTTCGCCGCAGAAGCCTATTGCGAATCTGAGGCTGCCCGTCTGCCGACGTGGTACGAGTGGGAATACGTTGCCGCCGCCGACGAAAAACGGGCCGATGCGCGTAGCGATCCGCAATGGCGCGCGCGCATCCTTGCTTGGTATGGAAAAACTTCGGAAGGGCCTCTGCCTGCCGTCGGCGGTGTGGCGAATATCTACGGCATTCGCGATGTGCATGGCCTGGTATGGGAATGGGTGGACGATTTCAATGCCTTGTTCATCAGCGCAGACAGCCGCAATCAGGGCGATCCGGACAAATTGCAGTTTTGCGGCGCAGGTGCGATCAGCTTGCAGGACAAGGATAATTTTGCCATCCTGATGCGCATCGCCCTGCTTTCGTCGTTGAACGGTGCGGATACGACGGGAAACCTGGGGTTTCGTTGCGCGAGAAGCTTGAGCGAGGACTTAAAATGAAACACAATCTCCTGTTGCGCCATGCCGGCGCGGTCGTCGCGCTTTCGCTTGGCGCATTGGCTTTTTCTGTATCCGCCGCCGAGGCAGCGGCTGCGGCCGTTGTGGCGCAAACCAATTCGCAGCGCATATCGGATTTGTCCGTATATCGGCTGCAATCCGCATTGGTCGATCAGGATGGGACGTCGTTCAAGCTGGAACAGCTGAAAGGCAAGCCGGTCATCGTCAGCATGTTTTACAACTCGTGCCAGTTCGTCTGTCCTATG
The DNA here is from genome assembly GCA_036561005.1 of Burkholderiaceae bacterium. GTDB lineage: Bacteria > Pseudomonadota > Gammaproteobacteria > Burkholderiales > Burkholderiaceae_D > PKWO01. The sequence continues at coordinate 53,705 of DATBQE010000104.1, read as the reverse complement.
TTGATCGACACGCTGAAAATGACCGGCGAGGCCGCCGGCGCCGATAGCAAGACAGGGTTAGGCTTCTTGCTGGTGAGCTTCGACCCGGCGCGCGACGATGTCGCTACCTTGAAGTCGGTCGCGCGGGCGCATGCGCTTGACCCGGCGCAATGGACTGTGGCCCGCACCGACGCTGTATCGGTGCGCAAACTTGCCGCAGTATTACGGATTCAATACCGCCTGCTGCCAAATGGCGAATTCAATCACAGCACCGCGTTAATCCTGCTAGATCGCGAGGGTCGCATTATCGGCAGGAGTGACAAACTCGGAGCGGTGGACCCGGAATTTCTTGCGCAGGTTAAACGCGCCCTGCACGATCAATAAAGTCGGCGTCAAAAGAACGGCAACGGCAGCTTGGTTATTGCAACCGTGCAGATATAAGCGAATGCTGCAATAGCGGCGATAAACGCGATCACGCGGACCGTCTTCGTCCTGCCTTTTTTCAAGGCTATCGTGCCGAGGATGACATACAGAACTAATGCGGCGACCTTGGCCGTTAACCACGGCTCGACGAAGGGATATTGCCGGCTTAAGATTACCAGAACGGTTGCGCTGATCAACAGCATGGTATCGACCAGATGCGGCACAATCCTGACCCAGCGCCGTTGGAGCAGAATGGGGTTGCATATCATCCAGTATCCGCGCATAAGGAACAGGCAGCCGCTGGAAGCCGCACAAGCCATGTGAAAATGCTTGATGGCGTAATAGTCCACTACCTGCTCCTGGGCTGATGTGATATCAACAGACTACAAAATCGATGATGATCTCGCCGCGTTCGCGAGACACATACTCATATCTGACGCGGGGGCCGTAATAACCACGGACCTGCGACAACAGAGGTATTGGATCATGATCGTTGCAAAAGCGCAATCGCTCGCCAGCGGTCAGCGCGTCCAACGCGCCAAAGATGGCGGCATGACGTACGCGCTTTGCGATACCGCGTGCATCAAGGCGATAAGTGCCTTCTGTTTCGGTTGGCATGGAACAGTCTTGCATGATAGTTCAGCTCCCAGGTTGGTGAAGTTGGAGATGTTGGAGAAGGCTGTCGGCCATGCCTTCTCCATTATTAATAATTTGTTGAACTGATGCTCAGGCGCCGAGTGCTTGCGCCGCCGCCGGGACAACGTTTGGCTTTTTCCCGCCGGTTAGCAAACGCAACGCAAACAAGGCGAGGAACAGGACGCCGCAGGTGAATACGATGTCGCCTGGTACGCGCATCCAAACGAAGGTTTCCATGATGTGCGAGTGGATGACCTCGGGCGAACGCGCGAACCACATGCCTTTGCTGATGCTGGCCCAGGCTTGATAGATACCCGCCGGCACCAGCGAGATGAACACCATCATGGCCAGCCCGATATTGAGCAGCCAGAACATCGGCTTGAGCAATTTGTCCGACCATGCGGCACGATCGGACAAGCCACGCAAACAGAACAGCAGCAGGCCGATACCCAGCATGCCGTACACGCCAAACAACGCGGCATGACCATGGGCTGCAGTCATATTCAGCCCTTGCAGGTAGTACAGCGCAATCGGCGTGTTGATCGTGAAGCCAAGCAGTCCGGCACCGACCGTGTTCCAGAAACCCACAGCGATGAAGCACATGATCGACCACTTGTAACTCTGCACCCATGGTGCGGCCCTGGAACGCTGGTAATTGCGATAGGCTTCAACGCCGATCATCGCCAGCGGCACGACTTCCAATGCCGAGAACATGCCGCCGATGGCGATCACGAAGGTTGGTGTGCCGGTGAAATACAGGTGATGCAAGGTGCCGAGGATGCCACCGAAGAGAAATACGATGGTTTCCAGCACAATGGCACTGTTGGCCGTTGTCGCGCGGATCAAGCCGAGGCGGGTGAACAACAAGGCGATGACTGCAGTGGCAAAAACTTCGAAGAAACCTTCGACCCACAGATGCACAAGCCACCAGCGCCAATATTCGATCATGGAGTAATGGGTATGCTGTCCCCAGGCCAGCGAGGTCGCGTAGAAAGCGCCAATGCAAAGGGCGGCGAGGAATACCATGGCAATCAAGCCGCGACTTTCAGTCGGCTTCCTCAAGGCCGGCAAGAGGCCGCGCCCAAGCAGCAGCACCCACAGCATCAAGCCGATGAAGAGCAATATCTGCCATACCCGGCCCATGGTGGTGTAGGCCAGACCCTGATTGCCTATCCAGAAGCTGAAGTCGTTGCCCAGGTGTTGCAGCGAGCCCAGCCAACCGAATGCCGTGGAACCGACCACGATGAACAGAAGCGCATAGAACAGCACGTTGACTCCGAGTTTCTGATATTTCGGCTCGAAGCCGGAAATTGCCGGCGCGATATACAGACCCGTGGCAAGCCACGCCGTGGCGATCCACAATACGGCGAACTGCGTATGGATGGTACGGCTCACCGTGTAGGGCAATATCTGCGCCAAAGGGAATCCGAAGAAGCTATGCCCTTCGACGGCGTAGTGGGCGGTGATCACTCCCATCGATATCTGCGCCAGGATCAAACCGATCACGACATAGAAATATTTGCGCGTGGCTTTCATTGATGGCGTCGGCTTCATGTCGAACAGGGGATCGGTTTTGGGCGGCACCGGGTCTGCCTCGTCTTTGCTGATCGAATGACAGAAGATCATGGCGGCGATAGCAGCGATCAACAGGATGATGCTGGCAATCGACCAGATCCCGGTGCCGACGGTTGCCGTATTTCCGACCAAGGGTTCATGTGGCCAGTTGCTGGTATAGCTGATATCGGATTCACCTGGACGATCTGCCGCAGTGGCCCAGGCCGACCAGAACACGAATGCCGGTAGCGCCTGCAGGTCTTCTGGCCTGGGCAGGCTGCCGGCGTTCATCGCATATTGCTCGCGCAAGCCATCGAGTGCCCGGTCGTTGCCGAACAGGCTGATGTAGTGTTGCGTGACCTTTCGTACCGCTTCGGCGCGTTCGGGCGTCAGGGTGATTGTGCCGCTGGACGCGTCATAGGTATTGCGCCGCATGGCGATTTTCATTTCACCGCTGACACCGTCCTGTTGGCTGGCACTCAACTGGTCGAACGGTTTGCCGAAGTCGCGCATGGCCAGGACGTCGCGCAAGGCGAGTGCTTCGCGGTGCAGCCAGTCGGCCGACCAATCGGGTGCGACATAGCTGCCGTGGCCCCATACCGTGCCTAATTGTTGTCCGCCGGCGGACAGCCATGCCTGCTGGCCCAGTTGAACCTGGCCGGCCGAGAATAGCACGCCGCCGGTGGTGCTGACGACCTGATTCGGAATAGGCGGCGCCTTGAGATAAATCTCTTTGCCGACCCAGAGCAGAATGGCAAAAGAGATCGCACACATGATCCCCAGCCAAGTCCATAGTTTGCGCGTCGAGTGCATGACATGGTTCCTTATTGTTGATGTTCAGTGGAAAAAACGTTTCATGATTTTATAAAGATGCATATTATATGAATGTATTGTAAGATGCAAATTAAATGCATCTTATTGAAAAGTCCAACAACACTCGATGACATCAGGGAGCCCGCATAAACATATATACTAAGTACTTGATTTGATAATATTGCCGCGCTAAACGATTTGAAGACTGGGGTTCAACCACGATGCGACTGACTGCCTATACCGACTATTCCCTGCGTGCGCTGATGTATTTGGGGCTCAACAGGGATCGGCTTGTCACGATCAACGACATCGCCGAGCTGCATGGCATTTCCAAGAATCACTTGATGAAGGTTGTGCATCAATTAAGCCTGACCGGCATGGTCGACGCCGTGCGCGGGCGCAACGGCGGCCTGCGGCTCAACAGGGAGCCGGAACAGATCAATATCGGCGAAGTGGTGCGCAACAGCGAGACCGATTTCCATATGGCGGAGTGCTTTGACCGGGAAAATAATTCCTGCGCCTATGCGCCTGCCTGCACGCTGAAAGGCGTGCTCGGTTCGGCAACCGCCGCCTATCTGGCCGTGCTGGATAACGTCACCCTGGCCGACCTGATCAAGAAGGATCCGTCGCGCGCGGGACGCGCTGCCGTTGTGCAGCCGGTTCGTCTGCACAAGAAATAGGGTATTTGTGGTGACTTTTTGCGATACCGGCAATGTGCAATAAAAGTGGCATTTATGATGCATCTTTAATCCTGATTTGCGAGTAAAACATGACTCTTTTGACCATAGAAGAACCGAAACAAACCCGCAGCATGCATGTTTGGGATTCGAAGCACGCTCTGTGGCGGCTCGGCTTCCGGCCCTTTTACCTTTGCGCTGCGGTATTTGCGGCGTTGGCCGTGCCTCTATGGGTTGCCCAATACTTGGGCTGGCTGCCGGGGTTCCATCGCGTGAACATGCTGTGGCATATGCATGAGATGGTGTTCGGCATGGCCATTGCCGTGATTGTCGGCTTTCTCTATACCGCAGGAAAAAATTGGACCAATCTGTGGACGCCCACGGGAGGGCACCTTGCCGCGCTGGTTGCCCTGTGGCTGGCCGGCCGCTTGGCCATGCTTTTGGCGCCGCCGTTGATTGCGGGGTTGGTCGACGTGCTTTTTCTGCCGCTTGCCGCGTGGTCCTTTTATGGTGTGTTGCGCAGGTCGGGGAACGTGCGCAATCTCTTTCTGGTCGGCTTGCTCGCGCTGCTTACGCTTGCCAATGTCGTTTTTCACGCTTCCGCTTTGGGGTGGATTGCACTTTCACCGGTTCTAGCGATGCAGGCGGCCATACTGCTCATTGTGATGATTGAATCGGTCATTGGCGCGCGCGTCATTCCCATGTTTACCAGTAACGGCGCAACTGGAACCACGCCCATTGTCAACGCCAAGCGCGATCGCATCACAATTGCATTGTTGGGCGCTGCCAGTTTGGCGTGGGTCGTTGGATTACCGCGCATCATCATTGCAGTTTTGGCTTTCGCTGCCGCATGCGCGACGCTGATCAGGCTGGCGGGCTGGAAACCGCATCGGACGCTCGCTGTGCCGCTACTGTGGATACTGCATGTCTCCTACGGATGGATTCCGATAGGCTTTTTTCTGCTGTCCATGGCCTCGCTGGGCGTTGTCTCAACAAGCGCAGCATTTCATGCATTGACCGTCGGCTCGATGGGTGGCTTGATCATCGGCATGATGACCCGCACTACGCTAGGGCATACAGGGCGGCCGCTAAAGACGGGATTTTCCGAGCCGGCAATGTATCTTCTGATTCAGATGGGTGCTGTTGCCAGGATGATCGCGGCGATCGGGCGCGACAACGGCCATATCGCCTTGTTGGCAGCGGCGGTTTGCTGGTCCGCGGCCTTCCTGCTTTTCGTAGTGAGCTATGGCCGATATCTGATTCGCGCTCGAATTGATGGCCGTGAAGGTTGAGGCGAACGAAATGAAGCGGCAATTCAAAAAAGTGCGACGGTGTAGCAAAACCTTGCCCGCGTAGGATGGCACGAGCATCTCATTTGATGTAGTCTCTCTTTAGAGCGTCTCTAAAAATTGTAGCGAGCGGGCCAAGGTCGGGCCGAGAAGCGCAGCCGTACGGCTGTACGGTGAGCATCGCTGGCCCGAGATTGGGCCGCGCAGTAAATTTTTAGAGGTGCCCTTTAAAGGTTACAGAAAACCTGACTGTACATGGGGTTATGATGCGAGCGATGAGAGAATCGCGCTGGCGCAGCTGGCTGGCGTATTTGATTGTGGCAACCGCTGCTTTCCAGCTATCTTTGCCGGCTGATGCGGCGGACCGCGTGTTGACCATTTCAAAAGTCGAGCGAAGTGGTGTGGTCGACGACATCGCGCGCGCGGTATTGACACAAGCCTACCGGCGGCTGGGTATCACGCTCGAATTCAAGGAACTTCCTGCAACGCGTGCGCTGGTTGAATCGTCAAGCGGCGTCACGGACGGCGAAATGCAAAGGCGGCCCGGTTTGTCAACGCAATACCCGGAGCTTTTACAAATTGATGTGCCAATCAACTGGCTAGACTTCTGTGTATTCACGCGCACTGCGCAGTTCACACCGAACGGTTGGGAAAGCTTGCGTCCTTACAAAATCGGCTTTCACCGAGGGATACTGGCCATCGAGGAAGGCACGAAGGGCATGGATACCGATCCGGCCGATTCCAATGAGCAACTCTTGCTCAAGCTGCAGGCGGGCCGAACCGATATCGTCGTCATGGATGAAGCGGACGGCGTGGAACTGGTTCGAAAAATGAAAGACGCCTCGATCCGCAAGCTGTCCCCGCCGGTGGCGCATCTTAAGCTTTACCACTATCTCAACAAGAAGAACGCTTCAATCGCGCGTCAGCTCGAGCAAGTCTTGCGCAACATGGAACGCGACGGCACGATTGCAGCAATTCATAGTCGACTTGCAGCCTCGGCGCGCTTGCCGGATGGCGAAAAATGAATTGCGGCAGTTGCGGCAATAGCACTTCCGCAGATGTGAAATTTGCCCGGCAACGCTCAATCCGATGACATGGCGTTGGCGATCACTCCCATGGCGCGGATGATTTCATCCTGCTGGCCATTGGGTAGGCTGTCTATCATCGGATAGAGAAAAGTCTCTTCCACCAGATTGTGCTGCTCGATCATGATGGATAGGGTATCGGCATGGCCGAGGAAGGCATTCCTGGATCGCCTCGTCAATGCATCTTGCAGCATGAAGATGATGCTGCGGATTTTACGGTGTTCATCACGCATCACGCTGGTGGGACCTTCGGTGCTGCGTATGGCGCGCTCAAAAGCGGTAAATAATACCGTCTCTTCCATCGTGAAATGTTGCTCCAGCGCCGTACTGAAGTTCTGGAAGCTGATCTCCGCATCGTCCCAACTTTCGCCACTGACTTGCGAGTTGGCTTCAAGGCATAAGGCGTCGCAGCGTTGGTGCGCACGATTGAGATAAATGGCGATGCTAGGCATGGTTGTATCACTTTGTTATACCGCACCGCACTTTTCTTGCGGCATCTGTTGTCTTGTCTTTTTACGCCCAACGCGCGAACTTTTCATTGATATGAATCAAGGTTTTGCGCCCACAACACGTCGGCGCCATCTGATTCGGCAAGCCAACTCGCGAAATGGCATCAGGCATTTTGCAGATTGAAGGTGATCGGCTGGACATACCATGTCGCCACTTGCTTACCGCCCTGCCGCGCCGGTTTGAAACGCCACTGGCGCACGGCGCGCAGGGCTGACTGGTCGAGGCGGTCGAATCCGCTCGACTGGTGTAGACGTATCTCTCCGACCGTGCCGTCCATTTCCACATAGACATCGAGCAGGACGCACCCCTGTTCGCCAAGTGCGCGCGAGATTTTCGGGTATGCCGGTTTGGCATTGCCGGCGGCGCTTGCTTCTGCGCTAGGGCCTGCGTCGTCTTCACTCGCGGGCACTTGTTTGGCAACTTCGGTGTGCGCCGGCTCGACGGCTTGCTTTGGCGGCGCACCGTTCGTTTGTATAACCGGCACGGTGTTGTCTTCCGAAATCGATGGCATCACGGGCAACGCTGGTTCTACCGGCGCCATGCGCTTGATCTCCGGCGTGCGGATCAGCGGGCTGGCGACGGGCCGTTCAATCTCCCGTTCCAGCTTCACAACCAAGTCCGGCGTGGGCTGCTCTGTGGCCGGTTTATGCATCGCGTGAATCAATGCCAGCGCAAAGACGACATGCGCAGCAAACACAGCACTCACGCTGCCCAGGCGATCACGATCAAGCATGAATTTTCTCCTTGCACAATTTCAACATTAAGAATAATAATGAGAACGATTCGCATTTGCGTTATTATACTGCCTGCAGCCTTCACGGCAAGTAGTAATTCCAATAATTGTCAGTTCATTAATTTTTGATTTGGAAAACCCATGTTGATCGAGATTCCCGGGGCGATTACCCCGGACCAAGTTCACCTTATTCGGGCCGCCGTGGAAAACCCTGGTGCGCCCTGGGTCGATGGCCGCGTCACGGCCGGCTACCAGGGCGCGCCGGTCAAACGGAATCAGCAAATCGACGAGATGTCACCGATGGCGCGCGAACTTGGCGATCTGATAGTCGGGCGACTCGAATGCAATCCGCGCTTTATCAGTGCCTGCCTGCCTCTGGGGGTGTACCCGCCGATGTTCAACCGCTATGAAGCAGGCATGACTTTCGGCAGCCATGTGGATGGGGCCATGCGCATCGTGCCCGGCAACGGGCGGCGCCTGCGCACCGACATTTCTGCAACGCTGTTCCTTTCCGAGCCAGACGAGTATGAAGGCGGCGAACTACAGATCGACGACGCGTATGGCATGCATTCGGTGAAACTGCGCGCCGGCGATATGATCGTCTATCCTGCCAGCAGCGTACATCGCGTGACGCCGGTGACGCGCGGCATACGCCTGGCCTGTTTTTTCTGGGTACAGAGCATGGTTCGCGACGACGCCCGGCGCACATTGCTGTTCGACATGGATAACGCGATCCAGACTCTCAATCGCACCGGCGCGGACGAGACGGCGCGCACGGCCCTGGTCGGCAATTATCACAACCTGATACGCATGTGGAGCGAAGTGTGATTAGCGCGCTGCTCGACGATAACCACAAGGGGTTTTTGCCACCCGTCTGGCGCAACGGCACTGTTCTGAAATGGCTCAAACGGACCCACGCCTGGCTCGGACTCTGGGGCGCGACGCTGGGCCTGCTGTTCGGTATTTCCGGCTTCCTGCTCAACCATCGCGCCCAGTGGAAGATCAACGCCGATGTACCGGTGCTGAGCACGGTGCAAGTTGCCGTGCCGCAGGAAGCCCGTGCCGATCCCAGGGCGCTGGCTCGCTGGTTTGCCGCCTATACGGGCCTTCCTACACAGCCGCGGGTGCGAGCCCTGACGGCCACCTCCGTCATCTGGAACGATCGCCCGGTGCAGAAGCCTGCCGAATGGACGGTGACGATCGGGAAGCCCGGCATCGACCTTGCAGCGACCTATACGGAAGGCAATCAATTTGTCGAAGTCAGGCGTACCGAACACAACATCTGGGGCGTGATGACGCGGCTGCACAAGGGCGACGGACTCGGCATCGGCTGGGTGCTGCTGATCGACACGCTGGCGGGTGCGCTGGTGATGCTTTGCATCACGGGCTTCCTGCTCTGGTCACGTCTGCACGGCCCTCGACTGGTCGCACTCGGATTAATGGCCACCGTGCTGCTGTTGGCCAGCTATGCCGCGCTCGGCTAGAAATCGTTTTTTCCATTCAACCCGATTTGGCGGCAATGTCGATTGCAATGGCGCAGCAAGCATGCCGTCGCACATATCAATATCTGGAGAGTATACAAATGCATCGAAGCATCCCTTTCATCCCGCGCACCACTTTTGCAGCCGCCGCCCTGGCACTGGTTTCTTCCTGTGCGCAAGCGCAAGCGACCCCACCAGCCGATAGGGCGGCAGCCACGCTGCCGACCGTCGACGTCACGGACCAGCAAGACGCGGCCGGCAACGACTATCAACCCGCCTTGTCCAACGTGGGCGCCAAAACACCGCAAGCCTTGCGCGACATTCCGCAAACCGTCAACGTGGTCAACAAGAGCCTGATGCAATCGCAGGGCGCAAGCTCGCTCGTTGATGCCTTGCGCAATGTTCCCGGCATTACGATAGGCGGGGCCGAGGGCGGCCAGATTGGCAACAACATCAACCTGCGCGGCTTCACTGCCCGCACCGACATCTATCTGGACGGTTTTCGCGATCGCGGCCAGTATTATCGCGATGTGTTCGACCTGGAACAGGTGGAAGTATTACAGGGGCCTTCCTCGATGCTATTCGGACGCGGCTCGACGGGTGGCGTTATCAACCAGGAGACCAAGCAGGCAATGTTGAACAATGCCGTCGAAGTATCGCTCACTGCCGGTACCGACGGCCGCGCTCGCACCACGCTCGACGACAACACCAGGCTTTCGGCAACCTCGGCCCTGCGCGTCAATCTGTTTGCACAGGATTTGCAGACCACGCGCTACGAGATGCAGAACAAGGATTTCGGCATCGCGCCGACGCTGCGCCTCGGCATCGGCCAGGCAACGGAGATCACCTTGTCTGCCCTGTTGCAGCACAATGCAGACATGCCCGACTACGGCGTGCAATCCTTGAATGGTAGCCCGATCTCCGCAACACGCAACAGTTTCTACGGATTGAGCTCGGATTTGACAACACAAGACATTTACATGTTGAACGGGGTCGTGAAACACAGCATCAATAGCGCCTGGACGATCCGCAATCAGACGCAGCTCAATCGCTATAGCACCAACGCGCAAGAGACTGCAGCACAGTCGCTAAGCACCACGCCTTCTGCAGTGGGCGCATTCAGCCCGGTAACGCCGGCATTTGCCAACGTCGATCCGGCGCAGTTGTGGGTCAGGCTGCAAAGCCATGACCGCAACATCGTCGACACGAGCGTCGACAATCAGACCGACCTGATAGGCAAGTTCGCTACCGGCTCGATCAAACACGAATTGATCCTGGGCGCCGAGTTTGGCCGCGACACTTATCGCAACCAGTCGCTTGGCCGAACCGGTACCGGCATGCCTGCCGGATACGTCGGTTACGTCTCGTTGCAAAACCCCGGCGATGCGACTCCGGCGGGGGTGACAGGCACCGTAGGCAATCTGGCCAAGTCGAGTGCCAATTCGATCGGCCTGTACGCCAACGACACGATCAGTTTCAACGATCAATGGAAGTTTGTCACCGGCGTGCGCCGGGACAGCTTCGACGCCGAGATTCATAATAGCGTCAGCCTGCCGGCCAGTGCGGCGCAGAAAAGCAATTTCACCAGTTTGCGCGAAGGTTTGATTTACCAACCCAGCGAGGAACAATCCTATTACCTGTCTTACGGCACGTCATTCAACCCGTTGCTCGAGCAAATGACTTTCACCAACGGTACACAGGGCCTGCCGCCGACCCAAACTCGTTCCTACGAAGCCGGTGCAAAATGGGACATTCTGGACGACAAACTGTCTCTCAACTTTGCCGCCTTCCATGAAAAGCAAAGCAATGTTTACAGCTTGTCGAACGGTGAATATATCCCTTCCGGCAACTGGCTCATCAAGGGTTATACGTTTGGCGCAGTCGGCCATGTTACGGACAAGTTGCAACTATCTGGTGGATACATGCATCTCGACGCCCACGTGTTCGACACACTCGACGGCACCGACGGCAGCATTCCAGCCAACACGCCGGCCAATACCGCGACTGTATGGATCACCTATGCCATGAACAAGGCTTGGGAATTCGGTGGCGGCGCTTCCTGCGTGTCGCAACGTTTCGTGGCCGACACCGGCATCAGCGCCACGCTCCCGCACGGCAATATCGACCGGGTGTCGGTTCCTGGCTATACACGCGTCGACGCCACGCTTGCCTACCATCAGCCGAAATACGATATCCGCCTGAATGTGCTGAACCTGACCAACAAGGACTATTACGATGGATTGATCCAGTCCGACGGCGGCCGCGCCGTGCCGGGCGTTGGGCGTACTGCACTAGTAACCGGAACTTACCGGTTCTAGCAGAAGTTCATGCAGCAAGCTCCGAACCTCGCAGGGTAAAGCGCGGAAACATCGCGGCAATTGTTTGCACCGTGTGGGCGGCCGGAAATTGGGTGCCGACGATGCCGGGCAGGAGAGTATCTGCATAGACACGCGTCCTGACCAGTTGCAGGGCGTAGTTGCGCACCCCCTTTTCCGCCAAGCTCGTGGCGAGCGCAAGAATCTGGCGCTCGCTCATGAGCGCGGGATGGATGGTAGTGCGGCATTCATGCTCGACACCGCTGGCGAGGATCAAATCGACGCAGCCGCCGGCCTTGTCGCCACTGTTCCTCACGCCCGTGATGCGTTCATAGTCAGCGAAGGCCGTCTTGACGTCGAAACCGATCCAGTCGATCAGCGGCAAGACAAGGGCCAGCTTCTCCGGGTATATGCACGCGGTGTGTAAGCCTATCGCGAATCCCAGCTCGCGCACCGCCGTCATGGCGGCAGGCAATGCCGGATCCAGCGTCGGTTCGCCACCACTGAACACAACGGCGTCAATCAGCCCCACGCGCCGCCGCAACATTGCCATGACTTCATCCCAGGCAATGATGCTATCGCCCTCGCGCGATTGCAGATGCGGATTGTGGCAATACCTGCAGCGCCAAGGGCAGCCCTGCACGAACACGACCGCCGCCAGCTTGCCGGGATAGTCGATGGCGGTGAACGGCACCAAGCCACCCACCCTGAGACCACGCATCAGGGACCTATCGTGCCGTCTCGATGCGGCGTTCGTCAAAGTATTTGCGCTCATGGAATTCCCCCTTCTTGCCGATGTTGAAAGATGACATCGGGCGGTGGTAACCCATAACGCGGGTCCAGATTTCGCAAGGCTGGCGCTCTGCGTCGGTCAGGGCAATTCCCGCTGCGGCGCTCAAATTGATGGAATGGCTCATGTCGTTCATGCGTGCTCCTGAATTGAAATTCCTGCTGCTTCATGTTGTTTAAGCGTCAAAAGCTCGCGGTCGCATTTCGGGCAAAAATGATGGCTGCCCGAGAGATAGCCGTGCTTGGGACAAATCGAGAAAGTCGGCGTGATGGTCAGATACGGCAAAGAAAAGCGTCCCAGCGCGCGTCTGATCAGTTGGCGGCATGCTTCCGCGGAAGACAGCGGTTCGGTCATGTACAGATGCAATACCGTTCCGCCGGTATATTTGCGCTGCAATTCGTCTTGCCGCTCCAGCGCCTCGAAGGGATCGTCGGTGAAGCCGACCGGTAACTGCGAGGAGTTGGTGTAGTACGGCATGTCGCGCGTACCGGCCTGCAGGATGCCGGGATAGCGCTTGATGTCTTCCTTGGCGAAGCGGTAAGTCGTGCCTTCGGCGGGAGTGGCTTCGAGGTTGTACATATGGCCGGTCTGGTCCTGAAATTCCAGCATGCGCGCGCGCACGTGATCAAGCAAGCGTAGTGCAAAAGCATGACCCCAATCGCTGGTGATGTCGTGTGCGCCGTTGCTGAAGTTGCGGATCATTTCGTTGATGCCGTTCACGCCGAGCGTGGAAAAATGATTGCGCAGCGTGCCGAGGTAGCGCTTGGTGTACGGGAACAAGCCGTTGTCCATGTGGCGCTGGATGACTTTGCGCTTGATTTCAAGGCTGGTCTTGCCGAATTCGAGCAATTGGTCGAGCCGCGCAAAGAGACCGCGTTCGTCGCCTTGATGCGTATGTCCAAGGCGCGCGCAATTGATCGTGACCACGCCAAGCGAGCCGGTTTGTTCAGCCGAGCCGAACAGACCGTTGCCGCGCTTGAGCAATTCGCGCAGGTCGAGTTGCAGGCGGCAGCACATCGAACGGATCATGTTGGGCTTCAACTCCGAATTGAGGAAATTCTGGAAGTAGGGCAAGCCGTAGCGCGCGGTCATCTCGAACAACAGTTCGGCATTCGGGCTATTCCACTCGAAATCTTCGGTGATGTTGTAGGTTGGAATCGGGAAAGTGAACACGCATCCCTTGGCATCGCCGGCCATCATGATTTCGATATAGGCGCGGTTGATCATGTCCATTTCGACTTGCAGTTCGCCATAGGTGAACGGCATCTCGCTGCCGCCCACCATCGGCACCTGGTCGCGCAGATCTTCCGGACAGACCCAGTCGAAGGTCAGATTGGTGAACGGCGTCTGCGTGCCCCAGCGCGAGGGCACGTTAAGGTTGTAAATCAATTCCTGAATATATTGCTTGACCTCGCCATAGGACAGATTGTCCTTGCGCACGAACGGCGCCATGTAAGTGTCGAACGAACTGAATGCTTGTGCGCCCGCCCATTCGTTTTGTAATGTGCCGAGAAAGTTCACGATCTGGCCGACGGCGCTCGACATGTGTTTTGGCGGGCCGGACTCTACCTTGCCCGGCACGCCGTTCAAACCCTCGCTCAACAACATACGCAAGGACCAGCCGGCGCAATAGCCGGCCAGCATGTCGAGATCATGGATGTGCATGTCGGCCTGACGATGGGCCTCACCGACTTCGGGCGGATAAACGTGGTTGAGCCAATAGTTGGCGACCACCTTGCCGGAAACGTTGAGAATCAGGCCGCCCAAAGAATAGCCCTGGTTGGCGTTGGCATTGACGCGCCAATCCAGTTGTTCGAGGTATTCATTCATCGACGATTCGACGTCGAGCAAGGTCTTGCGATCGACTCTGAGTTTTTGATGCTGGTCGCGATAAACAATATAGCCACGCAAGGTTTTGCGATAGCCCTCGTCGAACAGGATGGCTTCGACCGCATCCTGAATTTGTTCCACGCCGGGTGCTTCCGGTTTCATGCCCGCCAGCGCATTGATCAGTGGCGAAATGCCGGCGACGCGCCGCTCAGGACGAAGCCGCTGCAGAACAACCAGAGACGCCAGCCGGCGCGCCTCGCTCGCGTCGAATTCGCCGCTTGCGTCGCCGGCGCGCAGCAATGCCGATTCGATCTTGCTCGCGTCGAACGGCTCGACGCTGCCGTCGCGTTTGACGATGGTGTTCAACAAGGACGGCGAATCTGCAATCAATTGCCGATCCAGAATAGTCTCTTCCAATGCACCTGCAATCTCGAAAACCATATCTCTTCCTTTATTCTTGGCTACACAACATGTAGTCGTTTTGTGAAGACTAGAAACTAAATGTAGTAGTGTCAATCGAAGCCGATGCTATTTTTAAATTCCTTGATTCGGCTCAAAATCACACCTCCTTGCGATTTCGCCGGGATTTGATCCAGATCATCCCGCAATGTTCGACGCCCAGAGACAATCACATGACTTGGTTCTATGGAGAAAGCGGACAAGTCATGGAATTCGAATTTTCCGCAAAAGCGAAGGTGTTGCAACGTCGATTGACGGATTTCATGGATGCGTACGTCTTGCCGCGCATAGGCGAATGGAATCGCGCTGAAGCGGCCGGGGTTTATCCGGATTTCATGTCCGACCTGAAAGCGTTGGCCAAATCGGAAGGCTTGTGGAACCTGTTTCTGCCCAACCTGGAGGAGGGCAAGTCGGGTCAGCGTTTGAGCAATCTCGATTACGCACCGTTGGTGGAGATCATGGGCCGCGTGGCATGGTCGCCGGAGGTATTCAATTGCAGCGCGCCGGACACCGGCAACATGGAGGTGCTGCATCTTTTCGGCACACCAGCTCAGCGCAAGCAGTGGCTTGATCCGCTGCTCGATGGCGATATACGTTCGTGTTTCGCCATGACGGAGCCCGATGTTGCCTCATCCGATGCGAACAATATCCAGACTTCGATCCGGCGCGAAGGCGACGAGTACGTGATTAATGGACGAAAGTGGTTCATCACCGGCGCGGCACACCCAAACTGCAGGCTCTCTATCGTCATGGGTGTGACCGACCCTGATGGAGAGGCGCATCGGCGGCAAAGCATGGTGCTGGTGCCGATGGACACACCGGGTCTCATTGTGGAACGCAACATCCCAGTGATGCATCACGTCTCGCTCGACGGGCATTGCGAATTATTGTTGCGCAACGTGCGCGTACCGTGCACCAACCTGATCCACGAGGAAGGAGCCGGTTTTGCCATCGCCCAAGCCCGGCTTGGACCCGGGCGGGTGCACCATTGCATGCGCTCTATCGGCCAGGCCGAGCTGGCACTGGAATTGATGTGCGAACGTGCCGGCGAACGCCGTACCTTCGGGCGCTACCTGCATCAGCATGGCGTCATTGCCGAGTGGATTGCACTGTCGCGCATGGAAATCGAGCAGGCGCGCCTGCTTGTCCTGAAGACTGCCTGGCTGATCGATTGCCAGGGCGCGAAGGCTGCAGCGCGGGAAATCTCGATGATCAAGGCGATCGTACCGCGCATGCAAATGGCAATTTGCGACCGTGCAATCCAGGCTTTCGGCGCGATGGGGCTGAGCTCGGATACGCCTTTGGCCGGCTTGTGGACCGGGGCACGCGTTTTGCGCATTGCCGACGGACCCGACGAAGTGCACTTGCGGGCCGTCGCAAAACAGGAAATGGCTGCAGCGAGCGAGCGGCGCGGATCCACCCTGCCCTTCATGGACCCGCATCCCTTGCATTGACAGTCGTTCCAACCGGGAAATGCCAAAGGCAACTGGCCCTTCAACAGGTTTGAGGGCGTCCGTGCAGCTATTTTCCCGGCCGGATTTGATCCACATCAAGTTTGGCCAGCGCTGCCTCCCTATCATGGAAACCGCACTACGGCAGACTACGGATTTCTATCATGAGCAAGCACCGCACAAATGTGAAGGAACTTCTCGCGCATGCAACGCCGTTTCAGGCCTTGGATGAGCAGCAGCTCGTACGCCTTTCAGCCGGTACCAGGATCATACGGGCAGCAGCCGACAACGAGATTGTTGCGCCTGGCGACGTAGCCGTCGGTGCCTTCTGGCTGGTGTACGGACAAATCAAAATTGTCTTCTCCCCGAAGAAGGGCACCGAAAGAACAGTCGAAATACTCGGCGACGGCGCCTGTTTCGGGATCGCAGAGATGCTGACCGAGCACCCTCACCTGGCTGCCGTGAAAACTTGTGCGGACAGTCTGATTCTGCACGTCGAGCGTGCCACGCTTTTGGAACTTATCGGAGAGAACAGCGCATTCTCGCGTGACTTGATGCTTTGCGTAAGCCGCCAGTTTTGCGGCTTGATGCGCGACGTCGAATGCTACACGCAGACCGCGCGGCAGCGACTGGCAGGCTATCTGCTCAAGCAGAGGCGGCTTAACAATTGCGACAATTTCGAGCTGTCTTCCAATCGGGAAATCATTTCTTCTCTTCTTTGGCTAACGCCCGAAACCATCTCGCGCGTGCTGCACGATTTTTCGGCAGAAAATATCATTGACGTGTCCGGCCGAAAAGTCAGCATACTCGACAGCGAAAAAATGACCGAGGCGCTGGTCGGAGGGGAATGAGTATTTTTCGCACGTACCCTCAGAGCGTTGTATTTTCGGATATCTTTTATTGAACAAGGTTCGAATTGATCCAGATCAATTCGACAAGCCGCCGCTGCGCCAGACTTCATGCGTACACCATTGGCATGACTAAGAAACAGAGGTGATCGAGAGGGTGGCATGTTTGGTTTCAAAGCATTGGACAGCCTGCCGAGGCCGAGCCGTTCGGTCAAATCCCTGTTTTTATTGTCGTCCGTCATGGTCGTCGTTATCATATCGATCGCGATTGCCGCTCTTTGGGATATGCGGGACCGCGAGTTGGCACATGCCGACAAGGCAATAGCGGGCCTCAGTCGAATTCTCTCGGATCAAACCACGCGCACCTTCGAGGGGGTGGCTCTGACCATGCACGGAATCCGTGATCGGCTCTCCGACAAGATCGGCAGCACACTCGATCTCGACAGCGTTCCGGTCCATCTGTTGTTGCAAGCGCGCGCCGCCGGTCTGCCGCAGGTGAAGTCGATATTCCTGGTCAACGCCCAAGGTGAAGTTTCCAACTCTTCGCGTGCGGATTTCAAAACGGGAACCGTGGTAACGGATCGCGACTATTTCCGCCATTTTGTCGAAGGCGGCAATGACGATTTCTTTATCGGTAAGCCGGTCTCGTCGCGTGTCGATGGACAACCGGCCTATTTCACCAGCATACGCTTGCTCGACACCGCCGGGAATCTGCGCGGTGTTCTGGTGGCGTCGATCCGTATCGAATTCTTCGAGACACTGTATGACGGAGTCGGGCCGGAAATGGCCGGTCGTATACTGTTGCTCGATGAGAACGGCACATTATTGGCCGGAACGAATCGCGGCGCACTGGCCTATGGCGCAAGTATCGCCGACACGGCAAGCCTGCGGCAACTGCGCCGCCGCAGCACTGACGACGCTTTGCTGAGCGAAGAAAGATCACCGGCGGAGCACTGGCACGTCGCCTACCGGCGCGTGGCGAATTACCCGCTCGTAATCAGCACCGCCATCGACGAAACAAATGCTCTGGCTTCCTGGCGTCGCGTTGTTTGCCCCATTTCGGGTGCGCTGTTGCTGGTTCTGACGATGGTCGCCGGTACCACCTTACTGATCGCGAGGAATTTGACGCGCAGGGATTCAATCGAGGCGGCTTTGCGCGAGAGTGACGAACAAATACGCTATATGGTCCAGTCAGTCAGGGACGCAATCGTGACAGTCGACTCGGCCAGACGGATTGTTCTGTTCAGTCGCGCCGCAGAAGTCATGTTCGGCCTCGACGCCGGCAGTGCGATAGGCAGACGGATCGACGAGGTACTATCGTCGAGCCTGCCTGCGGAACAGGCCGGGCAAGTGCTGACGCTTCTTGAGCGAGAGCGGCTTGCGGGAGGCGAACCGGCGCCTACAGCCACCTTGGAATTGCGTCGCGCCGGACGCGACTTTCCGGTCGAACTGAGTCAAACGAGCACAACTTATCGCGGCGAGGTCTTGTACACGGCAGTATTTCGCGATTTGACCGAGCGCAGGCGCGCAGAGCTGAAATTATTCGAAACCAATCGTCAGTTACAAAAATTATCCGCATCGCTGCAAAACGTGCGCGAAGAAGAGCGTGTGCGCATCGCGCGTGAATTACATGACGAATTGGGCCAGTTGCTGACCGGAATTCGCATGGAAGTATCATGGTTGGGTAGCCGCCTGGCTGTCGATCAGGCAAAACTCGGCAGCAAGGTTCAGGATATCAAACGCCAGATAGACCAGACCATCACCTCTATACGGCGCATTTCTTCAGACCTGCGCCCTTCCGTGCTCGACGATCTCGGCTTCGCCGCAGCGGCTTCCTGGTATGTCGAACAGTTTGCTGCCAGGACCGGGCTCGATGTTCACTTGTCGCTTTCGCCCGATGATCCTGAACAGGGTGGGGAGGTGGCAACAACGCTTTTTCGGGTATTGCAGGAGTCGCTGACGAATGCAGTCCGGCACGCCCAAGCCACCAGAGTCGACGTCTCGTTGTACCTGCAAGACGGCATGTGGCTATTGACCATCAAGGATGATGGTGCGGGTTTCGATCAACAGTCCGGCATGCACAAAGGATTCGGCATCGTCGGCATGCGCGAACGGGTGCAAATCCTCAATGGCCGCTTTGCAATAACGTCTGCGCCGGGAGCCGGGACAGTGATCGAGATTGCATTGCAGGCTGAAAATGCGCTGGAGGAATGCAGTGAGGAAGTTTAATGTCTTGCTGGCCGACGATCATGCCATCATCCGCGATGGACTAAAACAGATACTCGCCGATACCGAGGACCTCGAAGTCGGCGGGGAAGCCGCCAACGGCATCGAAGTGATGCAAAGAGTGCGCGAACGCGATTGGGACGTGATCGTGCTCGACATCTCGATGCCGGGCCGCAATGGCCTCGAATTGATACGCATGATCAGGGAAGAGAAATCGAATCAGCGCATCCTCATATTCAGCATGCACAATGAAGAGCAGTATGCGTCGCGCGCGTTGGCCGCCGGCGCGGCCGGCTACCTGACCAAGGAGAGCGACAGCGACGTGCTGGTTGCGGCAATCCGGCGCGTGGCGGGCGGCGGCATGCACGTGAGTAACAAGGTCGCTGAAATGATCGTGCGCGACATTCATCCTGCCGACAAACCTGCGCCGCACCGGCAATTGTCGAATCGCGAGTACCAAGTTTTCAATCTACTCGTCGATGGCCGCGGCATCACCGAGATTGCCAATGAGCTGTGCCTGAGCGTCAAGACTGTCAGCACGCACAAGACCCACATCTTTCATAAACTCAGTCTCGGGAACTTCGCCGAGCTGATCCGCTACGCCATTACCCACCAGTTGACATTGCCGACCGAGTTCTGACGGTCGCAAGGTATGAATAGGACTATTCCTATGTCTGGATTCATCCTTCGCCGATAGTCATGGCGCCTCCCGGGTTCTACACTCAATCTATAGAAATGGTTCCATCCGATCGTCATTCGATAACCGGCTGGTGTGCAGATTCCCTCCGAGAGGATTACAAAATGAAATTCACCTTTACCCGCATGTCACTGCTGGTCGCCGCATCAGCCTTCACTTTCGCATCGTCGGTCGCGCAAGCCCAGGCAGTCGACGTCGAAGCCGCAAAAGCGCTGGCACGGCAAAACAACTGCTTCAAATGCCATTCCGTCGACAAGGACAAGGATGGCCCGGCCTACAAGAAAGTGGCCGAGAAATTCAAGGGTAAGCCGGATGCCGAAGCGCGCTTGATCCAACATGTCACGACCGGCGAAAAAGCCAAATTCCCCGATGGTCACGAAGAGGAGCACAAGATCGTCAAGACCTCGCCGGCCAAGGATATGGCGCAAATCAAGAACCTGGTCGACTGGATCTTGAGCCAATAACGAATAGCGAGTTCACGTCACATATCCAATCATTTGCTGGCTGGGGAACATAATGAAAATAGTATTGAAACTGATCGTTGCATTGGCACTGCTTGCGGGGTTCAACGCGCAAGCAGCAGACCCGCAACAAAATCTGCCGGAACTTGGTTCCGCCAAGGGCATCACTGCTGCGCAAGCAGGCAACCGGGATGCGGTTTGTACCCGCTGTCATGATGAAAGCGAAACCAAACCGATCCTGTCGATCTACCAGACCAAGCATGGCGTGAAGGCCGATGGCCGCACACCAAGCTGCCAGGCCTGCCACGGTGAAAGCGCGGCCCACTTGAAGGGCGATCCAAGCAGCCAACAACGTCCGCGCCCGGATGTCGTGTTCAACAAAGGTGTCTATGCGCCGTCTGACGATAAAGTGCGCGGTGAGCAATGCCTGACCTGCCACAAGGGCGCCAAGCGCGGCGAATGGGAAGGCAGCCAGCATCAAAGCAACGGCTTGGCCTGCAACGATTGCCACAAGATTCACCAACCGGTCGATACCGTGCGCAACCGCACTACGCAGACGGAAGTGTGCTTCACCTGCCACAAGGAACAACGCGCAGACAGCCACAAGATTTCGACACATCCAATTGATGCCGGCAAAGTGATCTGCTCCGATTGCCACAATCCACACGGTTCTGTCGGTCCCAAGCTGCTCAAGAAGAACACTGTGCGCGAAACCTGTTTCACCTGCCATGCCGAAAAGCGCGGCCCCTTCCTGTGGGAACACCAGCCTGCTGCCGAAGATTGCATGAACTGCCATACACCTCACGGCTCGAATCTGACTCCGCTCTTGAAATCGCGCGCGCCCTTCCTGTGTGACGACTGCCATGACGGCCCACATAACAGCCAGGCCTTCTACGGTCCGAACGTTGGTGGCGTCCAGTATGCCGGTTCAGGCATCGTCGGTAGCCCGGGCGTCGTCAAGGGAGGAAAGACTTCTACAGGCGCAAATGCTTCTGCCGCAGCTCCGGTTCCTGGCACAGCCGGTGTCGGATCAAGCGCCGCGGGCCGCTCCTGCATGAATTGCCACGTCATGGTCCACGGCTCGAACAGTCCGGCCGGCGCCTACTTGCAACGTTAGGGAGAATGCAGAATGAAAGCTACCAAGATGAACGTTTCGGTCAGCGCGCTTGCGCTTGCCGTACAAGCCGCCCTGCTGACCATGGCCTTGGCGCCAATGGTCGCAAGGGCAGACGACAGCCCTGACGTGAAGGCCTTGACTCAACCCACTAATTATGTGGAAATCGGCGTCAACGATGTGTCGAGCAGTTCCGACAAGTTCGGCGAGTACAACGGCCTGAACAAGGCTGGCGGAACAGCCATCGGCAACCTGAGTATCAAGGGTGGGGACGGCTACGCCGAAGGCACCACGCGCTACAGCGTATATGGCAAGGATCTGGGGACGACATCACGTGAATTCGGTTTTGACGTTGCCAATCAGGGGCTGTGGAATTTCGGGCTGCATGCCGATCAGTTGACGCATTACATCACCGATTCATTCCAGACGCCTTTCCTGGGTGCGATGGGCAGCAATGCCTTTTCCTTGCCAGGCAACTTTGGCTTTATCAACACGAATACGCCCTACAACAAGGTGGGAACCGGCGGGCAGGCTGTTTTGACTGCCCCGCCTACCACCTCGTACGGAACCCAGGCGCTCAGCCCCACCCAGCAAGCTGATTTCCACGACGAGAATATCTATTCAGGCCGCACCAATACCGGTTTGACGATGGGTGTCATCGTCGCCAAGGGATGGTCGCTGCAGTTCGATTACAACCGCCTGGTGCAGAGTGGCGCCAAACTGATTTCGGCAGGCTCTGATGGCTTTGCCACCATGGGCCCTGTCGGCGCGGGTATCCTGGTACCCACTTACGGCGGGACCTTTTACGCCAAGGGCGAAGCGCCTGTCATGCTGGCCAATCCGACCGATTATGTCACCGACTCGATGGAATTGTCGACCAATTGGATCAGCGGACCAGCGCATCTGACAGCCAGCGTGTATGCATCGATATTTCACGACAACAATAGTGAAGTGAGCTGGACCAGTCCCTATGTCGGCACTTCCGGGTTGCCTGGCAACGCGGCGAACGCGGGTCCAAATGGGTCCTTTGCCGGCAGCGCCTATCCAGTCAATGCACTCAGCACGGCACCAAACAATACCTTTGTGCAGGGCAATCTGTCCGGCGGCTATGCCTTTACGCCAAGCACGAAGCTGACTGGCGGACTCTCATATGGCAGCAATATCCAAAACGAACAATACGTGAACGTGCTTGGAACAGTGGACAACCTGACTTACGGTTTGCCGCAAAATTCGCTCCAGGGTTTGGTGGTCACGACGCACGCCGATTTGAAGCTGGTCAATCAAACGACCAAGGATTTGACGCTTGCCGCAGCTTTCAAATACAACGAACGCGACAACCGCACTGCCGCCAATGCGTATAGCTGGTTCAGCCTCGATGGTGCAGGCGTAGGTGCCGGCGGCGTGCAAAGCCCGCCACCGGGCAACCCGTACGATACGGCAGTCAATACTCCTTTGAGCAACAGAAAGACCAACCTCGACCTGAGCGCCGACTACAAGATCAGCCATGGACAGAGCATACGCCTTGCCTATGGCTATGAAAAAGTCGAACGCTGGTGTGACTCGGCCTTGGCCAACAATGCCGGCCTGATCTACGGTTCGGCGCCTGCAGGCAGCACCGTTGCCGGTTACTATGGAACGACCACGTCTTGCGTGCAGGTACCGCAAAGCACGGAAAACAAGATTGGCGCGACCTACAAGTACAAACCATCGGACGACCTGAGCGTCAATGCCGGCTACAGCTACGCTAACCGGAAAGCCGACTTGCTGACCGGTTACTACACACCGCTGTCGGCACAGCAGGACGGCGAAGGTTACGAAAACCTTGGCTACATCGCCTTTTTTGACGCATCACGCAAGGAGCAGCTATTCAAGGCAGGGGCCAACTGGCAAGCCAACGACAAGTTCAATGTTAGCCTGAGCGGCAAGTACACCAAGGACAACTATGACGAGTCGACTTTCGGCGTGCAAAACGGAAGTTCGTGGAGCGTCAATCTGGACAGTGTTTACCAGGTCAGTGAAAAGGGCAGCTTCTCGGCTTATGCCACAGCACAGCACAAGGAACGCGAGCTGTACAGCGAGAACGGTCGGCATGCAACGTCAATTGCGACTACAACTTTCCAGACTGACTATGCGGACAAAGATTTCACGATTGGCGTCGGATACCGGCAAGCTGGGTTGATGAACGACAAGCTGAGCCTGGCCGCAGACTTGATGTATACGGACAGCACGACCGGCTGGAACAGTTCCCTGCCCGGTGGCAGCACGGCTGTATGCGCAGTGCCCGGCGTGCAGCCCAACGGTTCTTACACGACCTCGGGGTACAACTGCGGAGCAACGCCTGACATCACGAGCAAAGTTGCGATGTTCAAGTTCTCCGGCGCATACGCCTACAGCCCACAGAGCCAGGTACGCTTCGGCGTCCAGTTCCAGCACCTCAACGCGAGCGACTACATCTACAACGCTTATCAGATGGGTTATTCGCCGACCAGTGTGATGCCAAGCAATCAGAGCAGCCCCACATATAACGCGACCTCAATCTACGTCGCCTATCGCTACAGCTTTGCGAGCTTGTAAGCGTTATGAATGAAGCGGACGGCTGTCCCATCGCCGTCCGTTGTTCGTTGAACGCAGCATAATGCATTATTGGAGAATCAAGAATGGCAGATATTGAAGGCAAGCCCGGGATCGTCAAGCGATGCTGGCAAGCGCTGAGAAAGCCTAGCGCAAAGTATTCATTATTGACCTTGCTGTTGGTCGGCTTTGTCGGTGGCATCGTTTTCTGGGGCGGCTTCAATACCGGTCTGGAGAAAACCAACACGCTGGAGTTCTGCATCAGTTGCCATGAAATGCGCGACAACGTATACCAGGAATACAAGGAAACCATCCATTATTCGAATCGGACCGGCGTCCGGGCAATCTGTTCCGACTGTCATGTGCCGAAGGAATGGACTCACAAGATGATACGCAAAGCCAGGGCCAGCCTGGAAGTCTGGGGCAAGCTGACCGGCAGTATCGACACCAAAGAAAAATTCGAGGCCAATCGCATGCGACTGGCAACAGACGAATGGGCGAGGATGAAAGCATCGGGATCGCGCGAATGCCTCAATTGCCACAACTTCGACGCCATGAGTCCCGAATTGCAAAAGGCCACACCGCACAAGAAACATATGCAGGCGCAAGCCGAAGGCAAAGTCTGTATCGACTGTCACAAGGGTATTGCACATCACTTGCCCAAGGAATACGTCGACCCGGACGAATAATGTTGCACGCGCCCACTATGTACGAAGTCGGTGCACAATGGACGCAAAGAAGTTGGCGGCGTAGAATTTTTTTAACACGTGAATTGCTGGCAGTTTGCGATTTGTATCTTGCGCCGGGTTGGGAACACTCCAAAAGGAAGAGTCATGAAACTATCACGTTGGGCAAGTGCAGGACTGTTCCTCGTTTGCAGTGCCATGTCAGCGCAGGCACTGGCAGCAGACGCGAGGGCCAAATCCATCGCCGCCCTGTATCAAGACAAGGTTGCCTTGAATGGCCAGACCATCGTTGTCGAGGGCAAAGTGGTGAAGGTCAACCACGACATCATGGGCAAGAACTGGATCCATATCAAGGATGGAACCGGCGAAGCCCCCGCGAACGATCTGGTTGTCACCACGAAGCAGAACGCGGAGGTGGGCGACCAGGTGACGGTTACCGGGAAGGTAACCATCAACCGCGACTTCGGCAGCGGATACGCTTACGCCCTGTTGATCGAGGACGCCGCGATCGCGGTAAAGAAATAATTGATCTCTCCGTGGCACGCCGCCATGCATGGCACGTCATGATTTGTTGATGCGCCTCCCCTTGCTTCAATTGCAGCAACTGAAGCAATCGCCCCTTCCCAGGGGCGATTTTTTTGCGCGGCTGGATTGCGCTGTGAAGGATTCGGCGGTCAGTGCGAAGGTGCATGCCATGCACCGCCTTGTGCGACCTCTTGCGCACAGCCTACTGGCGCAATGAACCGATGCGGATCTTCAAACCTTGGGTGCCGTTCTTGACTTGATCGAGCACGCCTTCCAGGTCGCCGGGACTTGGTGTGGCGCTGCCGCTTTTGGAAATGCGCGCACCGACGATCAAGAGTGGAAAGCCGGACAGCTTGGCATCGGGCGTCATGCTCATGCTGTCGTCAAGCGTGAATTTGGCAGGCAAATCCTTGACCTCCTTGCGCAATACCGCCAATGGAAAGCGCGGGCCGTTGACGGCACGGGCAAAGATGAACACTGTATCCGAGTCGGCAACTTTGGAACGCAGCGCGGGATCGAGTTCCACAGTACCTGAAACCTCGCGGTTCGCATTCGCGGCAATGACATTCTTGCCTGAATTGGCCGGCACGCTGTCTAGCTTGGCATCTACTTGCGTTGTGCTCGGCGGCATGCCTGCCAGTTGTTCCGCTTCCGCGATACTGCCGGCCACCGACTGTGCCATGTCCGAATCCTGAGTGACCAGCGGCTGCAATTTCTTCCACTGTGCAATGGCCCGGCGATAATCCTTGCGTTCAAACGCGACCCCGCCCGCCAAGGCCAGCGCCTTGACGTGATTCGGGTCGAGTACCAGCGCTCTTTCGATCATTTTCTCCGGTTCGCCGAACAGGCTCTTGTTTTGCGCCATGGCCAGGGAATCGGCATGGTCGGCCAGCAGGTCGGCGCTCGGCGGCACCAGTTTTTCCAGGTGAGCATAGGCGTCTGCGGCATCGGCGAAGCGGCCCAAGGTATTGTAGGAGCGTGCCAACATGCCCCAGCCCTCGACGTCGTCGGGCTTTTCCTTCAGGTGATTGGCCAGTTTCTCGACCATGGCGTTGATTTGACCGGCATTGACTGCATGTGCCTGCTCATCCTGCGACGCTATCTGGGGACTGAGCGCGGCTGGATTTCCCAGCAAGACATACAAGCCGACTGCCAAGGCCGGCATGGCGATGCCCGCTAGTACGGCAACCCCGCGCTTGCTGCCTGGCGCAACCATTGCGGCGGCAGCTGTCACATCGGGCCGAACGTCCTCGACGACGCGCCGTTCCAGCTCCTGGCGCGCGCCGGCATAGTCGGTCTCGCTGATGGCGCCGCCGGCACGGTCGACATCAAGTTCTTGCAATTGATCGCGCAACACGTCCAGATTGAGGTCGTTGCGCCGGGCAGAGACGGTGTCGCCGCGTTCCTTGCGCAGCAGCGTCGGCAATACGAACGCCATAGCGCCGGCCAGCATCACGCCTGCAGCAACAATAAAGGTGATCATGGTGCTTCCTTCTTTTCAGGTGCGTTGGCCAGCAATGCCGCCGCATGTCGCATGTCTTGTTCGGGCAAGGCTTCAATGGCCACCCGCCTGCTTGCGATCATCCGCGCCAGCACGGCGATGCCGCCGAACAGAATCAGAAACGGCCCGATCCACAGGAGCCAGGTCGTGCTCTTCATGGGCGGGCGATACAGCACGAAATCGCCGTAGCGCTGCACCATGTAGTCGGTGATTTCCTTTTCCGATACGCCCTGCGCCAGTTTTTCGCGCACCTGGTTTTTCAGATCGATGGCCAGGTCGGCATGGGAATCGGCTATGGTCTGGTTCTGGCACACCAGGCAGCGCAGCTCCTGCGTCAATGCTGTCACACGGGCTTCCAGTTGCGGGTCGCGCGCCACCGGCTGGGCAATGTCGGCAATGGCCGGGATGGATGCCAGCCCGGCACACAGCAATACCACGCGCATCAGAGTCTTAAGCATTATTGAGTTCCCGAATCAGCGGCAGCAACGTCTTGTTGATGAATTCCGGCGTGACCGGTCCGGTTTGCTTGTAACGGATCACGCCACGTTTGTCGATGACGAAGGTTTCGGGAACGCCATACACACCATAGTCGATGCCCACCCTGCCGTCCGCATCGAACGCCGACAGGTTGTACGGATCGCCGAACTGGTTTAGCAGGTCGACGCCATCCTTGCGTCCGTCCTTGTAGTTAAGGCCCATGATGGGCACGATGCCGAGCCGGGAAAAGTCGAGCAGTACCGGATGTTCTTCGCGGCAGGCGACGCACCACGAGGCCCAGACGTTGAGCAGCCAAACCTTGCCTTGCATTTCCAGTGGCGAGAAATTCTTTTCCGGTGTCTTCAGTTGGCTCAGCGTGAAAGCCGGTGCAGCCTTGCCGACCAGGGGAGAAGGAATGGCGCGCGGATCGCGGTGCAGGCCAACCACGAGAAACCAGGCGAGCAACAGGAAGCCCGCCAGCGGCATGAGGGATAACAGGACACGTTTCATGATGTTTGTCTCAGGCCAGCACGTCGATTTCAATGACTCGCGCGATTTGCGGCGCACGCCGGCGCGCGGCAAGCCGATAGCGCCGGTCGGACGCGGCGAGCAAGCCGCCAAACGCGATGATCAGGCAGCCGCCCCAGATCCAGCTGACGAATGGTTTGTGTTGCACGCGCACGACCCATGCGCCGCTTTCTGCAGCCTCGCCTAGCGAGATATACAGGTCACGCGTGAAGCCGCGATCGATGGCGGCCTCGGTCATCGGCATTTGCTGCACGGTGAACAAGCGCTTTTCCGGTGCCATGGTTGCTACCTTGGCGCCGTCGTGCGTGACTTCGAATACACCGCGCATGGCCGTGTAGTTGGGCCCGTTGACGCGTTGCAGGTCGGTGAACCGGAAGATATAGCCGCCCGCCATGGTGGTGTCGCCAACACGCATGTTGACGTCGTTCGAGGTTTCCATGCCCTTGACCATGGTGATACCGACGACGAAAATGCCGATCCCGGCATGCGCCACGATCATGCCCCAATAGCTGCGCGGCTGGCTGACGATGCGACGCCAGAGAGAGGTCCCGGCCGCCGCATGGCGCAACCGTTCGATCAGGTGGGAAGCCGTAGCAAGCAGAATCCAGGCCGCCAGGGTCAATCCGAGCAGGGCCAGCATGGACGGCGCGAGGACCAGCCTGGCGGCCAATGCGATTACCAATGTCGCCACGGCGATCCAGCGCAGGCGATGCGCGATATTACTCAGTGACGCAGACTTCCAGTTGACGAACGGCCCGATTGCCATCAGCAGCAATACGGGAATCATCAGCGGCACAAACACGGTCTCGAAATACGGCGGGCCGACCGATATTTTGCCGAGGTTCAAGGCATCGAGGAACAGCGGATAGAGCGTGCCGAGGAACACTGTGGCTGCGGCCGCCAGTAGCAGGACGTTATTTACCAGTAGCATCGATTCGCGCGAGACCAGGGCAAAGCGCCCGCCCAGGCCGACCTTGGGTGCACGGAAGGCATAGAGCGTGAGCGAGCCGCCGATGACGATGGCGAGGAAAATCAGGATGAACAGCCCGCGCCGTGGATCGGTAGCAAAGGCATGCACCGAAGTCAGGACGCCGGAGCGCACCAGGAAGGTTCCGAGCAGCGACAGCGAGAATGCCACAATGGCGAGCAGCACGGTCCAGTTCTTGAAGCTGCCGCGCTTTTCCGTTACCGATAGCGAGTGGATCAAGGCCGTGCCGACCAGCCACGGCATGAACGAGGCATTTTCCACCGCGTCCCAAAACCACCAGCCGCCCCAACCGAGCTCGTAATAAGCCCAGAAGCTGCCGAGGAAAATGCCCAGCGTCAGGAACATCCAGGCCACCAGCGTCCAGGGCCGCGACCAGCGCGCCCACGCAGCATCGAGCTGGCCGCTCATCAGGGCAGCGATGGCAAACGCAAAAGCCACCGAGAAGCCGACATATCCCATATACAGCAAGGGCGGATGCACGATCATGCCAAAGTCTTGCAACAAGGGATTCAAGTCATTGCCGTCGGCCGCACCCGGTAGGAGGCGGTCGAACGGATTGGAAGTGAACAAGAGAAAACACAGGAAACCGATACTGATCAGACCCATCACGCCGATCACGCGCGCCACGGTCTCGTCAGGCAGGCGGCGGCTCAACAATGCGACGGCCAACGTCCACAGGGACAACATTTCAAT
Source organism: Burkholderiaceae bacterium (assembly GCA_036561005.1). GTDB lineage: Bacteria > Pseudomonadota > Gammaproteobacteria > Burkholderiales > Burkholderiaceae_D > PKWO01. The sequence continues at coordinate 24,365 of DATBQE010000104.1, read as the reverse complement.
CCAGAGCAATAGCGAACCTTCGTGGCCACCCCACGTGCCGGCGATGCGGTAGTAAATTGGCAGCATCGAGTTGGAATTGGAAGCAACGTAGGCAACGGTAAAATCATTGCCGGCAAACGAATAGACCAGGGCGGCAAACGCAATTGTGACGAAGACGCACTGCCCGACCGCTGTCGGCCGCGCCAGCGCAACCCAACGCCGGTTGCCGCGGAACGAACCGACGATGGGAAGAATACCCTGCGCGAGAGCCAGGCACAGGGCCAGCATCAGGGAGAAATTGGCAAGTTCAGGAATCATTTGGCGTCTGCATTCTGCGTGGCCGCCTGCATGGTTGGATGCGAACCAGGCTGAGCAGCAATTTGTTGGCTGTTGCGATTGGATTCCGCTCCCTTTTTGAGCGCATAGGCCGCATCGGGCGGCATATAGTTTTCATCGTGCTTGGCCAATACCTGCTCTGCCTCAAAAACATCCTCGGCGCCGAGTTTGCCTTCGGCGACGACGCCCTTGCCTTCCTTGAACAGGTCGGGCAGGATGCCGCGGTAGCGGACATGTACGGTATGCGCCATATCGGTCACGACGAAGCTCCAGACCAAGCCACCGGGTTCATGCACAAGGCTGCCGCCTTGCACCATGCCGCCGACACGAAAACTGCGTCCATGCGGTGATTCTCCGGCCAGTATCTGCGTCGGCGTAAAGAAGAAAACCAGGTTCTTTTGAAATGCACCCAGGATCAGCCACGCGGATACGCCGAGCATCGCCAATCCCGCCCCTACCAGTGTCAAACGCTTGTAACGTGTTTTCATATTTCATTCCAGTCACCGAGTCGCGCCCGGTCAAGCGAGTTGTAGTGAACTCCGCGTCTCGACAGCAATCATTGACGCAAGGCGCCAGGCAATTGGCCCGCCGGTCATTCATGTGCCATCGAAGTATTGGGCCTTGCTTCACGCGCTGTCTTGATCCAGATCAAGTAACGGGGTGCAAGCCGCGTTAGGATGTGCTGACGGAAACAGACTGGAGCGGCAGAATTGGAAAATCTCATTTACGTGCCTATCGTCGTCGGCATGCTGTGCGCGACATTGCTTGCCTATTGGACAACCAGGGCGCTGGTTGCTGGCTTGCGTCGTGCGTCGGACCGGTTCAATTTGGCGCGCTGGTTTGCCACCTTGGGTGCCGCTGCATTGGCTATTCCGGCCATGGTATTGGCCATGGTGATCGGCGGCGCAATTGCAGGCTCGTTGGGAGAACTAGGTCTCGGCGCAGACATACAGCGTGCCACCATGCCGCTGCTGCTTTTCCTGACGATCACAATTGTTGCCGGCGGCGGGCTTGCAGCAGGGATGCTCGGCGGCGCGTTTGTCAGCAGGATGCTTTCCGGCTTCCTGTGGCGTCAGGCCTAGCGGATTGCGCAGCTGTGAGGCAGAGGGTTCCGCCTTTGTGGTGAATCCGGAAGTCGTTTGTAAAACGGATTCTTAGTCCTTCGGCTTGGTCAACGCTGCAGCTACCGCACCAACTGCCATCGCGAGCAGCAACACGATCAGCGTGATCATGCCACCCAGATCCTGGATATTTTCCCTTCCGCTTACCACCCAGGAAACCAGAAAGAAGAATAGAGCAATGCCGGCCCACAATGCTTCACCGACAAAAAACGCAAACAGGTTCGGGCTTTTCGGGACATGCAATTCCTTGACATGAATCGCTCGCATGACGGTCTCCTATATGTGCCAGCCTATCTAACATATAGCAAAGCGAGACCCCGATTACAATGATCCCCATTGATGCAAATCAACGATTCGAGGAAATTCGACCAGCAGCGATTTTTGCTTTGGCCCGGGCACTCGCATGAATCGCCATTGCACCGAACCTGCCCATTAATGCGGCGCGCAACGCCGCATTGCATAAAGAGGAACAGGCAAGAGTGGCGAGGCTATTTTGAAGGAGCCGCTGGGCCCGCGCCTTTGGTGTAGACCAATTTGCTCTTGCCGCCGTCACATTGGCCGACGATTTTTCCATCGCTTGTTTGTGCGGCATCGACGATTTCGAGCGTGTATTGCTTGACGCCGTGCGCCGCCAATTTCGCAGCAATCGCCTGTTTCAATTCGTCGCAAGCGAGACGTCCACCCGTGGCCGGAGCCGCAGCAGGAACAACGGCCTGCGTATCTGCTTTTGCCGAGGCCGAGGTAGAAGGTGTCTGCGCATAAGCCGTCGCTGACAGAAATGCGAGCGGCATGATGGCCCACGAAATGGCTACTGTGCGTATTATTTTCATCGTTCTTCCCGTTGACATTGAGTTGGGCACGGCCGTCCAAATTGGAACATCCCAATTCAATACCGACCGAACAGACAAAATATAACGGAAGTATTCCCCGGATTCAATCGAGGCTGACTATTTCATCATAGAACGCGGGCGGCATCGAGCTCGCCGAACCAGGCGCCAAAGGGCGGCAATCGAAGCAGATCGCCCTGTTTTTCCCCCGGCAGGAAGTGTCCGTCGACAGCGCGTGCGTCGGCGGCATCTTGCCATTGAAAATCGATGGCGGTTGCACCAAGATTGAAGGCGGCCAGGATGCAGTTTTCCCCCGGCAGGCTGCGTTTGAATGCAAGGACCGGTTCAGGCGCATCAAAAAAAGCAATCTCTCCCCGAGTCAATTGCGGGATTTTCTTGCGCCAGGCAATCAAGCTGCGGGCGAAAGTGAGGAGGGAATCCGGCTTGGACTCTTGCGCGCCGACGGCCAGCGCACGATGCTCGGCAGGCACCGGCAGCCACGGTTTGCCGCTGGTGAATCCGGCCTGCACATCCACATCGCTCCACGGCATGGGCGTGCGGCAACCGTCGCGCCCTTTGAATTCGGGCCAGAACGTGATGCCATAGGGGTCTTGCAAATCCTCGAAGGCGATGTCGGCTTCGGTCAATGCCAGTTCATCACCTTGATACAGGCAGGGCGTCCCCTTGAGCGCCAATTGCATGGCGAGCACCACCTTGCTCTGCGCAGGCGTTGGCTGGCCCTTGGCCCAGCGCGTGGCGACGCGCATGCTGTCATGATTGCCGACTGACCACGAAGCCCAGCCGCCCTTGACGCGCGCTTCGAATTGCTCGACCTGGGTGCGGATATGGCGCGCCGAGCCATCTGCAGTAAGCAGGTTGAAGCTGTAGGCCATATGCAGCTTGTCGCCGCCGGCAGTGTACTCGGCCATCACGGCAAGTGAATCGTCGGCGCCAATCTCGCCGATGGAAATCGCGCCGAATTCATCGAGCAGACTGCGCAACCGGACCAGGAAGGCGACATTTTCCGGCTGCGTCTTGTCGTGCACGTGGGCCTGCATGCCATAGGGATTGGAATCGGACACGGTCATGCTGTCGCGCTGCAGCGCGGGCGGATTGTCACGCAGTTGCCGGTCATGAAAGTGGAAATTGCAGGCATCCATGCGGAAACCGTCTACGCCGCGTTCGAGCCAAAACCGGATATTGTCCAGATGCGCCTGCTGCACATCCGGATGATGGAAATTCATCTGCGGCTGGCTGACCAGGAAATTGTGCATGTAGTATTGACGGCGGCGCGCATCCCATTGCCAGGCCGAACCGCCGAATACGGCGAGCCAGTTGTTGGGCGGCGTACCGTCGGGGCGCGGGTCGGCCCAGACGTACCAGTCGGCCTTCGCGTTATCGTGGATTTCGCGGCTTTTGCGGCTTTCGACAAACCACGGATGCGTATCTGCCGTATGCGATAGCACCTGGTCGATCATGATCTTCAAGCCCAGCTCGTGCGCGCGCCCAATGAGGCGATCGAAGTCTGCCAGCGTGCCAAATAACGGATCGACATTGCAATAGTCTGCGACGTCATAGCCGAAATCTTTCATCGGCGAGGTGAAGAAAGGCGAAATCCACACGATGTCGACACCAAGCTTGGCGATGTAATCGAGCTTGGCCGTAATGCCGGACAAATCGCCGACGCCGTCGCCGTTGGTGTCGAAGAAACTGCGCGGATATACCTGGTAGATCACGGCTTCGCGCCACCATGGCGCACCGGCGGAGGGCTGGGCAAGTCTATCTGAATTGGACATGGTCAGTTTCTAGATACGGAATGGGGAACGACCTGGCCGGCGTCATTTTTGTATTACGCTATTGTATGACGCGCAGGCGACGAAGGCGACGCGTGCTCACCCGCGCCGACTGTGCAACTTCTCCGCCAGCAATGCGGAAACACCGAGGAAGGCCGGATATTCTGCAGTGATCAGGTAGGTAGGAATCTGCGACAGGTAATTGGAAAATCTGCCCTTGGCTTCGAAGCGCGCCCTGAACGCCGAATTGACGAACAAACTACCGAAGCGCGGCACGATGCCGCCGCCGATGTACATGCCGCCGACTGCCCCCAGGGTCATGGCGACATTGCCGGCAACTGTGCCGAGCATGGCACAAAATGTTTCGACCGTGCGCACGCATACTGCGCTTGAGCCGTCGACGGCGCGGCGACCGATCTCGGCAGCATCAAGCGATTCCGCACCGGATTGGTCGTCGATGTCGCACAATGCGCGATAGATGATTTCCAGGCCCATGCCGGAGAGCAGGCGCTCTGCCGATACGTGCTGATATTCACGCCAGCAAAAGCGCAGGATCGCCACTTCGTCTTCGTCGAAAGGCGAAAAAGTCGCATGTCCGCCCTCGCTGCTTAAAGGTAACCAATGGTCGCCTGCCGGAATAATCCCCGATACGCCCAAACCCGTGCCGGCTCCGATCAAGCCGATCGTTTTCCCCGCCTGTGCGGTGCCGCCACCGATTTTTAACTTCTGTTGCGCGGAAAGATGCGGCAAGGCCATGGCCAATGCCGTGAAGTCGTTGACCACCACCAAGTTGTCAAGATCGAGTTCGGCACGCAATGCATCGATCGAAAATACCCAATGATGATTTGTCATTTGCACCGTGTCGCCATCGACCGGGTTGGCAATCGCGATGGCTGCCTGGCGTATCGGAGCAGTTTGCACATTCTTCACTGCCGGACTGGCGAGAAATACGGCGATGGCATCTTGCAGGCGCGGGTAGGCGTTACATGGCAACACCGTCACGGCTTCAAAGCAATGCGGTGCCGTTTCGAGTGCGAAACGCGCGTTGGTGCCGCCTATGTCCGCCAGCAGGCGCGCGCCACTGGAAAATGCCTGGCCTTGTCTCGAGGTATCGTTCATTGTCTCGTTTTGCCCTTGATTCTCAATCCTGGTTCTTGTTTTGGAAATTTGTCGCGCAGCCGAGGTACCCCATTGGGCGGCTCCATCGGCCAAAAGCCTACGGATGTAACAATACTACATAAATGTACGTTAAGGAAGTTTCATCCAGCTTTTTTGCGAATTAAATTAAGCCGTGCCACGCCAATATCATGATTTTGCTCGTTTTTAATGAATTTAGTATCTCACTCCGCGCCGAACGGAAAATGTAAAACATTATCGCCAGTACAATTTTTCCGCCATTATTGTCATGAGAAATGCACCTTTAGTATCTCAACTACACAATTAATTTGCGCACCGGCAGTGAAGTGCTCGTGATGTGGTGCTTGCCATGACAGCTTATTGGTTTTGGTGGATAGATCTACCGTGTTGAGCCCCACTGTGCGTGAGGTTGCTACCAGGCATCGAATTGCCGGGTATCGCCTAACTAATGGAAGTTGCGCGTACAAGGGTGAGCGCAATACGGGACAAAACCGCCCCGACAAATCGGCGCCGCCGCGAGACGCAAATGGCTCCGAAAGGTTCAGCTATCGAGATGGGAGATCATCAAGGTGCCACCGGAGCCGCGCCCCTCTTCGCCATCGACTGCCTGCGAATCAAGCGACAGGCCGACCGAGAGGATGTCGATGAACAAGAGCTGCAGGAAGCGCGAGATCATCGAAAGGAACAGCGTGCTGTCTTCGCCATGATTGACGGCCAGACACACCGTGGATTTCTTGGCCAATGGAGACTGGCTCGGGGCAATGGCAATCACATCGGCGCCGGCATTGCGTGCCGTCTCGGCCGCCTTGACCAGTTCCGGCAGCTTGCCCGAATTCGATATCACGATGGCGACGTCGCCGGGCTTGAGCAATTCCGCCGCCATCGAGAACAGATAGGAATCGGCATGCAACGAGGTCGGAATGCGGAAGCGAAAAAACTTGTGCTGGCCGTCGAGCGCCGCCACGCGGGCGTTGCCCATGGCATAGAATTCCACGCGCTTGGCCTTGCGCAGCAGGGCAATTGCCTGATCGAGCGACCGCACGTCAAGTTGATCGCGGAAATTGAGAATGGCTGAGACGGTGTTGTCGATCACCTTGGCGCTCAGGTCGTGCGTACTGTCGCTCATGCGTACCTGGCTATGGCGCACCGAGATGGTACCGGTCAGGCTGCTGGCAAACTTGAGCTTGAAGTCGGACAGGCCGAGGAAGCCGAGCGAACGGCAAAAGCGGATCACGGTCGGCTGGCTGACGTCGGCCCAGCGGGCAATTTCGGCGATCGCTTCGTTGACGACGGTGCGCGGATTTTCCAGCACCAGCTTGGCAACCCGCCGCTCTGCCGGAGGCAGCTCGTCCTGTAGTTGCGCAATTCTTTCCATCAGCGAGTTGTCGCTATTTTTGCCGCGCAAATGCTCCGACAAAATTGCCGAGACACCGTAGAAAGCCGGATTCGGCGTGGTGATGACGTAGGTCGGAATCTGCGCCAGATAGGATGTGAAACGTCCTTTTGCTTCAAAGCGTGAACGGAATGTGGATTTGGCAAACCACTCGGCCATTTGCGGCACAATGCCGCCGCCGATGTAGATGCCGCCGACGGCGCCGAGCGTGACGGCCAGATTGGCGCTGAAGCTGCCCAGCATGCCGCAAAAACATTCGAGCGTTTCGACGCACAGCGGATCGGCCTGATCGAGCGCGCCGCGCATGACTTCCTGCGCCGTGCGCGGCGGCGCCTTGACTTTGTTTCGCTCGGCCAGTGCACGGTAAATGATTTCGATGCCCGGACCGGAAATGAGCCGCTCGGCTGAAACGTGGGTCCATTCGCTCCAGGCGTATTGCAGGATGGCGAATTCGCGCTCGTCGCAGGGCGCAAAGTTCACGTGTCCGCCTTCGCTGCCCAGCGTGACGAAGCCGTCCGAAGTTGGGATCAAGCCCGACACACCGAGGCCGGTGCCGGGGCCAAGCACGCCGATCACGGACTTGGGAACGGGTGTGCCGCCGGCTATCTGCATGCGGTCTTTTTCCTGCAGTCCGGGCAGGGACATGGCCAGCGCGGTAAAGCCGTTGACGATCAACAGAGTATGCAGGCCGAATTCGCGGCGCACGGCCTCGATGGAGAAACTCCAGTCGCGATTGGTCATGCGCACCTGGTCGCCATCGACCGGATTGGCAATCGCAAATGCCGCATGGTGCAGCTTGAGTCCGACATGCTTGGCGAGGTAGGCGTGCACGAGCGGCACGATGCCGGCGTATTCGTCGCAATTGAAAACGCTGACGGCATCAAAATTGCCGGGGCTGGTTTCCAGGGCGAAGCGCGCACGCGTGGCGCCGATGTCGGCCAGCAGGCGCGGGCCGCCCGAATAGGCGTTGAGACTGGTTTTCTCTGGAAAGCTCATATCAAACGATCACATTCACCGGTTATGGAATACGATTATCGCCAGCCGTGACGCTGCAGCACGAATTGTACAGTCTCCCTTGGCAAAATTACGGCTCTTGTTTGCCCGCCAGGCCAACTTCCAGTGTGCGCTGCTTGCTTCTCTGCCAGGGCAGCCTTACTTGCAGCGTCTTCCCGGCAGCGACCCATTGATAAGGCAAGGCGTGGCCGTCGAGCTTGACTGCGTCCGGCCTGACGGCAATATTGTGCATCACCAATTCCAGCGTGCCGCCGCCGGCGCGAAAATGCCTGCCCTGTTCGGCAGCCAGTGAGATTGTCAATGCCTTCCCGGTGCGGGCGGCGGTGAAGTGCATGAGCTCGAATTCACCTTTGTCGGCAGCATTCGGAGTCTTGCCGTCGTCGTCGTACAATTCACCGCTGCTTGCCTTGACCGTCTCGTCAAAATAGTAGTGCAGCGTGAAGTTTCGGGTCGAATAATGCGTCGTGTTGGCAATCGGCGCGATCATCGGCACAAAGGCGCCGCCTTTGACATACACCGGGATGTGTTCCGGCGCCACGGCAACATTGGCGCTGGTACCGCCGGCCTGAACTGTCCCGGAATAGAAATCGATCCAATTGCTACCGGCAGGGAAATAAACCGGCTGTTCTTTCACACCCGGCTTGACGATAGGCGTCACCAGGAAAGCATCGCCCCACATATAGGATTGCGCATCGGCCTCCAGTGCCTCATTGCCCGGCTCGGCGAAGAACAACGGACGCATCAGCGGCATGCCGGTTCGGCTGTTTTCGAAAGCCAGGGTATAGTTGTAAGGCATCAGGCTGTAGCGCAATAGAACCGCCTGCTTCGCCAGTTCCATGGTCGGCGCATCGCGATAGACCGGCTCGGACGGTACTTCTTCCTGCGCGTGGGGCCGGAATACCGGTTGGAACACGCCGTATTGCAGCCAACGCGTATAAAGTTCATCGTCCAGGTTGGGGTTGGCGAAGCCGCCAAGGTCGGAGTGCATATAGGCCATGCCCTGCATACCCATCTGCAAAGCGATTTCAGGTTGCGATTGCAGCCCGCCCCAACTACGATTGACGTCGCCCGACCACGGGATCAAACCGAAACGCTGGGAGCCGGAATAACCGGAGCGCATCAGAATGAATGGACGCCGTTCCGGGAAATCCTTGCGGTAACCGTCGGCAATCAACCTGGCCCAGTTGTGCCCGTAGATGTTGTGCACCTGATCGGCCGAGCCCGTCGCGTGCTGGAGGTCGGCGGGATGGACTTCCGGCTCGCCCAGGTCGCCCCACCAGCCGGCCACGCCATCTTCCTTGGCCAGGTCCTTGTAAATGTTCCAGAACCAGTTCCGCCCGGCGTCGCCAAAGATATCGATCAGGCCGGTATGGCCGAAGTAGAAGTCATAGGTGAAGGGTTTGCCGGCCTTGTCGGTCGCGAGGATTTTTTCCTGCACGGCTTCGTTCCAGCGCTTCGAGGTGGTCAGGATAAATGGCTCGGTCACGAGCACTGTCTTGACGCCGCGTTTGTTGAAATCGGCAATCATGAGTTTGGGATCGGGGAAATCCTCCTTGCGAAATGCCAGATCACCCATGTTGCCCTTGATTTCCTTGCTGAACCAGTACAGGTCGAAAATGATGGCATCCACCGGAATGCCGTTGACCGCGTAGAGGTCCAGCGTTCGACGCGCCTCGGCTTCGCTGTGATAGCCGAAGCGGCTGGCGAAGTTGCCGAAGGCCCAGCGCGGGGGCAGCGGCTGCCGGCCGGTCAGGGTCGTGTAATTTCCGAGCAGTTCGGCCCAGCTGTCGCCGACGATCACTTGGTAGGTCTTGCGGCCGCCTATGGTTTCATAGACGAGCGTGTTGTCATGGCGGCTGTCGAGATCGAGGTAGCCGATTTGCGGATTGTCGAAGTGGATGGCATAGATCTTCGACGACAGCACCAGCGGCATGGTGAAGTTCATCAACTCGGAATGCGTTTCATAGCCGTAGTCCGCCTTGTTGTACAAACGCAGACGATTGCCGCGCCGGTTCATACCCAAGGCTCGCGCGCCGCCGCCATATAGCGCTTCTGTATTGTCGAGGCCGAAACTCAGGGTTTCCCTGCCTTCGCTCCTGGCATAGCCCCCCTTCTCTGCAATCACAGGCTTGCCGCGGTAGAAATAGGCAATAGAAAATGGCGCCTTGCTGATGTGCACGACAAGACCGTCGCCGCCCATGCCGTAATCAAGCGCGTCGGCACTCTCCTTGACATCTGCTTTAATGGCCTGAGGCGTCTCGACGACTGCATGCGATAGCGCTTCGTAACGTTCGCCTTGCGGGATAAAACTCGTCTCGACAGTCTTTGCCGAGTATGGCTTGATCAGATACAAGCCATCGCTGGTCTGGATTTCGAGATGGTCGGCCAGCGCCTTGCTGGAAACGAATTTGCGGCCGGGTTCCTGCGCAGGCGCAAGCAGCGGTGCGAGAAACAGGAATGTTATTGCGAGGCGTTTGAACATGCGTCGAGTCTCTTTGTTCTATTTGATTTCCAGGATGAGTGCGCCACGGGCCGGCGCCGTCAAGGTTGACGCGAGATCATAAGTCTTGCCTGTGATGACATCGATGCCGCTCGCGTGCTCTGCCAGCACTTCGTGAAAGCGCCGGGTATCGAGGGCGACATCGGATTTGCTCCTGTTCAGTACGACCATCACCGTCTTGTTCCTGTCATAGCGGAAATAAGTATAGGTGCCCCGGTCGGGATTGAAATGCATCAACCTGCCGCTCTGAACTTCAGGCTGGGCCTTGCGCCAGTTCAGCAGTTTCCTGACGAATTGTTGCGCGTCGCGCTGCTGCGCCGTCAAACCCTGGCCGGTAAACGCATTGACCTTGTCTCCCGCCCATCCACCTGGAAAATCTTGCCGCGCGGCGCCGTCGTCGCGCTCCTTCTTGCTGGTCATCAGCACTTCAGTGCCGTAATACAGTTGGGGAATGCCGCGCATGGTCAGCACGTAGGTCAGGGCAATTTTATACAAGCCGATATCCTGGCCCAACACCGAGAACAGACGGCTTTCGTCATGATTGCCTTCAAACACCACCAGATTGTTCGGGTTTGGATACAGGCTGTCGTCATACAAAATCGAATACATCTGGTGAAAGCCGGAATCGGGTCCCTCCTCCGACGCCAGCTCGGAGCGCATGATCTCGTTGAGCGGGAAATCCATCAGGCTCGGAATGTATGAGTTGTAGCCGTTGGCGTGCACCTTGCCGCGCTGCCAATATGAAACGACGGCGGGGTTGGTGCTCCATTCCTCACCGACGAAGCTGAGGTTCGGAAATTCCTCGGTGATGCGGCGCGACCATTCGGAAAGGAAATCGGTATCGGAATAACTGTAAGTGTCGACGCGCAGGCCGCTCAGGCCCGTATATTCGATCCACCATATTGCATTCTGTATCTGGTAAGTTGCAACGAAAGGATTGCGCTGATTCATATCCGGCATGTCCTTGGTGAACCAGCCTGCGGTGAAATTCTTCCGGTCTTCTTGCGACGCATAAGGATCGGCCACCGCTGTATGCGCATGCACGGTGGGCACGAACTCGCCGTCGTAGCTGAGCCAGTCTTTCATCGGCATGTCCTTGAGCCACCAGTGAGCCGAGCCGATATGATTGAGCACCACGTCCTGGATCACGCCCATGCCTTTTTGCTTGGCCAGGGTCACAAAATTTTTGTACCCTTCGTTGCTGCCGTAGCGCGGATCGATCTTGTAGGTATCGGTCGCGGCATACCCATGATAGGAATATTTCGGCTGGTTGCTTTCCACCAGAGGTGTAGGCCAGATCATGGTATAACCCATGCCGGCGATGTAGTCCAGATGATCGGCGATGCCCTTGATGTCGCCACCGTGGCGGCCGGCTCCGTCGTCGCTGCGATTGGCACGGTCGGCGTAGCCCGGCACGTTGTCGTTGGACGGGTCGCCATTGGCAAAGCGGTCCGGCATCAGGTTTAGAATGACGTCGGAAGAATTGAAACCGACGCGCTCGGCCGAGCCTTTTGCACGCGCCTGCAATTGGTAGGGGAAAGTGAAGCTGGTATCGCCGTGTTTGAACACCAGATCGAGGCGCCCCGGCCGGGTATCGCGCCCGATGACGAGATCGATGAATAGATAATTGCGGTTCGGCACCGCAGTAACGGCTTCAATCCGCACGCCGGGATAATTCAATTCGGGCGTGTAATCTGCAATGCCGGTGCCGTGCACCATCAACTGCAGCTTGTCGCTCTTCATGCCTATCCACCAGTTCGGCGGTTCGACGCGTTCAATAGGAGAAGCCAGGACGGAGGAACTCAACAACAGTACGCATAGCAGAGAGAATGCGGCAGACATCTTCCTGATCATGCCGCCGGCTCCGATCTGCTGTCATTGACGAACAAAACCAATGCTGCCGCAATGAACATCGAGCAACCTCCCAGCGCAAGGGTATAAATTGCCTCGCCGGCGAATACTTGTTTGGTAAAGAAGCCAAGGACAGTGCCTGCGAGAATTTGCGGGATCACGATAAAGAAATTGAAAATGCCCATGTACACACCCATCTTGTTGGCCGGCAGCGTACATGCCAGAATGGCGTACGGCATGGACAAGATGCTGGCCCAGGCCAAACCGATGCCGACCATCGGCACGAGCAGCATGTGCGGGTCACTGATGAAATAAATCGAAACCAGACACAGCCCACCAATGGCGAGAGAAATCGCATGTGTCGTCTTGCGGCTGGTTTTCTTGGCCATGATGGGCAGAAGGAAGGCGCACAAGGCAGAAAATCCGCTGTAGGCGGCAAAACAGATGCCGACCCAGTTTGCGCCTTCGTTATAGATTGCAGACGACGGATCGGCCGTGTGATAAATATGCTTGGTGACCGCCGAGGTGGTGTAGATCCACATGGCGAACATGGCAAACCAGGTGAAGAACTGCACGGAGGCCAATTGCACCATCGCTTTCGGCATGCCGATGAAATCGCGCAACAGATTGGGCAAGAATGAGCCGCCTGCGTCGCCTTCCCAAGCAGCCGGTTCGTGCGAGCGCAATTGCTCGGGCGAATATTCGCGGGTTTTCAGAACCGTCAATAGCACAGCGAGGAAAAAGGCAGCAGCGCCGAGATAGAACGAATAGGCAACTGAAGGCGGGATATGTCCGGGCGGCGCCGTATTGGCGACATGGAACCAGTTGCTTAGCATATAGGGCAAAGCCGACGCCACCACCGCACCGATGCCGATGAAAAAGCTTTGGAAGGCAAAACCTTGCGTCACCTGATTTTCCGGCAACATGTCGCCGACGAAAGCACGAAACGGTTCCATGGAAATATTGATCGAGGAGTCGAGTATCCACAGGACACCCGCCGCAACCCAAAGTGCCGAAGCATTCGGCATGATGATCAAGGCCAGCGAAGCGAGGATTGCGCCGACCAGGAAATAAGGTTTTCGCCGCCCCAGCTTGCTCCACGTGCGGTCGCTCAGATAGCCGACTATTGGTTGAACTGCCAGGCCGGTGACCGGTGCGGCAATCCACAACAATGGCAGGTCGTCAATGTTGGCGCCCAGCGTTTCAAATATGCGGCTGACGTTGGAATTCTGCAGGGCAAAGCCGAACTGGATACCGAGAAACCCGAAGCTCATATTCCAGATTTGCCAAAACGACAGGCGCGGCTTCTTCACCGGTTCGATATGGCCGGCCGGATTGGCGATTTTTGTTGTTGCGTGCATGTTTTGGTTTGTCCCCACATTGACGATCGTCCAGGGAGGCGCGAAGATGGGCGCGGGCGGGCTTACGTGGATAGTTCACCGGCGGCCGGACTTCGTGTCTCCATGTATTGGAAGGTGCGATGCAGAAATCCGCGCGGAAGCAGTCGGCGAGATTTTGATCACATCAATTTTTGTAGTCAATATACATCAAAAACAGTACATCAACAAAACTAATTTCATTGATTAATATAGAGTTTTTCGAAATTTTTGCGCACAATTAGTATTCAAACTACATTGGAGTGTGACGCCAATATCGAGACGTCGACAACCGCTTGATCCGCCGGACTGAAGTACGGCTCGGCGTTCGGGCGTTCTTGCACTGAAGCTCGCTTGAAGCCGATACCAATATAAAAAAGCCCCTGCCGCAACAACCGGCAGGGGCCTTTTGCCTTCAAATGCGCTTACATCAAAGCTTGTAGCTCAAGCCCATCAACAGAGTACGACCATACTTGGCGTATTCGAGTGGCTGATTAGGCGTGCCTTGATACGTCTTGTACGCTGCGTCGGTCAGGTTACCCAATTGCAGATACAAACCAAGATTCTTGAAGGTGCCTTCGCCGAACGTGTAGTCGATCTGGGCATCAACAATGGTTTCCGGCGCGATGAAGCGCAGGTTACGGTTGCCGGCAAAGTTTTCGATGTCGCCTACGAACTCTGAACGATAGCGCTCGCCGATACGGGCCGAGAAACCGTGGAACTCGTAATAGGCCGTCAAACTGGCCTCCCTTCTCGACATGCCTGGCAACGGAATCGGGTTACCCACGTCAAAGCTGCTGGAGAGAACCGTGATTGCACTGTTGTTGACGCTTGCATTGGCTTGTACGCCGAACCCTTCCAAGGCAGGACTGAGCATGTTCAACGGCAACGAGCCGGCAAACTCAAGCCCCTTGACCGTACCGCCCTGGCCGTTGTACTGCGATGTGTAAAGACCCGTTGGGGTGGTAGCCACAGTGCCGGGCGTCCATTGCGAGAAATTGTAAGGATTCGATTCCGAGTAAATGTAGCTGGTCAACTGCTTGTAATAGGCAGCAACGGATACATAAGCCTTCTTGCCGAAATATTTCTCAAAATCGATGTCAAGCGCGTTGGCACGCCACGGATTGAGCAACGGATTGCCGCCGCTGCCGCTTGGCAGGCGGGTTGCCGAGTCGACGTTGAAATTGAAGCCGGCGTTTTGATCTTCCAGGCGCGGACGCATGATCTGCTTGGCCAGCGCGAAACGGACCAGTTCGTCGTTCGGGAGTTCGAATACCAGGTTCAACTGCGGCAGTACGTCGGTGTATGTCTTGCCGACGGAAATCGGCGTCACGCCGCCGTTGTAGCCGACCACACCGGTCGAGGTCTGGTTGGTGCCCTGGATCTGCAAACCGACGTTGCCGCGCAGCGTCACCGACGAGCTGAGCTGATGCTCCAGGTCAGCCTTCACGAAGCCGGTTGTAATCTTCTCGTTCACGCCCCAGGTTTGGCCGACGTTGTACGACTGCGTCGGATCGGGATTGAACGGCTGGAAGTAAGTTGCCATGATGCCAGGCACGTTGAACGACGGAATCATGCCGGTGCCGGAGAATCCCAAATCGGTCGGCGCGTACAGCAACGACGGGGAAATAACCGTGCCTTGCGGCGCGATCAGCGACTGCGGCCCTTGCAGGTTGCTATGATTCTTGGTGTGATCCGTATAGTTCAAGCCGACGTTGAATTTCGAAATCCAGTCGCCGACCAAAGCTGGCGCATCGATGGTGGCCACCAGTTTGATACCCTTGATGGTGTCGTCGGTATGCGGTGCGTGACCCCAGCCTTCGCCATAAATGGTGTTGTTCAAATACAGTTTGGTTGGATCACTGTAATTGAGCGCGCCGTTCATGGTCGGGAAACTACCGGTGTTCCAGTTGACGTTGGATGTGTCCAGCACCGCGCCGCCGGTTGGCGTGATGAGCTGGGTGTTCATCTCATGGTAATCCTCGTTGCGCACTGCCTTCGAGTAGTTCAGGTCGCCCAGCAACTTCCAGCCGTCGAACTTGACGGTATTGCCCCAACCGACCGATTTGATGTTGTCTTCACGGTCGTTGTACTCGCCGCGCACCAGCGGATAGACACCGTTAATTGTGCCGCCATTGAGTACACCGTTCGATACGTTGGTCGATGTAAAGTTCGGCGAAGGATTGCCCGGACCACCCCACGACAGATTCTCTTCCCACTGGTTGAATGTGGTGATCTCGCTGAATTTCGAATAGAACAGATCGAGCTTGCTGGTGAAGTCCTTGTTTGGCTTCCATTCCAGCGTGCTGACCACGCCGTCGCGCTTGGTTTGACCGGCGGTCGCGAGGGACTTGATACCGTTCATTTCGGCTGTATTGGCCGGTGTGCCGGGTAGCTGGCTAACGGTCCATGGCTCGTACAAGCCGGTTTCGTGGTCGTTGTGCGGCGATGTCAGATGCGCAAAGCCCAACTGAAAGCCGATGGTGCGGTTGGCAAACTGATCGATGTAGTTCAGGCTGAAACGATTTCCCTTGTCCGACTCATTGGCAACCGAACCGAGCGAATTCTTTTCGCCGCGCAGGTTCATGGAAAGAGTGCGTCCCGAGAATGCCAGCGGATCAAAGGTCTGCATGTCGATAGTGCCGGACAAACCTTGGTCGATCAATGCCGCATCCGGAGTCTTATACACGACCACGGCACCGAACAATTCGGCTGGATACTGATCGAATTCAGCGGCGCGATTGTCGCCGGTACTGGACTGTTCACGGCCGTTCAACGTGGTGGTGGCGAAATCCGGCGACAAGCCGCGGATGCTGATGGCTTGGGCGCGGCCGGCGACGCGTTGGGCAGAGAGACCTGGAAGACGCGAAATCGATTCAGCGATACTCTGGTCCGGCAACTTGCCGATATCTTCTGCCGAAATGGCTTCGATCAGATTCGAAGAATCCTTCTTTACCGAAATGGCGTCTTCGATACCCCTGCGGATACCGGTAACCGTGATCACCGTTGGTGAGGCCTGCGAATCAGCGCCCGTAGCCGCCGCGGCTTGCTGCGCGCTGGCTGTATTCGAAGCACCGAAAATCAACACGGCACATGCTACCGCGACCGGACTGAGTTTGAATGTGGAATTTTGCGCAGTCTGGCTTGGGCTGCGTTTCCCGTGAGATGTGTTCATCGATTGTCCCCTATTTGTTTTAAAACTACATTTGATGCGGCGAGATTTTCATTAATTTGTAGTGAAAATACCCTGAACTCCGTGGTTCAAGGACAAGTGTGTATTAAAACTATATGCGTTGTCAAACAAAAGAATGAGGGATTTTCGATATTTGTGCTGTTTTCATAGTCAAATGTGGAGTTTTGCCGTCTTTAAAATGTGGGTTTTTCACCACATTTTTCGAGCTTCATCGATGTAATTTGACTACTTTTTGAATAAAACATCGACTTTTCGCCGGAAATAGACTGCTCGTCACCGCAAAAATCCCTACAAAAGTGGAATCCATTCCAAACATTTGTTGGCTAAAAGTAATTAGATTTCAGTTTTTTGGCGAGACTACAGAAGCGTAGTTGACGCGGAGAAGTGTTCGCAGGGAGCGAGATTTCGACTACGGAGTAGGCCGGCATGGGAAGCCCATGCCGGATTAGTTGAATGACCCAGATCAGGCCGAAGCGGCGCCGAGCGGGTCGCTTTCATTGTGATGACCCTTGATACGCAGAACCATGACGGCAGCAACGATGCAGGCCGCTCCCATCAGCATGGATGAGTAGGTGTAACTGCCCAGGCTATTGCGCATCACGCCGGCCAACAGTGTTGCGCTCGCCGCGCCGAGTTGATGCCCGGCGACGATCCAGCCAAATACCACGGGTGCGGCCATGCGGCCGAACACATCGTTGGCCAATCTGACCGTCGGTGGCACCGTGGCGATCCAATCCAGGCCATAAAATGCGGCAAAAACCGGCAGGCCGAAATAGCCGAGGCCGAATGCGTGCGGCAAATAAATCAACGCCACGCCGCGCAAGCCGTAATACCAAAACAAGAGCACGCGCGCGTTGACCCGGTCCGACAGCCAGCCGGACATGGTTGTACCGATCAGGTCGAGCACCCCCATGGCAGCCAGAATGCCGGCGCCACCAACGGCGCTGATGCCGTAGTCGCCGCACATGGCAATGAAATGCGAGCCGATATAGCCATTTGTACTCATGCCGCAGACGAAAAAGCTGAAGAACAGCAGCCAGAAGTCACGGATGCGCACAGCTTTTGCAAGCGCGCCGAAGGCAATCGTCAAAGGGTTCTTGGTCGACGTGTGGGTTTCCTGCACCGTCGTCGGGGCAGAACCATAAGTGCGCATGCCGATATCCTGCGGCCGCTCGGGCAACAACAGTGCAATCAATGGAATGGCGCAGGCCGCAATGCCGGACACCATGAAAGCAACCGAGCGCCAGCCGTGATGCTCGACCATGTAAGCCATCAACGGCAGGAACACCATCTGGCCGGTAGCCGAACTCGCCGTCAGCAGGCCCATGGCCAAGCCGCGCCGGGTTTCGAACCAGCGCGCGACAATGGTTGCCGCCAGCGTGTTGGCCGCCACACCGCTGCCTGCCCCAACCAGCACGCCCCAGGCCAATACCATGTGCCATGGCATGGTCATCAGGGTGCTCAAAGCCGTTCCGCCGGCGAGAAAAATCAGCGCACCGAGCACAATGCGCCGTACCCCAAAGCGCTGCATGGCCGCAGCGGAAAATGGCCCGATCAAGCCGTATAGCGCAATATTGACCGAGATCGCAAATGAGATGGTCGTGCGGCTCCAGCCGAATTCATGCTCAAGCGGAACGATCATGACAGACGGCGTGGCACGAATACCGGCTGCAGCAAGCAGAACCAGGAAGACGACTGCCACCACGATCCATGCATAACTGAAGCGCGTGCGCGCCATGATTGCGTGTGCTGTATTCATCATGCCGCCATATCGAGTTGTTCAAATTTGAGGTTGGCATCGTCGACCAGGTCGATCAATTGTCGCAAATTGGTGCCGCCGAGAATGACGGCGATTTCTTCCTGCGCTTTTTGCCAGCGCGGCATGGCGGCCTTCCATTTGCGCACACCTGTTGCACTCAAGCACACGCCGAATGAACGCTTGTCCGTCAGCATTTCCAGCGGCAAATCATCCACCGTTTCAACCCAGCCTTCGGCAATCAGCGGCTTCAAGCCGCGGCTGATCGTGCTGCGATCCATGCCAAAATCCGCCGCCAGGGGAATGACACCGATCGGGCCATATTTGCCGATACGCGCCAGGAACGCGTACTGACCGATGGTCAAGCCGTCAGGAGCAAGGTGGTGGTCATAAATATTCGAGAGCTTGCGCGTCAGTTGGCGCAGCTTCGAACAAGCGCATTGACTTCTGGCAGACATGTTGATCCTTTACCATTGCATATGCATCGATGCATATGCAATGATAGTCGAGGAATGAACTCACGTCAAATCGGCGTTACTTGACACGTGCGAGTTTGGCATATCACCATTTAGTCCCGCCCCAACGAGATACTTGTTCGCCGCCGCCCAATCAGGCTTCGGGAACATGACGATCTGCCAAACGCCGCCTGAACGGTCTAGTCGCATGCGCGCGAAGTAGGGCCGGGCTGTGTCTTCCTTGAGTGCAGCGGCATGTCTTGGCGGCCGGACATGGCGGTTTGCGGTCAGTTGCCGTTGGGTTACACTGGGCGAAAAACGGCCAGAAGCGGACAGTCGCGATTATCACTAAAAGCGGTCATTGGCTCGGGTAATCACTTTGAATGGCCGTTTTCGAATAATCCAAATGACGTGTATCGTTTGATATCTGAGAGTCACAGCCTGCGCCAAGAAAATATGGAGATGTGCAAAAAATGATTAAGTTGTTTTGTGCCGTCTGCATATTGGGTAGTGTTTTATTTCTGACTCATGCCGTTTTTTCATCTTTCTACGAGACAGGTAATTTTATCTATATCGCGCCGATGATATTTACCCTTGTTTCGGGGCTCTTTGTGGCGATGCTGCTTCGAAAGCCATGGAGTCGACTTTGGGTTTTTAGTTTGTCGTGGGCGTGCGTACTCATCAACCTATTGTTCCCCCCATCGCCAGCTGATTTCGGGGCAATGACAACGTTTGCCCGCATTCTTGTTGGTGCTGAAGTATTTGTTTGCATAGTGATGCTCATATGTATGCCTGTTCCCGCTGTCGTGGTTTGGTTCAGTCAGCCACAGAAAAACTAGCATATGTCCGCTTTGTAGTGGCGTGATTGGCGCCTCCGAGTCGTTCGCTGTCAGTCGTGCCCAAATCGAGAATGACTCGTTCCGATTAATTTGCAGCCATACGCTCAGATCGAAACCACCAGCGCAATCGAGACGTCCAATACTTGACAAATTCATGCGCAAACATCAAGTAGGGTGGGTGCAACCCACCAGTATGTTTCGATAACCTTATTTGAAGCACATTAGTGGGTTGCGCTTTGCTTACCCACCCTACGAAACGGTGAAGTACTTAGGGTAAGTACACATAGCAGCTTCGTCGCGACCGTGGATTCGAATCCGGGTCAGTTTAAAATCCTACAACGCAGTGGTCTGCCGTCGGATGGCAGACCACGTTACGGCACCAACGCAATCAGAATCCAGGAGGTCGCTCTCCTGCCACATTCGCATGCTTCTCCAGCGCCATGCCCACCCGCGCAATCGTTCCCTCGTCAAACAAGCGCCCAATCAGGGTAATGCCGTGCGGCACGCGGCGCGGCGGAGAGAATTTTGGCAAGGGTTTGGCCGGGTTCGGTGCCCAGTCGCTGCGCGCTTCGGCCACTTGAACGAAACCCGTACGCAAGGTCAGTGAAGGATGGCCGGTGTTGTTGGAGATGGTGAGCATTTCGTCGCGCAGTGAGGGCACAATGAGCAGATCGACTTCCGAGAAGATGCGCGCCATTTCCATGGCCACCTTGCGGCGCATGCGGTCGGCCTGGACAAAGTCGACCGCCGACAGGAAACGCGCTTCGCGGAACTGGTTGGGCCAGGCGTCGGGAACTTGCTCGCTCAATTGATTGATGCGGCCGTCAAGCACGATTTCTTCAAACGCGGCAGCACCTTCGGCAAACAGGATCAGGTTGAGCGAATCATAGGGCCAGTCGGGCAATTCGACCGGCGTGGCAACGAGGCCCAGGCTCTTCAACGATTCGAGTGCGGCGCGGTCGACATCGGTGGCGGGGTTGTCTTTCATCCAGGCGGGGAAGTAGCCGACCTTCAAGCCTCGTACGGCGGCGTCGGCTTCAAACTCCAGTTTGCTCGGCACACAGGCCACGTCATGCCCATCGGGCCCCGAGATCGCATGCAGCACCAGCATGGCGTCTTCCACGCCGCGCGTCATCGGGCCCAGCTTGTCAAGCGACCAGCACAAGGTCATGGCACCGGTGCGCGGAACGCGGCCGTAGGTTGGCCGCAACCCAGTGACGCCGCAGCGCATGCTCGGGCTGACGATGCTGCCGCCGGTTTCACTGCCGATAGAAAATGCCACCAGGCCGGCGGCCGTTGCCGCACCGGGACCGGCGCTGGAGCCGGAGGCGCCTTCTTCCAGCAACCAGGGGTTGACGGTCTGGCCGCCGAACCAGATGTCGTTCAAGGCGAGGGCGCCGAGGCTGAGTTTGGCAATCAGCACGGCGCCGGCTTCGGTCAGGCGGGCCACCACGGTCGAGTCGGCCGCGGGTACACGATTGCGGAAAGGCTCGGCACCCCAGGTGGTGGCGATGCCGGCGGTGTCGAGCAAGTCTTTCACACCATACGGAATGCCATGCAGCGGGCCGCGATATTTGCCGGCTGCGATTTCGCGGTCGGCTTGTCGGGCTTGCATCAGGGCGTGATCACGCGTCAGTGTAATGATGCAGCGCAGCTTGGGATCGAAGCGTTCGATGCGGGCGAGGTAGATATTCGTCAGACGTTCCGAGCTCAAGGCCTTGCTCTCGATCCAGCGCGACAATTTGGCCAAGGATGCGTAGGCAATGTCTTCATCATGTGCAGGCAATGGTTCATGCCTGGCTTTGCTGCGCAGAAAGCGCGCCTGTGTCGGCAAGGCAGTCATGCCGGGCAACATCGGATTCCATTGCGTTGCGGGCGCCAGATTCGACTCCAGCGCGAGTTTGTGCGGCCCGGTGCGGCGCTCAAGCATGGCCGCCATTGAGGTGCTCCAACTCTCGGCCGCCATGACGCGCTCCGGCGCTGTCATGCTAACCTGCATCAATTTTTCGGCCTCGGCAAAGGTGGCGGGTGAGACTTCGGGGCCGGCCGCAGGCGAGGTCCCGAAGGTTGGCGGCGCGCCGGGCGGCGGCGCATCTTTTTTTTCTGAGTCGGCGGCGAAGCCGGTATTGCTCACGGCAAGCAGGCCGAGCGGGGCAGTCATCAGGAAATGGCGGCGAGTCTTCATGGGCACTATTCTCTATATTAGTTTTTAGGTGGGAACTCCGCACAACGCCAACGATCATACCGAAACGCATAAATTCGCGCAGGCGCCACGCAAAAAGCGAATCTCGGCTAAGCTGTAAGGCCTGCTTTGATTTGCAAGCCTCAGAGGCATCCCATGATTCCCTTTTCCATTCTTGATCTGTCGCCCATCGCTGAAGGCGGCAGTGCAGCACAATCCTTCCGCAACAGTGTCGACCTCGCGCAGCATGGCGAACGCTGGGGCTATCGGCGCTATTGGCTGGCGGAACATCACGGCATGCCCGGCATAGCCAGCGCCGCCACTGCGGTGTTGATGGCGCACGTGGCAGGCAAGACTTCCACGATACGCATCGGTGCGGGCGGGATCATGCTGCCCAATCATTCGCCGCTGGTAATCGCCGAACAATTCGGCACGCTAGAGTCGCTCTTCCCCGGCCGCATTGACCTGGGCCTTGGACGCGCACCCGGTTCGGACCAGGTCACGGCGCGTGCGCTGCGGCGCAATCTGGCGTCCGACGCCGACGAATTTCCGCAAGATGTGGTGGAACTGATGGATTACTTTGCCGCCAATGGCCGGCAGCCGGTGCGCGCCGTGCCGGGCGCGGGCTTGAACGTGCCGATCTGGATTCTCGGCTCCAGCCTGTTCGGCGCGCAACTCGCTGCCGCCATGGGCTTGCCCTACGCTTTCGCTTCGCATTTTGCGCCGGCGCAAATGATGCAGGCAATTGACATCTATCGCGCCACGTTCCGCCCTTCGGCCGCGCTGGACAAACCCTATGTCATGCTCGGTTTCAACGTATTTGCCGCCGACAGCGACGAACAGGCGCGCTTTCTCGCCACGTCGATGCAGCAGGCGTTCGTCAATTTGCGCAGCGGCCGGCCGGGCAGATTGCAGCCGCCGAAAGGCGACTACCTCGACACGATAGGGCCGCAGGAACACGCCTTGCTCGATCAGGTATTGTCATGCTCCGCCATAGGCGCGCCTGACAAGGTGGCCCACAGGCTGGAGGAATTCATCGCACGCACCGGGGCCGATGAATTGATGATTACTTCCCAAATCTTTGATCATGCCGCGCGTTTGCGTTCCTATGAAATCGCAGCGAATGTGCGCGCCTAGTTTGCAACGCTGCGAAATAGCCTCAACCACATTGAGCGCAGGGAAAATGCGCAAATGCGTTGATCAGAATACAATGATCACCAACAATTCACCTGCCCAAGAGACACGCCATGCTCAATTTTGACTTCTACAATCCCACCCGCATCCTGTTCGGCCAGGGGCGCATTGCCGACCTCGACAAGGCGGTGCCGGCCCAGGCGCGCGTATTGATCCTGTACGGCGGCGGCAGCATCAAGAGTAATGGCGTGCTCGATGAAGTGCGTGCCGCACTCGGCAACCGCGAAGTGCAGGAATTTTCCGGCATCGAGCCTAACCCGAGTTACGACACGCTGATGCGCGCCGTGGAGCAGGTCAGAAACGAAAAACTCGACTTCCTGCTGGCGGTGGGCGGCGGGTCGGTCATCGACGGCACCAAGTTCGTTGCCGCAGCAGTCAACTTCGAAGGCGACACCTGGGCCATCCTGGAAAAGCATGGCCGCAACGTCGTCAATGCCCTGCCCTTCGGCACCGTGCTGACACTGCCTGCAACCGGATCAGAAATGAACAGCGGCGGCGTGGTGACGCGCAAGTCGCTGAAGGCCAAGGTATCGTTCATGAACCGCCTGCTATTCCCGCAGTTTTCCATCCTGGACCCGAGCAAGACATTCAGCTTGCCGATACGCCAGGTCGGCAACGGCGTGGTCGACGCCTTCGTGCACGTGATGGAACAATACCTGACCTATCCGGCAGACGCGCCGCTGCAGGACCGCTTCGCCGAAGGCATACTGCTGACCCTGATCGAAGAAGGCCCGAAGGTGCTGGCCAAACCTGAGGACTATAACGTGCGCGCCAATATCATGTGGTGCGCCACCATGGCCTTGAACGGCTTGATCGGCGCCGGCGTGCCGCAAGACTGGGCCACCCATATGGTCGGGCACGAATTGACGGCGCTCTACGGGCTCGATCACGCACAGACACTGGCCATCGTGCTGCCTTCCATGCTGCGCGTGCGCAAGAACGACAAGCGCGCCAAGCTACTGCAATTTGCCGAGCGCATCTGGCACCTGACCGGCGGCGACGAAGATATGCGCATTGAAGCGGCAATCGAGAAAACCCAGGCTTTTTTCGAGCAGATGAATGTCAAGACCAGGCTGCGCGATTACGATCTCGGCGCCGACAGCATCGACGCGGTGCTGCAGCAGTTGCAAGATCATAAGATGACGGGACTTGGCGAGCGGCGCGACGTGACGCTGGAGGTGAGCAGGCGCGTGCTGGAATTGAGCATGTAAGGGACGCAAGTACGGAACAAGCGGCGGAATATCCTCTACCCGCCGAAAGACAGGAAAAGTTTTTCCATGCCCCTGGCCATGCTCAGGCGCGAGCGCATCGATGGATAGGCGTGCGATTCGGCCAAACCCTGGTCCGACGCCGCCAGCTTGGTGTAAAAGGACACAATCTCGCCGGCCTTCGAGCCGGCCTGGTGAGCGATCAATATGC
>DATBQE010000103.1:0-4236 GCA_036561005.1 Burkholderiaceae bacterium | reverse complement strand
GCACAACGCACAGGTAGCGATGGTTGATTAGCCGCGCCTGATGAATCAAACCGCCGCTCGATTCCCAGCTTAGTAATTCAGTCCCATCCGTGCTCTTGACTGCCAAGCGATCCCAGTTATGCCAAACGCCCACGATATATTCATCAACTGTCCCTATATCTGCCGGGCGCAGCGGGTGCCCACTTCGTAGGGCTTTATAGTCTGTCATCGCTTCATCCTCTTGCGCGGAGAGTGTTTTCCCGTCTTGCATACCTTTGTCAAATGCATGACACGTCTCAATCGATATCCATCCGATGAAGTGTGACAAAGGGAATTGAACGATTGCTTTCGAGAAGAGTCGTGACTGGCGGCATGTGGCCGAACCAAGCCATCCGCCGCTCCACGCCGACCGTCTGCTTGACGCATCTTACCCGACCACCGGCAAGAAAACCACCAAGCCTCCGTCCCATTGCAGTCAACGCTTAGAGTGGAAAAGCCGAACACGTCTTTCCATCGACGCCCCGTATGCTTGTGTCGACAATGCGCGGCTGGTCGATATCGGCATTGCAGCACGGTTGACCCTGCCAAGATCGCACCTTACAGCCGGTCCCATTTTAGGAGATCATCGTGTTGCCGACGACCAATATTATTCCCACCAGTCATGTTTTCAGCACCGATTTGCACACCGCATCGGCTGGCAATGTGTCGCGGCATCAATGTCATTGACGCGCACATTTCTTAGATGCTAGAGTTTTCGCAGTTCGTCAGAACGCGCCCAAGGACGAACATGCGCATCCCCAGCGCGCTGACGTTCGGCTGCGGAACTGCCGGCTTCCCGCTTGTCCGGATATTGCTCTTTGTATTTCGTCTCGCTCCCTGCGTCGGTTGGCGCACAATCTGAAGGAGAGTGCCGATGTTTCCAAGACTTGCAATCCCCCTGATCGCCTTGCTGGGTGTCGTAGCACCTGCCAGCGCGCAAACCACCAAGGTGTATGACATGGGGTCGGGCGTATGCGTCCACTCCAATAACTGCACCATCTACGCCAACAACGAGACCCAATCGCTCTGGTGGGACTACTCGACGCCCAATACCGGGTTTGTCATTTTCGAACTGGCCTCGTGGACGCCAAACTACCATGCGGTAAACCAATACGTATGTGGCGACCCCTACCTCACACCGGGCGGGTCGGTGGGGGTCGGGTCTTACAACGGTAGCGGCGGGTCATGCCAGAACGTCGACTCGAACGGCGTGCCGTTCACGATGACGTACAGCTACCAGGTTACCTCGTATGTAACGCGGGGAGGCGGAGGCAAAGGCGGCGGTGGCGCCGGAGTCCGCTATCGCATTACCGGGCTGACGGTTGCCATCACCCAGTAGGGCGTTATTTTTGCCATGCTGTGACACCTGGAGTGTGGGCAGGCTCTGCCCACACTGTCCATCGTCTGGCGCAATGCGATCCGGTTGTGCCGTCATGCTGTGCAGTCACGCCATGCCGTCACGCGCCAGGTTATTTTTTTGCGCGCAGAATTAAACCGCTCAGCAAGTAGGGCAGAAAAGCCGAAGGCGCCTTCTGCCGGATGCGGGTTCAACACCACCGCATACGGCGGATACGCCGGGCGTCGCACGATTCGCTCATCCGCCCTACGAACTGCAAGCAATCATGCAGAACAAGACAGATTCGCCCAATTGATTTGGTAGGCTAGCTTAATTGCCCAGCCAGGATGCCAATTTCTTGTCACCGCACTGGCAGATTCGGGTTATCGGTAAAAAATCGGAATGCCTCGACTTCGGGAAAGCGACAGCTTAGATTCCGATATGCCAGTGCTTGCGTTGAGAAATTTACACCAGCGACACTTCGTGCAATCAACTCATTTGACGAATATACGACGCCGGCAACATGTGAGCGATTTTCGCTATCAAAAAACTTCCGCGTGATGGCCTCCAAGCCGCTACCCTGCGCAAGATCGTTGAAATCCTCTATTCCTGGGATAAAAAGGCATATCACGCCAGGCCGGATGCCGGAAAGCTGAATTCTCGCGGCATCGGCCAAAGTATCGTAGACGCATTTAAGGACGCCATCGGCTTTGCGGCAAGTCAGTGAAACAGCAATTGGAGCTGTCGCGCTTCCATCGCGGTCTCTCGCCATCATCGCAAAGTGAGCTTGTAGCGGCTTATTTCGAAGGTGCGCTGCCTCGACCCGAGCAAAGTCAATCAACGCACGATCGTCCGGCAGCATATGCATGGTCACGTTGCCCCAGTCGAAGACACCCTCCCCCTTCCCTCTCTTGAGCGTTTTCACAATATCCGAAACCATTCGAACCTGGTCTTGCCGTTTATTCGATAACCGCTCGTCGACGTCCACGTGCAGGTCACCCATCAACTCCAGGGGCCGGAGCTGCTGGTATAGCAGGTCACAAAACTGGCAGAAATCCAGGCGTGCTACACGGCGCCCGGTGTCGATTGACAATTGTTTGCACTCAACTTCTAATTCGAGTCCCTGCTTGCGCGCGACGAACTCGGGCATGGGTGCGCCAACGTCCTCGCACCATTCCAGTTTGTATCCGGAGTTGTGGAAGTGATGCGCCATGGTCATCTCGAACAATGCAGCCGGCGCGCCCGCACGGGCGCCGAAACTGCCAGCAAATTTGCGCCTGACCGATTCAGGCATGGTTGGCAACAGCGTTTCGAGTTTGGTTGCATCCTTGCCTAACGCAATGATATTGTCTGAAAACCTGTATCCACTGAAAGGGCGTCTCCCCCACTCGTATTCATCAAGTGCCGACCACCAGGTGAAGCTCGCAGCTTCAGCAACGTGGTATCGGTGCACTAGCCCGCGCGACAGCTTCACCCCCTTACGCAAACTGGCAGCGGATTGCTTCAGGCGGCCGATCCCAACGAACTTGATGAAGTTGTCGATGCTCTGTACCAGAGTCGCGGAATTCAATTCGGTGACCATATTAATTTAATGTATCGACACAGGAACACGCTTGTATTTTTGATGTATTTTTTTGTCTCTTTCGCCTGCATTTCTTTGGCGTTTTGGCCCAACCACATGTCGTAACGGGCAAGCAAAACGTTGGCCAGATCGAAGTCGCTCTCAGGCAGCTGTAGCACTCCTTGCCGGTCTCCTAGGGCATAAGGAAATACACATCACAAAGCCAGATAAGCCGGAGGTGCCTTCTGCCAGATGCGGGTTCAACGCCACCACATACGGCGGCTACACCGGGCTTCGCACGTAGCACTCCTCCACCCTACCCGCTGCAGCCATCACCGCACTGCTTCCACCAGCGGCAGTTCAATGTAGCTATCCTGGCCCGGACCGTGGAAGACGTGCTGGGTCGCTTTCTTGTAGTCGTCCGGCTTGGCCCAAAAAATATTCGGTACAAACGTTTGCGGATTGCGGTCATACAGCGGGAACCAGCTCGACTGGATCTGCACCATGATTCTGTGGCCCGGCAGAAAGACGTGGTTCGCCGTCGGCAGCGCAAAACTATAGGGCAGCATCTTGTTGGCGGTGATCGGCTTGGCCGTCTCGAAGCCTTCGCGGTAGCGGCCACGGAAAATGTCGGCCGAAATCATCAACTGGTAGCCGCCCATGGCGGGCTGGCTCGGCACCTCGTCCGGATACAGATCGATCACTTTGACCACCCAATCGGCGTCTGTGCCGCTGGTCGACGCCAACAAATGCGCGATCGGTTCGCCGCTGATCTTGACCGGTGTCTTCAGAACATCTGTGGTGAAGCTCAATACGTCGGTTCGGCCTGAGGCTTCACGCTGGTCGTCCACCAGCCAGCGCGGCCAGGTCTGGCCCTTCATTTCATCGTAGCCAACCGGCAGGATAGGACGCGCGCGATACGGCACCGGCTTGGCTGGATCGGAGACGTATTCGTCAAAACCGGCACTGCCCGCCGCCGGCGGCAGGAAGCTCGCCTTTTGCCCTTCTGCCAGGTGTAGCGGCGTCGGCTTGATGGCGCAGCCACTCACGCATCCTGCAGGCCAGTTATTGAGGCTGCGCCATTTGTTGGAGCCGGTTTCGAATGCCGATACCGGGGCCACATCCATTTTCGGCGCGTCGTCCTTCAAATAGTGATCGAGGAAAGGCCGCAAGATCTCTTGCCGGAAATGCAGTGCCGTATCGCTGCCAAAACGAATCGGGCCGAGATTGCTGCCTTCGTCGATGCCGCCGCCGTGCCGCCACGGGCCCAGCACCAGAAATACCTTGTCGTTGTTGATGTCCTTCGCTTTGATGACTTTAT
>DATBQE010000102.1:0-4006 GCA_036561005.1 Burkholderiaceae bacterium | reverse complement strand
CCCACCCCCACCGCCGCCACCACCGCCACCGCCGCCTCCTCCTCCGCCACCACCACCGCCACCTGGCAACGTGTTGACCAGCGGCGTACCGGTGACTGGCCTGGCAGAATCGACGGGCACGGGCGTGGTCTACACGATGGTTGTTCCAGCAGGAAAAACCAGTGTGAACTTCAAGACAACGGGTAGCGTCGGTGACGCCGATATCTATGTCAAGATCGGTTCTGCACCGACAACGTCGTCCTATACCAAGGTCTCCGACGGCAACACAGACAACGAAAGTATCACCTTCACCAGTCCGAAGGCCGGTACCTACTATCTGTTGCTCGAGTCTTACAGATCATTCAGTGGCGTTACGCTGACTGGAACGATCAAGTAATGACTGAAGTATTGCGCAACGAATAGTTGTTGCATGTTGCAAGCCTCCGCGTCTTTTTGAGCGGAGGCTTTTGTGCTGGATGCAGAGCACTAAAAAGAGACGAGTTAGTTGACTTCTTGGTCAAGCGCCATTGTCCAGAATGAAGGTTTGAGCAAAATTCGAATGACAAGGTTGATCGTGATACAACGGTACCGATGCAAACGTGCCTCACGTAACATGCTCCAGATGGGCTTCACTCTGCTTGAAGTGATGGTCGCGCTCGTCATCGTGGGCACGGCGCTGGGGGCCAGCTTGCGCGCCATCGGCAGCCTGACGCAAAATAGCGGCAGCCTGCGCGCCACCACGCTGGCCGGCATGTCTGCAGAAAACACCCTGGTCAATATTCGCCTTACAAAAACCTGGCCGGAATTGGGTCAGCGCATGATCGCATGTCCGCAGGAAGAATTCCTGCTTGTCTGCCAGTTGAACGTCGCCCAATCGCGTAACGTCAACTTCCGACGTGTCGAAGTCAATGTGTATGACTCGCGCGAACCCGAGCATCGCCTTGGGCATCTGGTACAGGTGGTGTCAAATGGCCTCTAGCCACGCCAAGCGGGCGCTCCACGCGGGCGGATTCACGATCATCGAACTACTCGTTGCCATCGGCATCCTATCGCTGGTGGCAATCATGGGTTGGCGCGGCCTCGATAGTATCGTGCGCGCCCGCGTTGCACTGGCCGACGAAATGGAACACACGCGCCGGACGCAATTGACTTTTGCTCAATTGCAAAGCGATTGCGCGCACGTTGCGCCCGTCACCGCTCTCGGTGGCAGGCAGGCATTCGACGCCGCAGACGGCCGCCTGACCCTCATGCGCACGGTTGAATCAGACAACCAGCCGTTGGGATTCGAAGTCGTCTCATATCGCATTGTCGACGGGGTGTTGACACGCCATGAATCCCCCGCCACGCGCGACATGAAAGAACTTGACCAACTCTGGGGCGCCGCCCGCAACAGCGGAGACACCGCTTCAGATGTAAGTCTGCAGTCCGACGTCGAAGCGATGATCCTGCGCGCCTGGGAAGACGACGCCTGGCTGCCTGTAGCAGGTGCCGACCTGACCATTGCCACACCCAATGCCATCGAAGTGGAAGTGAAGCTTGTCGGCCATGCCAAAGGTATTACCAAGGCTATTTTGATGGGGGCCAATTGAATTACACCGCACTAACCTCTCGGCGCGGGCATGGTGCCGCAGCGCGCCGCCAAGGCGGGGTGGCGGTCGTCACGGCCTTGTTGCTGACCACCCTGGCTGTCACGATTGTCGCCAGCGTATTCTGGCAGCAGCAGGTGCAGGTGCGCTCGGTGGAAAATCAGCGTCTGCAGTCGCAGACCCAATGGGTGCTGCGCGCGGCATTGGACTGGACTCGCATCATTCTGCGCGAAGACGCGCGCAACACATCGGTCGATCAACTCGGTGAGCCATGGGCGACCCCGTTGCCCGAAACACGACTGGACGACTATGTCGACGCCGACGGCGGGCAGACGAGCCCCGTCACCCTCTCCGGCAACGTCGTGGATGCGCAATCGCGCTACAATCTGAGCAACCTGGCGCTTGGCGGCACACCGAACATGAACGAGATCGCAGTGTTTCGCCGCCTGCTTGCGTCGCTCAGACTGGACCCGAGCCTGGCGCAGGCGACGGCAACCGCAATTGCCGCAACCGAGCCACTGGTGCCGCAGGCCGCTATTAACGCCACAAATGGCGTCAACCTCGCAAACAGCACAAACCCTGGCGCACCGCCGCCCGCCGCTGCCTCCGCGCCCGCCGAGGTACCCGCCAAGGCGGCCCAATTGCTACGCATTGACGACCTGATCACGATTCCCGGCTATTCCCCGGCAATCATCGAAAAAATACGGGATTTCGTCGTGATCCTGCCTGTGCAAACCCCTGTCAACGTCAATACTGCAGGACCGGAAGTGCTGGCGGCCAAAATGAATCTATCGCGCGATGCGGTGGACAAGTTGGTCGCCACCCGCAACCAGGCCTACTTCCTCAACGCAGTCGATTTCCAGACGCGCGCGCAGATCAAGACAGCGCTGAACGACGGCGACATCGACGTCAAGACAGATTACTTCATGGTCTACAGCAAAGTGCGCATGGAACGCGCCAATCTCGCCATGCAGGCGTTGATTTACAGAAAAAAAACCGGCAACACAACAATCATGTGGTTACGAGAATACTAAAAGACGGAGATAGGCATGAACAACAAGGGAAAAGAAATTGGATCGGTCTCGCAAAGCATCGCCGCCAACACCAACATCCAGTTCAAGTTCGACAATGCGGGCACGATCTGCAATTTCACCGCCGCCAAACCGGTCTCCGCGCCTCTGGCAGCGCACACGCAGAGTGCATCCATTCCTGTAGACTTGCGTCGACCGACTGCAGCAGACTACCGCTATCGCCACACGCGCAATACCGCCGTCGGCGCACCGATGGCCGCGCAAGGGTCTCCTACCGTGATCCGCGAATGCCAGCGCGCGTTTGCCCAAATCATTCGCGCCATCGGCAGCCCCAACGCGAGATATCATCCGCGCCCGCACAATGAAATCGGCATGTCGCAAACGCGCGAAGCGACAATGCAAGTGATGCCGCCGGATACGCGCCTGGCCCTGGACCGGCAAATGTCTCATACCGAATTCGGCATGCGTTGGGAGCCCGGCAGGCAATTTTTCTATGGCGCCGGCAAAGTTTTCGCCAATGCCGGCACAACCAACACCGTCCCCACCCATGACCTGGCCCATTTGTTGATCGGCGCATGCGGTAACCTCGAATGGTGCCCCGAGGGCGGCGATAGAGACGTCCGCCTGGCCGAATACTATGCCGTTTTTATAGAAAACCTGTTCGACAAAGTTTACGGCCATCTCGTCGCCGGCACGTTTGAACCCGAGCGCGTATTGCACGAGACCATCGAATATTCGCGCTGGTTTGTCGACGTGCACTATGCGCCCTTCCCAATACCTGCTGAAGAAGCCTATCGCCGCTTTTGCTGGAACATCGACGTCGACGCTATCACGCGTTTGTCGCCCCTGTTCTTCGCACTGAAAAGAGTCGAACGTACCTTCCCCGACTATCGCGAGCAGATTTGGGAATTGCATTTCAATACGGGAGATGCGCCACAGGCAGAGCAAGTGGCATTTGCCGAACGGGCGTTGCAATAAGTTCACATCACAAGCATGACGCGGCGTTTGCGTCACGAACGAAACGGAAACGGCATCTCCCGCAACCTGTGCGGGCCAGCTCTGCCACTTCCGCTCCAGATACCTTGCCCCGACATTTCCTGGCTCGCAGCATGCCGGAAGATTAATTTGAGTCAACGAAATGGGGATTCTTCAAATCGCGCTCAATGCGTTGATGCGTGACAATTGATTGCCGTTACGTCGAACGATTGCAGCACAAAATGTCTCCGGATCGACACGGCGAAAAATAATATTATTTGATGAAAAGGCAGGGCAGACCTGCATCGACCATTCGAATCAGGACATGGGCAGAGGCGGCGATGCCTTGCAGACGCTTGCCTGCGAGCGATGCAACTCTTTCAGGGAAATCTTGGACTGTTAACCTGGCCCAATGTTGCGCGACCACGCAGTAAA
>DATBQE010000101.1:0-7898 GCA_036561005.1 Burkholderiaceae bacterium | reverse complement strand
CTCAGGCGGCACGGGTGATCCGGAAGTGATGATCGAAGTCAACATGACGCCGCTAATCGACGTGATGCTGGTGCTGATCATCATGCTGATCATCACGATTCCGATCCAGAACCACTCGGTGAACCTGAACTTGCCGGTGGGCAATCCGCCGCCGCCGGACAAACCGCCGGTGGTGCATGAGATCGACATCGACTTCGACGGCACCATCTATTGGGATGCCACGCAGATCGGCGGCAGCCAGCTCGAAAGCAAGTTGCAGGAAGTGGGTCTCATGCCCAAGGCCGACCAGCCTGAAGTGCATGTCAAACCCAACAAGCTGGCAGAGTACAAGTATGTCGCCGCCGTCATGGCCGCCGCGCAGCGCGATGGCGTCTCCAAGATCGGCATGATCGGTAACGAGCAGTTCCTGCAAAATTAAGCTGGCCGAACTAACCTGCGACAAAGCAGTCAAACTCACAATCTCTTCGTAACTCCCTCCGGCAGGCCGATACTGATTCAGTATCGTCTTGCCGGATCAATTTTTGGAAACCGTCAAATGAGCCGCACCAGGAATACCGCTTTTGCCTTGATTTTGTCCCTAGTCGGCGGGAGTGTCATTCCCGGCGCCATGCAACAGGCATTCGCCGAAGGCGAACAAGTACCGCAGGAAGTCGTCAACAAAGAAAAAGTCAGCGCTGAAGTGGGCAAGCCGGTTCAAGAGGCTCAGGCCCTGGTCAAGGAAAAGAAATACGCGGACGCCCTTGCCAAGCTCGACAGCATCACTGTGGAGCAGAAAACGCCTTACGAAATATACGCGATCGACCGTACGCGTGCTGCCATTGCCGCGCTGTCCGGCGACGACAAGCTCGCCGAGGAAGTCTTCCCTCGCCTTATCGACTCCGGCCAGTTATCGCCTGCGGAGCATTTGCAATTTATTGAAGCATTGGCCAATCTGTACGGACGCAAGCAGAATTATTCGCAATCAATCGTCTGGCTGCAGCGTTACTTCAAGGACGGCGGCAAAGACCCCAAGGTGCATGATCTGCTGGTACGCAGCTACTATATCGCCGGCGATTATCCGCACGCTGCGGAAGAATTGCAGGTTGATCTGAAAGCGGCCGAAACGGCCGGCACGCCTCCAACCGAACAGCAATTGCGCATTCTGATCAGCCTCGCCACAAAGCAGAACGACAAGGCGGCCTACGTCGCCGCACTCGAAAAGCTGGTGACCTACTATCCGAAGAAGGAATACTGGAACGACCTGCTGAGCCGTTTGCACGCCAGGCCAAACTTTCCCGATCGTTTGACACTCGACTTTTATCGCCTGAAATTCTCCATGGGATTGGTCGAATCGGCCGGCGAATATGGCGAGATGGCAGAATTGGCGCTGCGCGCCGGATTCGCGGCCGAGGCCAAGAAGGTACTTGATGCCGGTTATAAGACCGGAGCGTTGAAGGACGGCCCGGAATTCAATCCGCAAAAACAGTTGTTGAGCCAGGCCACCAAATCTTCCACCGACGATTTGAAGACGATTGCGCAGACCGAAACTGAAGTCAAGAAGAGCAAGGATGGGCTGGGATTGATCAATCTCGGCTACGCCTACGTGACCAACGACCAGTTCGACAAGGGTTTGAGCCTGATGGAACAAGGCATCACAGTCGGCGGCGTGAAACGGCAGGAAGAGGCCAAATTGCACTTGGCTACGGCCTATGTTTTGGCCGGACGCAGCGAAAATGCCATCAAAGAGTTCAAGGCCGTGCAGGGGAGCGATGGTACCGCTGACTTGGCGCGCTATTGGACCATTCAATTGAGCAATCCAATACGTTGATTTGACCGCGATTTTTCCCGCTTGGGACTTTTGCGGCCAGGTGTTGACGTTTTTTTTGATAATACCACTTAAATACCGATTGACATCCACTTTAAGCATCCCTAAAGTGCAGGTATGCGCAACAAATTTGTAATTAAGTTGCTGCCGCGGCCTGCCTTTGTAAACGACAAATGCAGCAGTCGCATGGCGTAGTTTGTGGTGGGAGCACATCCCTTGTAACCCGTTGAAGCGAGCCAAGACTCTGCGGGCCCGGGATCGATAACTAAAAATGGTTTGACGATATGCACGAATATTTGATCGGGGTTGACGGGGGAGGAACCGGAACCAGGGTTCGCGTCGAGCGCCCCGATGGCACAGAACTTGGTCGAGGCAGCGCCGGACCATCAGGACTCATGCACGGTTCGGCCAAGGCGTGGGCTGCGGTGCTCGAAGCAATCGACCACGCATTCGCCGAGGCCGGTCTGGTACGGCCTGAATTGAATCGCCTCGCGATCGGCCTGGGCTTGGCCGGTGTGCACAACAAACAATGGGCGGCCGATTTTGCCGCGATGAATCCGGGCTTTGGCGCCGTGGCTGTGGAAACCGACGCATTTTGTACTTTGCTTGGCGCGCATGCTGGGCAATCGGGCGCAATCGTGGCAATCGGAACCGGTAGCGTGGGCGAGGCCCTGCTGCCCGACGGATCGCGTATTGAGGTAGGCGGTTGGGGTTTCCCTTGTGGCGACGAGGCTAGCGGGGCCTGGTTGGGATTGCAGGCCGTTAATCATGTTCAACGCACCTATGACGGACGGCGCCCCGCCAGCGATTTTGCGCGCGCTGTGGTGGCTGCCAGCGGCGGTGACAGAGACGGCATGTTCCGATGGCTGGCTTCGGCCAACCAAACCACTTACGCCCAGCTGGCGCCGGTGGTCATCAAATTTGCAGGGCAGGACGAGTGGGCGCGCAGCTTCATGATTTTGGCGGGAAAAGAAATCGCCGAAGTTGCCGTTGCGCTTGATCCGTCGGCCCAACTACCAATTGCATTGTGCGGCGGCCTGGCCGCGCCGATGAGCGACTTTTTGCCGGAAAACCTACGTGCTCGCGTTGTCAAGCCGCATTCCGATGCGGCGGCCGGCGCGCTCCAATTGATACGTTCAAAAAGGAAGTGATCATGCTCATCCAGCTTAGCGAGTTCAAGCCCGACACACAAAGCGTCACGCCGCTATATTTGCAATTGGCAAACAAGCTGTCCGAAGGTATTCACAGTGGTCTCTGGCAGCCTGACGAGGCACTTCCTTCCGAGCGCATGTTATCCGATACGCTCGATATTTCGCGTGTCACCGCGCGCAAGGCGATCGATATCCTGTGTGAGCGCGGCATGCTGACACGCAAACGCGGTTCGGGCACCTACATCACACCCAAGCTGGAACAACCGCTGTCGCGCCTGACCAACTTTTCCGAAGAATTGCGCCAGCGCGGGTTCACACCGGGTTCGCAGTGGCTGTCCCGTGAAACCGGCATCGCCTCTGCCGAAGAAATCCTGGCGCTAGGTCTTTCGCCTAATACAGTTGTCTCGCGCCTGAAACGTTTGCGCACCGCCGACAACGTTGTCATGGCGATTGAAAGCAGCACCATTCCGGCGCAATACCTGCCCGATCCAAAAGCCATCAGCGATACCTTGTACGGCTATCTCGATGCGCACAATCTGTTGCCCTCCCGCGCGCTGCAGCACATTCGTGCGGTCAACGCTACAGCCGAACAGGCGCGGTTGGCTAATATCAAGCAAGGTGCGGCCATGTTGTACATCACGCGCGTCGGCTACCTCGAAAGCGGAGCGGCCATTGAGCTGACGCATTCATTTTGTCGTAGTGATTACTACGACTTCGTCGCGGAGTTGCGCAGATGAGTGGAAGCAAGCAACTGAGCGGCAACGTCCTGACCGAGCAAGGCTGGGTCAAGGGAGAGCTGCATTTTGAGGGCCGTGTGATCGATATCAAAGGTATCGAAACCGATCCGGCCGACAATGCAGACGACTATATCCTGCCCGGCTTCATCGATCTGCACGTGCACGGCGGCGGCGGACGCGACATCATGGATGCCGGCGATGCGGTGCATGTGATTGCCCGCATGCATGCGCGCCACGGCACGACCAGCATGCTCGCCACGACCATGACATCGCCCATCTCCGACCTGGAGAAAGCGCTGGAGTCGATCGGCCATGCCTGCTGGGCACGCCGCGATGGTACTGCCCGTGTGTTGGGCGCCCATCTGGAGGGACCTTACATCAACCCGGGAAAATTGGGCGCGCAACCCGATTACGCTCAGGGTGCAAGCCTGGCGGAAGTGGAGCGCCTGAGTGCCTTCGCACCGTTGAAACTGATAACCGTGGCTCCCGAAATTCCTGGGCATCTGGAATTCGTGCAAGTGTTGTCCAACGCCGGTATTCGCGTGCAGATCGGCCATACGCTGGGCACCTATGAAGACGGATTGGCCGCATTGCAGCATGGCGCGGCCGGCTTCACCCATTTGTTCAATGCCATGAGCGCATTCCATCATCGCGCACCCGGCATGGCCGGCGCCGCTTTGGCGCATGCCGAATACTCCGAATTGATTCCCGATCTGCTGCATGTGCACCCTGGCGCGATCAAGGCAGCCATGCGCGCCATTCCACGCCTGTATTGCGTGACTGATTCGACAGCCGCTTCCGGCATGCCCGACGGCGAATACATGCTTGGGCGCCAGACCGTGCACAAATGCCTGGGCGGCGTACGCCTGGCTGATGGAACGCTGGCCGGCAGCACACTAACCATGGACCAGGCGCTACGCAACCTGGTCGCGTTGGGACTCGACCTGGCCGATGCCTCGCGTCGCGTTTCAACCTACGCCGCCGATTTTCTCGGCATCCCCGAACGAGGACGTCTGGCGACCGGTGGTGTCGCCGACATCGTGGTCCTGGACCGCGAACTCAATTTAAAAGCAGTTTATGTAGAAGGAGAACAGATTGACCTCACTGATGCTTAAGGAAGCGTGTTCAGCAGCTGAATTCGTTTCGCTTCAACTTGGGCGCGATCGCGAACGCTACGCCGACCTCGGCCGTAAATTGCGTTCCACACAGCATTCAACCGTATTGACCGTTGCACGCGGCAGCTCGGACCACGCCGCCAGTTATTGCGCTTATCTGATCATGGCACGCCTGGGCCGTATCGTCGCCTCGCTGCCGATGTCGCTGGTTACCCTGTACAAGTCACCGCTGGCAACCCGCGATGCGCTTGCTATTGCCATATCGCAATCGGGCCAAAGCCCCGATGTGGTCGAACCGATCCGCTATTTCCGCGATGGCGGCGCCACGACTGTTGCCTTGGTCAATGATCCGACTTCCCCGCTGGGCGAAAGTGCCGAGTGGACCATGCCTTTGCACGCCGGTCCGGAACTCTCCGTTGCCGCCACCAAAAGCTTCATCACCAGCCTGGTCGCCGGCGCGCGTCTCACTGCGCAATGGCAGAACGACAGCGACTTGATGGCAGGCATCGAAGCCTTGCCGGAATCGCTACTGGCTGCCACAAAATGCGATTGGTCCAAAGCCATCGATGTGCTGGCCCCGGCTTCGAACATCATGGTCGTCGGACGCGGCGTGAGCTTCCCGGTTGCGCTGGAAGCCGCACTGAAATTCAAGGAAACCTCAGCCATTCAAGCCGAAGCGTTCAGCGGCGCGGAAATCAAACACGGCCCGATGGCTTTGATCGATGAAGGCTACCCTCTGATGATCTTCGCAACGCGCGGCCCGACGCAAGCCGGCTTGATCAAGCTCGCCGAGGAAATGCGCGGTCGCGGTGCGCGCGTGCTGTTGGCTGCGCCGGAAGACGTGGCATCGCGCGACTTGACCTTGCCGCTTGCCGCAACGCCCGACCTTGATCCTATCGTTGCGATCCAGGCCTTCTACGTCATGGCTGCCAACTTGTCCGTGGCGCGCGGTCTCGACCCGGACAAGCCGCGCCATCTCAGCAAAGTGACCAAGACGAACTGATGGGCGCCTCTATTAATCTACTGCGCGGACCTGACCTGGGGCCGCTCGCTACGATTCTTAGAGACGTCCGAATGGATCTTGAACAGATCATTTAACTCGAAACAGCAGGAATAGCAATGATTTGGAAGCGCCTGCTGGCAACGAGTCTCGCCGTGGTTGGATTGTTCGCGCAATCTGCCGCGGCGACGGAAAACATCGAGTTCTGGACCATGAGCCTGAAGCCGAAATTCGTTCCGTATTTCGAGGCCCTGGTCAAAACCTACGAAGCGCAAAATCCCGGGGTCAAGATCGAATGGGTCGATTTCCCCGGCGATTTGATCCAAACCAAACTGGTCACGCGCATTGTGGCAGGCACGCCGCCCGCGCTGGTCAATCTCAATGTGCCCTGGGCTGACGAGTATGCGCGCGACGGCTTGATCGTCCCGGTCGACGATTTGATGGGCACGACCAAATCGCGCTACGTCAAGGCTGCAATTGATGACCTGACTTTCTCCGGCAAGACCTACGGTTTCCCGCTCTACAGTAATGTGACCGTAATCGCCTACAACACCGAGTTGTTCAAGCAAAGCGGTTTGACGCGGCCGCCGCTGAGCCTCGACGAGCAGCTCGAATTCGCCAAGCGCATTTACGCCAGGACCGGCAAGCCCGGCTTTTCACCCAGCCTGGCCAAAGCCGATGGTTTTCTGCTGGAGCAGGGCTTGCCGATTCTAATCAATGGCAAGGCCGCATTCAACTCGCCGCAACACGTGGCCCTGGTGGAAAAGCTCAAATCGGCCTACCTGGCCGGCGGAATCCTCAAGGACAGTCTGTTTTCCGAAGACAATTTTCCGGCCGCCATCGCGGCTTACAACGGCGGACGCCTGGCCATGTTGTCCGCCCCCCCGACGGCGTTGAAGCGCATCGAGACCGACGCTAAGGATATCTATGCCGTGACCGATGTTGCGCCGGCACCCCTGGGTCCGACCGGCATGGTGGCCGGTGGTTGGCTGATTCATTTTGCGGTGCCGACCGGCATCGAGCCAAAGCATCTTCCGGCAATCGCGAAATTTGCGCAGTTCCTGACCAACGACGCAAACCAGTTGGCCTTCGCCAAACTGGCCAACGTGTTTCCGACCACCAATGAAGCCGCCAACGATCCGTATTTCCAGAAATTGGCGCCCAATGCAGGTGCATCGGCCAAGGCAGTTGCCATCGGTGCGCAATCGATGAAACGTTCGCGCACGCTGTATGTCGCGGGCATCGAAGACTATGACGAATTGCGCCGCAGTCTGGTCAATGCCCTTGAAGCCGGCGTGACCGGCAAGCAGGATGTCAAGGCCGCGCTCGATACGGCCGTGGCGATCTGGAACAAGAAACTTGCCGGCCAGCACCCGCAATAATGAAAAGCTCAATCAAACGATCACTGCAAGCCTATTTGTTCCTCGCCCCCGCGCTGGTGTTGTTTGCCGTGTTTTCGTTCTGGCCGGTTGGTTACGGCTCCTATCTCGCCTTCACCGATTACAGCCTGATCAAGCCGTCGCATTGGGTGGGTCTGGATAATTTCCGCTACATCTTCGGCAATGAAATGTTCGTCAACGGCCTGAAGAACTCCATGCTGTTTCTGTTGATCGTGCCGGTGATCCAGGTTGGCGCCATCACCTTGGCGGTGCTGGTCAATAACAACCTGCCCGGCATCCGCCTGTTTCGCACAGCGTTCTACATTCCCGTCATCACCACAATATCCGTGGTCGGCATCATGTGGGGATTCATGTTCCATGAGCAGGGCACGCTAAACTATGTGCTGACCCAACTGCGCATCGTCAATCAGCCCGTCGGCTGGCTGTCGGACGATTCGATTGCCTTGTTCTCGGTGATGTTCGTGACCGTGTGGCGCGGTCTCGGCTGGTACATGGTGATGTATCTGGCGGGGCTGCAGGGCATTCCTGCCGAGATGCAGGAGGCGGCCATTCTTGACGGTGCCAACCGCTGGCAGCGGTTCTGGAAAATCACGGTGCCGATGTTGCGTCC
The DNA here is from genome assembly GCA_036561005.1 of Burkholderiaceae bacterium. Taxonomy (GTDB): domain Bacteria; phylum Pseudomonadota; class Gammaproteobacteria; order Burkholderiales; family Burkholderiaceae_D; genus PKWO01. Next base: position 81 of record DATBQE010000101.1, on the reverse strand, counting down.
GACCATCATGATCTGTTCCATCATGTCGGTGCTCGCAGCCTTAAAGGCCTATCAGGAAGTGCTGGTGCTGACCCAGGGCGG
>DATBQE010000100.1:0-24399 GCA_036561005.1 Burkholderiaceae bacterium | reverse complement strand
TTGCAATACAGGAACTTCGAGGGACGAAATCGCACGCGGAGAAGATTGGAGAGTTCGTTACCAAGTGCTCTATGTTGTCTCCATATGATGATGATTTTCGTCTACGCCTTACTGCGGTCTTGAAAGAAATGGCCGAGAACTCCGCAAACCATGGAAAGGCCAATCGCGTCCAGCTACGGGGAGGTGGATCCGAAATTGCTCTCGATAGCGACGGTGCGTTCTTCAACCCGCTGGCTGAATTCCCGAAGATGAAGGCCAGTGGAGGTGGTCAGCGGGAACTTGCCTCGTTTCTCAAGACATACGGGCCACAAGGCAAGGCGCTCGTGGACATCACTTGGCATGCTGAGGCTAGTTCACAGTCGTTGATTTTTGAGTTCAAGCTTCAAGCCCAAGACCTAAGTCAAAGCTATTTCTGCACATTGTTGCTTACGTCGGACAATATTCGCGACTACGCATTTGAAGTGGTACCACTCGTCGATCTGTCGAACTGCCGCGAAGTTTGGTTCGATGCCAAGTCACTGTACATGAGTCAATCTGACGGCATGCTGTTATCGATCCTTTGCGCAAAGATTCCTAAGACGGTGGAGCGGATCTCCATTCGTGGTGTTCCATCGCATCTATTGGGCGAATACCAGAAGCACTTCAAGTTCGACGCGCGAGTGGCGTTTGTCTGACTGCGACTTAGATTCTCGAAGTTCGACTCACGGGGGTGTTTAGGATGAGCCCACGGTACCTCAACGTACTGCAGCGAGAACCGACGCTCTGCGCCGCCATAGAGGTAGCTAACCTACCAGGAAGCGCCAATGGCAATCAGCCGCTTGGGGGTTGTTCTCGGTGAGTCGCCATTTTCGGAAGCGACCAGTCAAACATAAAATTTGGTTTGTTGCAGATACCAAGCAAATATGTCGGCGTTCGGGTGTGGAGCGACCATTCGCGGGGTAAAATTTATCTGCGCAGTCGCGACAACTTTGGCGCGGGCGTAGGTCAGTCGCATGAAGTAGCGCAATAAAACCCGCGATAACTTTGGCGGGAGTTCAGTCAAGTCGCTGATTTTCCCGCTATCCAGTTCGCCTTACCGCCACCTCCAAGAGTTCCTGCACCAGCAATTGCGGCGCACTGATCATGGGCACATGGCACGTCGGGATTTCACGCCAGGCCCAATCCGCTTGCTGTTTGACCCAAGCCCGCACCTCGGCGAGCGGCTCGTACCATGGCTGCGTCACGGCAATATAGGTGACCGGCACACCGTTGCCGATTGGATGGCGCAAGGAAAGTGGTTCGGTATAGGCGCGCAGCGGATGCGGCGTGATGCGGCGCTCCGCCCACGCGACCTGCTCCGGTTCAATTAGACCGAAGTCCTGCGCGGCAGGAACAGGCATGCGCAATTCTGCCGGGTCATCGGTATGACTGCGCTGCGCCTGGAGTGCCGGCGGCAGTATGGAAATGGCCGCCTGTCCATGTTGTACAACCAGTCCATCGAGCAAGATCATTTGCCGGATTGCAGCGGGCATGCGATCGACTACGCCGCAGGCAACCATGGCGCCGAAGCTGTGTCCGACCAGAATCACATCGTGCAGCTCTTCGCATTCGATGACGGCACAAACGTCGTCGATAAAAGTGGAAAGGCGCACGCTTGGATTGAGCAGGTGTGCGCGTTCACCGAGGCCGGTTAGCGTTGGAGTATGGACTTCGTGCCCGGCGGCGCGCAATTGCTGCGCCACATCGCGCCAGCACCAGCCGCCGAGCCACGCGCCATGGATCAATACAAAGTTCATTTCGAAGTCTCCGGTGCCATCGTCTGCAGTGTAGCGCGTTGACGCGGCAAATGCTCGTGCAGAAGGTACAATAGCCGCATGGAGATTACATTGCCCGAGCTTGAAGAAGCGATCAACTATTGGCGCACGCTACGGCCTTCACTGGGTGAGGAACGTGCTCTTTCGCCAGAGGTCAACACGCTGGCGACGGTGTACGCAATGATGATCTTTTCCCACCAGAAAGCTGCGCCCGTTGACAGCCTCAATGCAGCCAGCCGCCAGCTGATTAGTCAATGGCGCGAGCGCCGCGTCTGAAACAAATCTTGAATTGTTAAGCGGCAATATGCCGCGCTTGTCTTTGCGGCAACGATGACTTGGTGGCCGACTGCACGTTGGCGATCGGTAATTTTGGTGTTTGGCCGGCATAGTCGCGCGCAATCACCCTATCTGCCTCGGATTTTTCCATGCCTTGCAAACATAGCCATTGCGCAACCAGGCCGGCTAGCCGGTCGAGCGCGATGCGGTGCGTGGCATCGGTCGCGGCGTACAGCCAATCGCTCATGACCATGAAATTGTGAAACGGCGTTACGCCAAGAATGGACGGCAGGGTGTGGGCAAAACGACCGGAATTGGCGACCAGGTCCCAATAACGCGCAAACCGCACCAGGCGTTGCATGTCGGCAAAATCGATGCGGTCGGTCGCGAGTATCGTGTAGGGCGGATGCGGGTCGAACACCAGGCCGAATTCCCGGGTATGCCGGATGATTGGCGTACCGCGCAGGCGCTTGAGTATGCCGAACTGGATCTCGTGCGGCGCAAGCTCCACGAGGCGGTCGAAGCCGCGCGCAAAACTGGCCATGTCTTCGCCGGGCAAGCCTGCAATCAGGTCCACATGCAAATGCGCGTTCGAATGGGCGCGCAACCAGCGGATGTTCTGCGCGGCCTTTTCATTGTCCTGCTTGCGGCTGACCAGCGCTTGCACCTCGGGATTGAAGCTTTGAATGCCGATCTCGAATTGCAGCGTACCGTCGGGAAAGCGGGAAATCGCTTCCTTCAAGGCATCGGGTAAATGGTCGGGCACAACTTCAAAATGGGCAAACACGGGGTCATCCGGTGCCGCCGCTAATTTGTCGAGAAAGAATTGCATGATCTTCAGACTCGACTTGATGTTGAGATTGAAGGTGCGGTCGACAAACTTGAACAGGCGCGCGCCACGCCCATGCAATGCCTCAAGTTGCGCGAGAAATCGATCGAGGTCAAACGGCCAGGCAGTCTTGTCGAGCGCCGACAGGCAGAATTCGCATTTGAACGGGCAGCCGCGCGAGGCTTCAACGTAGAGCGTGCGATGGGCAATGTCTTGATCGGTATAGAGATCATAGGGCAGCGCGAGCTCTGCAAGCGGCGGCTGCACGCCGGCATGCATTTTCATCAACGGTTTCGGCCCATCGAGGATTTGCCTGCACAATTGCGCGAAGGTGATGTCGCCCCAGCCGGTGACGACATAGTCTGCCAATTGCACAATGGCCTGCTCGCTCGATTCGTAGGAAACCTCCGGCCCGCCCAATACGATCACGACTTCGGGTGCAATGCGCTTGAGCAGGGCGACCAATTTTGTGGTTTCTTCGACATTCCAGATGTACACGCCGAAGCCGATGATGCGCGGCTTATGTGCCAGCAGTTTCTCTACCAGATCGGTGGTACGGGTGCCGATGACGAATTCCTGCAGAACCGTGTGCTGCTGGAGGTCGCCCATGTTGGCCAGCAGATAGCGCAAACCCAGCGAGGCGTGCGCATAGCGAGCATTGAGGGTGGACAGCAGGATGGTCATAGACAGAACCCATTTCAAAATGAAATACCTGTGCAAACATGCTATTTGGGATGGTGCGCCAGGCATGTAGCGCCGCACAGAGTATGTCTCAGTACAAACAGCACAACACGGCGCGACGCCCAAATAACATGTTCCCTCCGGGTTTCCACCAGAAAGAGCAATGGCAGCGTTGCGCTTCTTGCTCGTAGCCCCGCTACGAGACGCGTCGCACGCCTTGCCATTGCTCTTTCTGGTGGAAATGCATCAGGCATTTCATTCTGAAATGGGTTCCAAGGTTTGCGCGCAGCAGCCTGCGCCATTCTACCTTGCCGCCAGCTCCTTTTCCTGCAAGGCGCGCCACATTACCTTGCCGGTAGCCGATTTCGGCAAGTTATCGACGAATTCGACGACACGTGGGGTCTTGTAGGCCGCCATATGCTCGTGCGCCCAGTCGATCACGCTTTGTTGCGTGATCTCGCTACCGGGCTTCTTGACGATGACCGCCTTGACGGTTTCGCCACGATAGGGGTCTTGCGAGGCGATGATGCAGCATTCCTGGATTTCCTTGTTCTGATACATCATCGCTTCCACTTCGGCCGGCCAGACCTTGAAGCCGCTGGCATTGATCATGCGCTTCAAGCGGTCGGTAAAGAAGAAAAAGCCTTCCTCGTCGATGTAGCCGAGGTCGCCCGAGCGGAAAAACTGTTTGCCTTCGATTTCGACGAAGGCGTCGGCTGTCTTTTGTGCGTCGTTCCAATATCCCTTGAATACCTGCGGGCCATGCATGACGATTTCGCCAACTTCATTGACCGGCAAGGGCTTCAGGGTCAGCGGATCGATCACGCGCGAATCGACGTTGAATGTCGGTATGCCCAGGCATTGCTGCTTCAGGCGCTGCGGCGGGTTGGTATGTGTCGCCGCAATGGTTTCCGAAAGACCATAACCTTCCATGTACTGCTGGCCGGTCAGGTCCTTGAGTTTTTGCGCAATGGCGGCCGGCATTGCCGCACCGCCGCCGGAGACGCGCTGCAGGCTCGAAATGTCATATTCGCCGAGGCGCGGATTGGAAAGGAAATCGATCATCATCGACGGCACGCTGGTCCAGGTCGTGACCTTGTAGCGCGTGATCAATTGCCCGGCCACGTCGCGGTCCCAGCGCGGCAGGATGACGATTGCACTGCCGCCATAAATCGGCGCATTCATGCTCACCTGCATGCCGGTCACGTGAAAGAACGGCAGCACTGCCAGGCCCACATGGTCGGGCACCGTGGCAACCGACCAGGTCGGACTGGCGACAGTAGTAAACATCAATGTGCTGTGGGTGTGAATGCAGCCTTTCGGCTTGCCGGTGGTGCCCGATGTGTAGGGCATGCAGGCCAGGTCGTCAGGTGTGGCAAGATGCGGGCCAGGTACATGCCCGGCGCCGATGGCTTCCTTCCAGTTTGCCACGCCGGGCAAGGCCGGTACGTCGCGTGCGGCGCGCACGAAATCCGGCACGGTTAAGTCGGTCGCCGCGGTCAGGTAGTCGGAATAGGTCGCAACCACCACATGCTGCAAGCCGCCTTTGCCCAGCAAGGGGGAAAGGCGCGGAAAAATTTCTTGCGTCGCCAGCGCTGTGGTGGCGCCGCTGTCTTGCACGTAATGCGACAGCTCGTCGGTTAGCAACATGGGGTTGACCGGTACCACCATGGCGTCGGCGCGCAGGATGGCGTAGTAGGCGATGACGAATTGCGGGCAGTTCTGCATGTCGAGCAAAACGCGGTCGCCGCGTTTGACGCCGCACATCTGTTGCAGATATCCGGCGAGCGCCTCGACTTCCGCATTCAGTTGGCCATAGGTGATGATGGAGTCGTAAAAGATGATGGCCGTCTTGCGCGGATAGCGGCGCGCCGAAATCTCCAGATTGACGTACACGCTGGTATCTGGAGCCGTCAATTGGTGCGGCAGGCCGGCCGGCCAATGTGCGTAGTGCAATGTGTTCAAGTCTCCGCCTCTTCTCTCATGTTTGTATGGGCTGGCAACTTCCTGAGAAGTCTTAGTAGATTATATGAGTGTTCCAGAATTTGCGTGTATTGCAGACGAGGTGGCGTTCTTTCTTCACCACGTTCGTGTTTTTATACCGTCACTATCGCAGATCGCGAGCCTGAAGTCCGCCGAGTTTCGGCGCAAAGATTGCCGATTTGTTCCCGAGGGCGGCGGGCACCTGTCAAAGTTGACAGGTGTAAAACAAGTGGGATACGCGGCGACCCGCGCCGGTCGCGTAGCGCCATTGATGATCAAGCGATACGCAATTGAATTCCGGCGTTTCGCGCCGACGCGCACGAGTCACTGCTTCGTTCATGACCGTCGGTCCTGCTCCGGAATAACGCCACTGGCAGAGCGAGGCCGCTTTGGCACTACAGCGAATTCTTGCCGACAGCAAGTTACCCGCCCCACCGCGATGCGAGACCGGGAAAACCGGAACACGCGAATGCTGCGATAATAGCGCCTGAGCAAGCATCTCCTCGTGGTGCTTGCTTCCTCCTTACGCAAACATCGATCCCACTATGCAACCTGGCATGCTTTACGCCGCTTCGGCCTATATTCTCTGGGGCCTGTTCCCGATCTACTTCAAGACGCTGCAACAGGTGTCTCCGCTTGAAATTCTGTCGCATCGCATTGCATGGGCAATGGTATTCCTGCTGGCCACCTTGATGGTGCGCCGCCAATGGAGCTGGGTTGGTGCCGTGTTGCGCAAACCCAGGGTACTTGCAGGATTTGCGGCCAGCGCCGTGCTGTTGTCGGTCAACTGGTTCATTTACATCTGGTCTGTCAACAACGGCCACGTGATCGATTCCAGCCTTGGCTATTTCATGAACCCTTTGGTCAATGTCTTGCTCGGCTTTCTGTTTTTGCACGAACGCATGCGGACCTTGCAGTGGGGGGCCATTGGGCTGGCAGCGGCGGGGGTTGCCTGGCTGACGTGGCAAGCCGGCCATCCGCCCTGGATTGGACTGGCGCTGGCGTTCTCATTCGGTTGTTATGGCTTGCTGCGCAAAACCGCCGCCCTGGGTGCGCTGGAAGGCTTGTCGCTCGAAACCTTCATCTTGTTTCCGCTCGCATTTGGCTATCTTGTTCTGCTGGGGGTGAACGGACAAAACGCTTTTCTGCAAAGCAGCGCGCCAACCGAATGGCTGCTCGCCGCCGCCGGACCGATCACGGCGATACCGCTGCTGCTGTTTGCCGCCGGTGCGCGTCGCATCCCGATGTCGACCCTGGGCTTGCTGCAATACATCGCGCCGTCGATCCAGTTGCTGCTGGGCGTCTGGCTTTACGACGAACCGTTCGGCACGCGGCTGGTCGGTTTTTGCATGATCTGGTCTGCGCTGGCACTGTATTCGCTCGAGGGGCTGTGGCAGGCATGGTCCATGCGCAGCGCACCGGCAAACACATAAACGCGCAATAAAGACACGCATTCAAGCATAAAACTATCGTATCCTAACGGCTCTCCATTTCACTGCATCCAATATCCATGGCAAATTACGTTTACACCATGAACCGCGTGGGTAAGATCGTCCCACCGAAGCGCCAGATCCTCAAGGATATCTCGCTCTCATTTTTCCCCGGCGCCAAGATCGGCGTGCTCGGCCTGAACGGTTCGGGCAAATCGACCCTGCTGAAAATCATGGCTGGGATCGACAAGGACATCATTGGCGACGCCGTGCCGATGCCGGGCCTGAACATCGGCTACCTGCCGCAGGAGCCCCAGCTTGATCCTGAGCAAACCGTGCGCCAAGCCGTCGAAGGCGGTCTGGACGAAGTCTTTGAAGCCAAGGCCAAGCTCGATGCGGTCTATGCCGCCTATGCCGAACCGGACGCCGATTTCGATGCTCTGGCGGCCGAACAGGCACGCCTGGAAGCCATCATCTCGACTTCGGCCGGCGACAATCCGGAACAACAGCTGGAAATGGCTGCCGATGCGCTGCGCCTGCCGCCATGGGATGCCAAAATCGGTGTGTTGTCCGGTGGCGAGAAGCGCCGTGTCGCCTTGTGCCGCCTGCTGCTGTCGAAGCCCGACATGCTGTTGCTGGACGAGCCGACCAACCATCTGGATGCCGAATCGGTAGATTGGCTGGAGCAATTCCTGCAACGCTTTCCCGGCACCGTGGTGGGCATCACCCATGATCGCTACTTCCTCGACAATGCCGCCGAGTGGATACTGGAACTCGACCGCGGCCACGGCATTCCCTGGAAGGGCAATTACAGTTCCTGGCTTGAACAGAAGAGCAACCGCCTGAAGCAGGAAGAGGCCACCGAATCATCGCGCCAGAAGACCATCGCCAAGGAATTGGAGTGGGTGCGGCAAAACCCGAAGGGGCGCCAAGCCAAGAGCAAGGCGCGTCTGGCGCGCTTCAACGAATTGTCGGAACACGAATACCAGAAGCGCAACGAGACGCAAGAAATTTTTATTCCCGTGGCCGAGCGGCTGGGTAATGAAGTCATCGAGTTCAAGGATGTGTCGAAGGCATTTGGTGAGCGTCTGCTGATCGATAACCTGAGCTTCCGTATTCCGGCCGGTGCTATCGTCGGCATTATCGGCCCGAATGGCGCCGGCAAGTCGACCCTGTTCAAGCTGATCACCGGTGTCGAGAAGCCGGACAGCGGCGAAGTGGTGGTCGGTACGACGGCAAGAATATCGATGGTCGACCAATCGCGCGAATCGCTCGAGAACAACAAGAGCGTGTTTGAAGACGTGACCGGCGGGGCTGACATTTTGACCGTAGGCCGTTTTGAAATGCCGTCGCGCGCCTATCTCGGGCGCTTCAATTTCAAGGGTGCGGATCAGCAGAAAATCGTCGGCAACCTGTCCGGCGGGGAACGCGGCCGCTTGCATCTGGCCAAGACGCTGCTCAAGGGCGGCAACGTGCTGCTGCTGGACGAACCGTCGAACGACCTTGACGTGGAAACGCTGCGCGCGCTGGAAGACGCCTTGCTGGAATTTGCCGGCAGTGTGCTGGTGATTTCACATGATCGCTGGTTCCTCGACCGTATCGCAACCCATATCCTGGCCTTTGAAGGCAATTCGCAAGTGACGTTCTTCGATGGCAATTATCAGGAATATGAAGCGGACAAGCGCAAACGCCTGGGCGAGGAAGGCGCAAAACCGAAACGCATTCGCTACAAGCCGCTCACCACCTGATCGCAGCCCATGATGATCTTGCGCTTGCTCACCATCAAAGTGCTGGCCCCGGTTGCAGCGGCAGCATGTTTTGCCGTTTCTTTTGGGGCGTCGGCCGCCGAAGCGAAGCTGGAAATCGACATCGGCACGGGCGTGCAACAACTGGGGCGTAGCGAATTGCTGCATCGGCCCCAGGTACGCAGCGTGACGATTCACGGCGATGCGGCCTATCACCGCACCATGCGCTATCGCGCCTTGCCGCTGTCTGCATTGCTCGGCAACCTGAAGGCAGACGGCGACGTGCAATTCACCGCGCTCGATGGCTTTGTTGCCAATATTCCTGCGAAGCTTTTGACCGGTGCGGGTCAGCCGTGGCTGGCGATCGAACCAGCGGACGCGCCATGGCCCGCCCTCAAGCCCGGCGCCGCCAGTGCGGGGCCGTTTTACCTCGTCTGGCTGACGCCGCAAAAGGCCGGCGTGTCGCCTGAGCAGTGGCCTTATCAAATTGCCAAAATCGCTGCTGCTTTGCCGCTTGCGGCGCGCTACCCGCAAATTGTGCCGAAAAACGTTGCGGCCGATAGCGCCGAGCAGCGCGGCCTGGCGGTGTACAGCGTCAATTGCGCGAGCTGCCACCCCATCAATGGCGCAGGCGATGCGGCCGTGGGGCCCGATCTGAATCTGCCCGCCAGCCCAACCGAATATTTCCAGGAAGCCTATTTGCGCAAGCTGATTCGCGATCCGTCTTCGGTTCGCAACTGGAAACAACGCGTCATGCCGGGATTTTCCAGCGCCGTGTTGAGCGATGCGCAAATTGACGATCTGTTGGCGTATTTCCGACAGATGGCGAAACAAAGACCCTGACTGTGGCAAACGACCCCAAGCCGCTCGCATGGCAAGCCCGTGCCGACATGTTCGCGCAATTGGCGACGATGGAAAAAGCAGGCTTGCCGGCGCAGCAGGCGTTTGGTCTGCTTAACATCCCGCCTGCGCTGCAAACCAGGGTCAAGAATATCCGCCGCCTGCTCGGGCGCGGTATGCCTATCGCCAAGGCAGGGCGGCAAAGCGGCCTGTTCACCGAACTCGAGGGAAGCCTGGTCGGGGCGGCCATCGAGGGCGGCAGCCCTGCACCGACCTATGCCCGGCTGGCCGATTTCTATGCCACACGGGCGAATCAGGCGCGCGCAGTCAAATCGCGCATGGCATTGCCGGCGCTGGTCCTGGTCGTCGGCCTGTTTACGCAGGAACTTCCGGCACTGTTTGTGGGAAGCGTCAGCCCCGGTCTTTACCTGTGGCATGCAATTCGTCCGCTTATTACCATCGGCCTGCTGGTCTACGCGTTTGCCAATCTGCATCGCCTGCATCAGGGGCGCCCGACCCCGCTGCGCATCGCGCTGGACCAGCTTTTGATGCGCATGCCTTTGTTCGGCAAGATGCTGGTTCGGCGCAATATCCGCGATTTTTTCGAACATCTCGCATTGCTGGTGGAGGCCGGCATGCCGATACTCGATGCGCTGCCGCGCGCACTCGATACGATTCAGCTGTCACCCCTTAAAGCGGCTTTTGCACCCATCGCGCGCGGTATCGCAAACGGCGCCACGCTGACCGATGCCCTGGAATCCATTCCGGCCCTGGCCAAGACGTCGTCCCTGGCACTGATCCGTACCGGCGAAGGAAGCGGTACCTTGCCGGAGATGCTGTTTCGTTACGCCGCAATGGAGAGTGCGGCGATTGCGAACTTCGACCGGCAGGTGGCAGATTGGCTGCCACGCATAGTCTATGCATTGGTGGCCGGCATGGTTGCCTATTGCATCCTCAGCGGTCCCGGAGTCGGCCCTCATCTTCCCGAAGAATTGCGTTAAACCATTTTGAGTCATGAATATTGAATTGGCCGCCCCGGCGCGCTTGCCCGCGACGCGCCTGCAGCAGGCTGCAGCGCCCTTCCTGTTTTTCCTGCTCGGTGTCATGTTCGCCACCTGGGCCTCGCGCATACCGGCGATCCGCGATGCGCTGCAGATAAATGCCGGGCAGCTGGGCATCGTTTTGCTCTGTGGCGGCATCGGCTCGGTGCTATCGTTTCCGCTGGCGTCGGTCCTGATCGGCCACTATGGCGCGCGCCGTGCAGCAGCGCAAACCGGCGGCGGCCTGTTGCTCGCAGTTACCTGCCTGCCCTGGATGCCGAACATGGCCGGGCTGATGGTGTGCATGACTGCCATGGGTGCAGCGGCGAGCAGCTTCGACGTCGCGATCAATGCGATCGGCGCGGAAATGGAAAAGAATGCCAGGCGCTCCACCATGTCCTTGCTGCATGCCTGGTTTTGCGTGGGCAGCTTGTCCGGTGCGCTGTTCGGCAGCGCCATGGCTGCCTTTGCAGTCGCACCGCAGTTGCATTTCGTGTTGGCGAGCGCCGCATTGGCGCTGCCGCTCTGGTATGCCTGCCGGGCGCTGCCGCACGACCGCCCCGATCCGAGCCTGGGCAAGCGTAGCTTTGCGCTGCCACACGGAGCACTGATCGTGGTAGGCATCATCGGCTTTTGCGGCGCCATTGCCGAAGGCTCGATTGCCGACTGGAGCGGGGTGTTCATGAAAGATCATTTGCAGGTGGCCGATGGCGTTGCACCGCTCGGATATGCAGCTTTTGCCGGCATGATGCTGGCCTCGCGTTTGTTGGGTGATCGCCTGAAGGACAGATACGGCGCGCGCCGCGTGGTTGCAGTGAGCGCATCGATTGCTGCATGTGGGGTTTTCGGCGCCGTGCTCGCGCCGAATGTGGTTTTGGCTGTTACCGGGTTTGCCATTGCGGGCGCCGGTATTGCCACCGTATTTCCGTTTGTGTTCAGTGCCGCCGGCCGCCATGGCCCGAGTGCATTGGCGGCAGTTGCCACCATGGGTTACAGCGGAGGACTGATTGGGCCGCCTATCATCGGCTTCGTCGCACACCATTTCGGGATGGCGATGGGCCTGACTTTCGTCGGAGTATTGAACGTTGCGGTTGCGCTTGCTGCCCTCAACGCCAGAGCGCTCGAATAGCGCGACTATCCTTGCGCGTCGCGCGTCTGGAAGGTGAAATCGGTCAATAGAACGGCTTGCACTGTCTTGGTATGAAAGGTCGCCTCGCACCCGTTGGTGAGCGCCTGTTGCAAATCGAGCAAAGTATTGGGCATTCGCATGGATTGGGCATCAGCGTCGGCCAGCACTTTCTTGAACACCACATCGAGCGACTTGCGGTTATTTTCCGCCCAACTTGCATCGTCCAGACTGGTCTGTACGGAAAGACTGGCCCGCAATGCATAGGTTTGCGTTTCAATTTGATAAGGGCCGAACTTGGTATAGGCGACATGCGGCCTGGTTGCGTCATGCGCAATGCGCACCTGATTCCAGGTGAACATGACGATCCCCGCCAGGCAAACCACCACTGCAGCGGCGATATAGGCGACGAAGTTATCTTGTGAACTTTTTTGCGCTGTGGCCATGATAATTATTTGCCGTTTGCCGGACGGCGCCGGCAAGAATTCTCAACTGTCTTATTCAGAAATTAACAAAGCAATCCCGCCGCATTCCCTCTGTATCATGCCTCAAATTGACGCCAAAAAGCCGTTTCAGAATAAAAATGGCTGCTTAGCGCAAAACCAATCCGAGCATCGTACCGGCCATCAGCGCCAAAGTTGCAAAAGAGGAAATGCCGAATCCGGCGCTGCGCTTTTTTGGATCCTGGTAGTAACCGAGCGCGTAAATGATGCGGCCGACGATCCATACTGCACCACCGATCGCAGCCCACAGATCGCTATAAAAGTATGCGCACATCCACAACGCAGGGAAGAACAATATCACCTGTTCGACCGTATTGGCTTGCACACGCAACACGCTTTGGAATTCGACCGGGCCCTCGCAAACAGGCGCCGAAATCTGAAACTTGCCCCTGGCTTTGCCTACGTTGGCGGAAACCCAAATGTACATCAGCATCGCCGCCAGCGTTATCCATCCTGTCAAATGCAGTGCCATGTCGTCTCTCCCGTTCGCTTTTTGTATGATTCGTCCCAGCAGCGGCAATCATAGCAGGCTAATGCGACATCTAGCGAAAGTAGGCTTTGAACGCCGACACAACTTGGGCAATCTGGGCGGCCGACACATCGAGATGGGTCACCATGCGGGTCTTTGGCCCGATCAGCGCAATGATGCCGCGCTTCGCCAGAAACGCCTGAAGATCGGTGCATTGTTCTTTCGGCACATGCGCATAGACGATATTTGTTTGCACCGGTTCCAGACGCAATGCACCGATGTGTGCAAGACCGGCGGCAAGTTTTTCCGCGTTGTCATGATCATCGGCCAGGCGTTCGACATTGTGCTCCAGCGCATAGAGGCCTGCAGCCGCCAGCATGCCGGCCTGGCGCATGCCGCCACCGAGCATCTTGCGCCAGCGATGTGCGCGCGAGATCAAATCGCGGCTGCCGCACAATACCGATCCAACCGGCGCGCCCAGGCCTTTGGAAAGGCAGACCGATACCGAATCGAATCCCTCGCACAATTGCTTTCCGCCGACACCGAGCTTGACGGCCGCATTGAACATGCGCGCGCCGTCGAGATGGAAACCGAGGCCGCGCGCAGTGGCAAGTTGTCTGACTTCGGCCATGTATGACAAGGGTAATACCTTGCCGCCGATGGTATTTTCCAGCGCAATCAGACGGGTGCGCGCGAAATGCGCATCGTCGGGCTTGATCGCGGCTTCGATATCGGCGAGCGCGATACTGCCGTCAGGCTGATTGATAATCGGCTGCGGCTGTATGCTGCCGAGCACTGCCGCGCCGCCGCCTTCGTAACGGTAGGTGTGCGCTTCCTGGCCGACGATATATTCGTCGCCACGCTGGCAATGCGCCATCAGCGCGGTGAGGTTGCTTTGGGTGCCGCTCGGGCAAAACAGCCCTGCTTCGAACCCTAGACGCTCAGCCAGGCTGGCCTGCAGCAGATTGACGGTCGGGTCGTCGGCAAAGACGTCGTCGCCGACTGCTGCATCGAGCATGGCGGCGCGCATTGCCGGTGTCGGTCGCGTGACGGTATCGCTGCGCAGGTCTATGGTTTGCGTGCTCATATGGTGTTCATTCGCTCAAGGTTTTTTCGGCAAGACTTTTTCGAAGAAATCGTAGATGCCGTTGTCGCCCATGCTGCGTGCATCGGCCAGCTCACCACCCTTGGTCGAATATAGTATCTTGTCGTCGGCGCTCAGCACGACGGCCGCCGGAATCCCTTTGTGGATGGGATTGCCGTAATTTTGTGCCAGGTCGAGGTTCTTGTCGAAATTGCCCACATCGACCTTCACCAGAACGAATTTGCCGTCAATCAGCGACTGGCTCTTGCCATGCAGGGCCTTGTCGAGCTCGCGGCAGTCCTTGCACCAGTTGGCGCCGAATACCAGCAGCACTTGTTTGCCCTCATGTTGAGCGGTGTTCAGTGCTTGTTCAATACTGGCTTTTGCATTGGCCTTTTCATCGTAAGGCAGCGTATCGGCCAGCACCGCTTGCACAAAAAACAAGCCGGCCAACAAGCCGACGATGGTTACCATGATTTTTTTCATTTCTTGACTCCGTTTTCTTTTGGCTGGCAAAAATGCAAGACTCTTCGATCTGCAGTAATCTTTGCGTTACGCCCAAGTATCGGCGAAAACGCGTTTTCTTGCAGGCGCCGCCTGATTTTTGCCGGGTACGGCCGACATTATGAAACTATCCGAACATCAGCTGGAACAATTTCGCAGCGACGGCTATCTGGTCCTGAAAGGACTCGTGGCGCAAGATGTATGCCAAACAATGCTGGCAGTGACGCAACGACAACTGCAGATGGCCGAGGCACCGGTGGAATACGAAACCGAAGTCGGCTATCCCGGCGCACCGGAATCGTTCGATGCGCCGGGTGGCAAGACCATACGGCGCTTGCGCAATGCCTATGGCCGTGACGACTGCTTCCGGCAATGGGCAACCAATCCTGCACAAGCGGAAAAGCTGCAGCAATTGCTTGGCGAACCGGCATGCCTGACGTTGGCGCATCACAATTGCGTGATGACCAAGCATCCGCATTTCGGCACGGCGACCGGCTGGCATCGCGATATCCGTTACTGGTCGTTTGCCCGTCCCGAACTGGTCATAGTCTGGCTCGCATTGGGCCCGGAAAATGCCCACACCGGCGGCTTGCGCTTCATCCCGGGTTCGCACAGGCTGGCCATTGCGCCGCATCAACTCGATGCGCTCGACTTCCTGCGACCCGACGTTGAGGAAAATTTGGCGCTTTTTGCTTCAGGACGACAGCTAGAACTGGAGCGCGGCGATGTCGTGTTTTTTCACAGCAAACTGTTTCATGCGGCGGGGCGCAACGACGGGGATGCGGTAAAGACTTCGGTGGCGTTTGCCTATCGGGGTGTGAGCAATTTTCCGGTGGCCGGGAGCCGGTCGGCCGCTGCAGGAGACGTGGTTTTGCAGGTGTAAATCGTAGCGCATGGCACCCCTATGCGTCGCCCCGCGTAAGCGGGGGCGACGCTACTTCGTCAGATCGGCGCAGTGCGCAATTCCAGCCATGCCTTTGCCGCACCTTCGACCAGCGGCGACAGACGCGCACGCACAGTCGCGTGGTAGGCGTTGAGCCAGGCAATTTCGTCGGCACGCAGCATGGACAAATCGAAACAGCGCGCATCGATCGGGCACAACGTGAGCGTTTCGAATTCGAGGAATTCGCCGAACTCGGTCGTTACCGCCGGGCGATTGATCACCAGGTTTTCGATGCGCACACCCCACTTGCCTGGGCGATAGATGCCAGGCTCGTTCGACGTGATCATGCCCGCTTCCATCGCAGTATGCGGCTCCGGCTGGGCGAAGCAGGAAATGACTTGCGGGCCTTCGTGCACATTGAGGAAGTAACCGACGCCGTGGCCGGTGCCGTGGCCGTAGTCCACGCCGGCAGCCCAGATCGGCGCACGCGCGATGGAATCGAGCATGGGCGACTTGGTACCGCGCGGGAAGCGTGCGCAGCTCAAGGCAATCATGCCTTTGAGGACCAGCGTGCAGTCGCGTTTGACTTCGTCCGATATGTGGCCGATCGGCACCACGCGCGTGATGTCGGTGGTGCCGCCGTGGTATTGCGCGCCGGAGTCGATCAGCAGCAGGCCGTCACCCTCGATGGTCGAATGCGACTCTTCGGTGGCGCGGTAATGCGGCATGGCGCCGTTGCCCTTGAACCCGGCGATGGTGCCGAAACTGGGGCAGACGAAACCGGGGCGGCGTTGGCGCGCGCCGGTGATCTTATCGTCGATGGTCAGTTCAGTGATGGTCTCTTTACCGACTGCCGCTTCAAGCCAGGAAAAGAATTCGCACAGTGCGGCGCCGTCCTGCTCCATGGCGCTGCGCACGTGTTTGACCTCTTCTTCGGTCTTGCGCGATTTGGCAAATGTGGTCGGATTGATCGCCTCCTTGACGTTGATCGTCTCGGGTACGGCATTGCGCAGGCCGAGCGTGATGCGGCGCGGGTCGAGCAATAGTCCGGCACCGGCCGGCAACGCGCCGAGCGCGCCGGCGGCATTGGCGTAGGGCAGCACGTCGACACCGTCGGCCGCGAGCACGTCACGCAATGCCGGCGGCACCTTGCCGTCGGCCACGAACAGGCTGACGCGATCGGGGCCGATCAGGGCATGGGCGACGAAGATCGGATTGTAGTTGACGTCCGATCCGCGCAAATTGAACAGGTAGGCGATGTCGTCCAAGGTCGAAATGAAATGCCAATCGGCGCCATAGCCGCGCATTGCTTCACGTACCGAAGCGAGCTTGGCGGCACGCGATTTGGGCGCGTGCGGCGCGACATGTTCGTACACTGGTTGGGTCGGCAGCGTCGGGCGGCCGATCCAGATTTCATCGAGCAAGTCGCAGTCGGTGCGCAGCAATGCGCCGCGTCCGCTCAGGGCTTGCTGCAGGATGCGCGCACCGGCCAAGCCGAGCACGGCGCCGTCCACGCCGACCGTCTGTCCAGCCTTGATGTTCTCGCCCAGCCAGTCGATATGGTGCGTAGTCGACCCCACCGGGATTTTCATGAGGGCGATACCGGTGCCGGCCAACTGCACCTCGGCCTGCGACCAATAGCGGCCGTCGGCCCACAGGCCGGCAAAGTCGGCAGTGACGATCAGGGTGCCGACCGAACCGGTGAAGCCGGAAAGCCACTCACGGCCTTGCCATCGCCCGGGCAGGTATTCCGACAGATGGGGGTCGGCGGATGGGACGACATAAGCGTCAATCTTTTGTGCTGCCATGGCAGCACGCAAGGCTTGTATTCGCGCACGGGTAGTGGCTTGAGCTCCGATTAGGGTGTCCATTAGGGTCTGAACTTTCTAGGTATAGATATCCCGTCATGATACCGAAACAAGCGCGACAAAACCTGAAACGGTAATACCAGATGGCGGAATTTACCTTATTTTACTTTTTGACAACAAAGCATTAAGCCTAGGCAGGGATCAGTTCCCGAATTTCTTCAGCCCATCTATATCGAGGATGGTGATGCTGCCGTAGTCAACCTGCAGCAATCCGGCTTTCTCAAGCACCTGCAAAGCCTGGTTGGCGCGCTGGCGCGAAGTGCTGCACAGGTAGCCGATTTCTTCCTGGGAAATCTGCAGGAAACGTTGCCGGCCTGGATTGAAGTAGGGATTGAATAGTGCGGCCAGGCAACGCGCCACGCGCGCGTCGGTGTCGAGCATGCGGTCGTACTCAACCAGCGAAATGAAGACGCCCAGACGTTCGTTCAATTGCAAGAGCAGGAAACGGTTGAAGGCAATACTGTTGTCGAGCAGCCATTCGAAGGTGGTGCGCGGCATGAAGGCCAGGCGGCTGTCGCGCAGCGCCACCACGTCATACCTGCGCGTTTCGGTCTTCAATACCGAGCCTTCGCCGAACCAGCCGCCGGTCAGCATGCCGGTGAAGGTCACGGTCTTGCCTTCCGGCGAAACGCTGCTCATCTTCAACAGGCCTTCAACCACGCCGATCCAATGGTCGACCGGTTCGCCCTTATGGCAAACGTAGCCGCCGGCCGGAACAAAGCGCTCGACGACGTCGGCTTCAACGCGCCTCATCTGCTCCGGGGTCAACGAACCCGCCCACACCGCCTGGCGCAGCATATCTTTCAAATTCGCGTTGTCAGTTGCCATGTTTGTTTGTGCGTTGCAACACCGATAAATCGCAAATAAGCGCCAATTGTCAGCCGGATGACAACACACGGCCAACGTTGGTTCTAGTATTCTGGAAAACAAAGGCGCGCATTAAACGCCAGAGTCGGACGCGAGGCCTATGCGTCCGCACCTTGTGCAATATTGTAAGCGCAACTTGTCGCGGGAACGCCTGCAACAAGGGCCATGTATACGAATATTGAGGATTGCCCAGTCCTATGGTGGAGACAAGCCAACAAACGGCGGCCCTTGCGGGTCTACCGACCTTTCCGCGCCTGTTGTTGCGCAATGCCCAGGTGCGCGGGCAACGTCCTGCCATGCGGGAGAAAGATCTCGGCATCTGGCAAGTCTGGACCTGGGCACAAGCCGCCGATGAGGTGCGCAGCTTTGCCTGCGGCCTCGCTGCACTCGGCTTCAAGCGCGGCATGACGTTAGCCATCATCGGCGACAACCGCCCGCGATTGTATTGGGCCATGGCCGCGGCGCAATGCTTGGGCGGCATACCCGTGCCCTTGTACCAGGACGCGCCGGCAGCCGACATGCATTATGTGCTGGACGATGCCGAAATCGATTTTGCGATTGCGGAAGACCAGGAACAGGTCGACAAGCTGTTTGAGATCAAGCAGGAGCTGCAACGGATTTCACACGTAATCGTCGATTACGAACGTGGCTTGCGCCACTACGCACAGGCGGAATTGCGCGGCTTTGCCAAGGTGCAGGAGCTGGGCAGGGAATTCGATCGGTCGCACCCGGGATTCTTCGACACGGAAGTCGCGGCCGGGACGGCGAACGACACCGCCATCATTCTCTACACCTCCGGCACAACAGGCAAACCGAAGGGCGTCTGCCACAGTCACCGCGCCATGATAGACACGGCCCAGAC
The DNA here is from genome assembly GCA_036561005.1 of Burkholderiaceae bacterium. Classification (GTDB taxonomy): domain Bacteria; phylum Pseudomonadota; class Gammaproteobacteria; order Burkholderiales; family Burkholderiaceae_D; genus PKWO01. The sequence goes on along the minus strand of DATBQE010000100.1, from coordinate 5,616 downwards.
CCTGGTCGATTTCGATGATTTGAGCGAGCGCGACAACATCCTGTGCTACCTGCCGCTGGCCTGGATCGGCGACTACCTGTATTCCTATGCGCAATCGGTGTTGACCGGGCTGTGCCTGAATTGCCCGGAATCGCCGCAGACGGTGATGAGCGACTTGCGCGAAATCGGCCCGAGCTATTATTTCGGCCCGCCGCGCATTTATGAAAACATCCTGACCCAGGTCATGATCCGCATCGAGGATGCCGGTTGGATCAAGCGCCAAATGTTTCATCGCTTCATGGCGCTTGCCAAGCGGGTCGGCCTGCGCATTCTGGAAAAGCGCGGGGACGTGGGCTTGGCCGACCGTCTGCTCTATGCCATCGGCGAATTGTGCGTCTATGGGCCGCTGAAGAATGTGCTGGGTTTGTCGCGTTTGCGCGTGGCGTACACCGGCGGCGAGGCGATCGGGCCCGACTTGTTCGACTTTTATCGTTCGATCGGCATCAATCTCAAGCAACTGTATGGCATGACCGAAACCTGCGTCACCGTCTGCATGCAAAAATCCGGCGAAGTCAAACTCGATTCGGTCGGCAAACCGATGCGCGGCGTCGAAGTGAAAATCGCCGCCGACGGCGAAGTGTTGGTGCGCTCTCCCGGCCTGATGCAACGTTACTTCAAACGTCCCGACGCAACAGCCGAAGCCATCGAAGGCGGATTCTTCCACACCGGCGATGCGGGCTTTTTCGATGGCGATGGCCATCTGAAAATCATCGACCGTGCCAAGGATGTCGGCAAGATGGCAGACGGTACCTTATTTGCGCCAAAATACATCGAGAACAAGCTGAAATTCTTCCCCTTCATAAAAGAAGCAGTGGCCTTCGGCGATGCCCGCAAGGAATGCACGGCCTTCGTCAATATCGACATGCAGGCGGTTGGAAACTGGGCCGAGCGGCGCGGCATTTCGTATAGCGGCTATACCGACCTGGCGGGGCAAAAGGCGGTCTATGACTTGATCCAGGATTGCGTCAGGAAGGTCAATGCCGACCTGGCGCAGGACAAGCTGCTGGCCGGTTCGCAAATCAGCCGCTTCCTGATTTTGCACAAGGAACTCGACCCCGACGACGACGAACTGACGCGCACGCGCAAGGTGCGGCGCGGCTTCATCGCCGACAAATATGCCGTGCTGATCGAAGCCTTGTACACGGGCAAAGTCTCGCAATATATCGAGACGCAGGTGAAGTTCGAGGATGGCAGGCAGGGCAAGGTTTGTGCGGATTTGCAGATACGCGACGTCAATGCACTGCGCGAAACGAAAGAGGCGGCTTGATGACGAATTGGCGCATGAATACGCTTTGGCGATGCAACCAGCGCGTAGGGTGGGCACGCTTTTGTGCCCACGCGGAACGAACGGAATACAGCGTGGGCACAAAAGCGTGCCCACCCTACGTTGTGATGATGGATCACGCGGAGGCATTTGCATGAGTAGCCAACGCAAAATCGGCGAAGTGATTCTCGACCTGCAGGGCATCTCGCTGTCGTTCGGCGGCGTGCGCGCCCTGACCGAGATTTCCTTCGATGTGCGACGCCACGAGATTCGCGCCATCATCGGGCCGAACGGCGCCGGCAAGAGCTCCATGCTCAATGTGATCAATGGCGTCTATCATCCGCAAGAAGGCAGCATTGTCTTTCACGGCGAAGCACGCCACCGCATGAATCCGACGCGTGTCGCACGCCAGGGCATCGCGCGCACCTTCCAGAACATTGCGCTGTTCAAGGGCATGAGCGTGCTCGACAATATCATGACCGGCCGCAACACCAAGATGCGTAGCGGCCTGTTCGCCAACGCGCTGTGGTGGGGCAGCGCGCGCAATGAGGAAATTGCGCACCGGCGCAAGGTGGAGGAAGTAATCGATTTTCTCGAAATCCAGCACATCCGCAAGACGCCGGTCGGCCGCCTTCCCTACGGCCTGCAAAAGCGGGTGGAACTGGCGCGCGCGCTGGCGGCCGAACCCGACATGCTACTGCTCGACGAACCGATGGCCGGCATGAACGTGGAAGAGAAACAGGACATGTGCCGCTTCGTGCTCGACGTGAACGACCAGTTCGGCACGACCATCGTGCTGATCGAACACGATATGGGTGTGGTGATGGACATCTCCGACCGCGTTGTGGTGCTCGACTACGGCAAGAAGATAGGCGATGGCACGCCGGATGACGTGATGCAGAATCCGGACGTGATCAACGCCTATCTTGGCACCTCACATTAACAGGACTCTGCCATGCAATTTTTCTTCGAAGTCGCGATCAACGGCCTGCTTTCCGGCCTGATGTATTCGCTGGTCGCGCTCGGCTTCGTCCTGATCTACAAGGCCTCGGGCGTATTCAATTTCGCTCAGGGCTCGATGGTGTATTTCGCCGCGCTGGCTGTGGTCGGCCTGATGGACAAGGGGCTGCCGATGTGGGCTGCCATTGTCGGTGCGTTTGTCGTCATGTTGCTGGTCGGCGTAGGCACCGAACGCCTGGTGTTGCGCAAGCTGGTCAACCAGCCGCCGATTGCCTTGTTCATGGCCAGCATAGGCTTGAGTTTTTTCCTCGAGGGACTGGGGCCGATGCTGTTCGGCAGTGAGGTGCGCGCCATCGATCTGGGCATCGTTGACGAGCCGATCGAATCTCTGATGAATGCCACCGGGCTCGGCGTTTCCAAATTCGATCTGTTCGCCTCGGGCATGGTGATCCTGCTGGTGGTTGTGCTGACGCTGTTCTTCCAGAAGACCAAGGTCGGGCGCGCCCTGCGTGCCGTGGCAGACGACCATCAGGCGGCTTTGTCGCTTGGCATTCCGCTGCAACATATCTGGAGCATCGTCTGGGGCGTGGCCGGCTTCGTTGCGCTGGTGGCCGGCTTGCTCTGGGGTTCGCGCAACGGCGTACAGTACGCGTTGACCATGACGGCATTGAAGGCGTTGCCTGTGTTGATTCTGGGAGGGTTTACCTCGGTGCCGGGTGCGATTGTCGGCGGGCTGATTATTGGGGCTTCGGAAAAACTGGCGGAAATCTATCTGCCGCCTATCATGCAGGATATGTTTGGCGGGAACTTCGGCGGGATCGAGGGCTGGTTTCCGTATGTTTTTGCGTTGCTGTTTTTGCTGGTGCGGCCCGAGGGCTTGTTTGGCGAGAAGCACATTGATCGGGTGTAGGTTGCTGAGCAGCGGGCGAGGGGAGACAAGCGCAGTTGGATTGAATAACAGGCCCTATCTATTTCAGAGGCACAAATGCTGTACCGCGAAGCAGGACAATTTAAAACCAGCTATATCGCCGACGGGCAAATCTTCCCGATTCGGCAAGACCGCATTGCGTTCGCGCTTTTGCTGGCAGTCGCTTTCGTCGTCGTGCCCCTGGGCGCAAGCGAATACTGGTTCTCAGCCATCCTGACTCCCTTCCTGGTCCTGGCCTTGGCTGCGCTTGGACTGAACCTGTTGACAGGCTATGCGGGACAACTGTCGCTTGGATCCGCAGCGTTCATGGCTGTGGGCGCCTACGCGGCCTACAATTTCCAGTTGCGTATCGAAGGCATTCCTATCCTGCTTTCTTTCGCGCTGGCCGGTCTGTGCGCTGCGGCGGTCGGTGTGCTGTTCGGCTTGCCATCGCTACGCATCAAGGGGTTTTATCTCGCCGTGGCGACGTTGGCCGCACAGTTCTTCGTCGTATGGGTACTGACCAAGTTTGCCTGGTTCTCGAACAATTCGTCGTCCGGCGTCATCAGCGCGCAAAAGGTCGTGCTGCTCGGCTATGCCTTCGACACACCGGCCAAGACCTACCTGTTTGTGTTGGGCGTTGTGGTAGTGATGGCCCTGGGCGCCAAGAACCTCGTGCGTTCATCGACCGGGCGCGCCTGGATGGCTGTGCGCGACATGGACGTGGCTGCCGAGGTAATCGGCATTCCGCTCATGCGCACCAAGCTGCTGGCGTTTGCCGTCAGTTCCTTCTATTGCGGCGTCGCCGGCGCACTGTATGCATTTTGCTACCTCGGCTCGGTCGAGCCGGATGGCTTTTCGCTTGAGTTGTCGCTGCGTATCCTGTTCATGATCATCATCGGCGGTGTCGGCAGCATACTCGGCGCCTTCCTCGGCTCGGCCTTTATTCTATTGCTGCCTATCCTGCTCGACAATTACCTGCCACCGCTGGCAGCCTTTCTGCACCTGACGCTGCGCGGCGAGACGATATCGCATATCCAGTCGATGCTGTTTGGCGGATTGATTATCTTCTTCCTGATCGTTGAGCCGCACGGACTGGCGCGCCTGTGGCAGATTACAAAAGAGAAGCTGCGCCTGTGGCCGTTCCCCCATTAATTATTCAAACAAAAATCCTCAAAGGAGACACACCATGAAACGCCTGACAAAACTGTTGCTCTGCTGCGCAAGCACCGTGGTTTCGCTGTTACCTTGCGGCTACGCGGCTGCGGAGGCCGGCGAACAATTTATCGCCATCCCCAGCTATCGCGTCGGCCCCTATGGCGCAAACGGCCAGGCGTTTTATGGCGGCTTCATCGACTATCTCAATTACGTGGACTTGAAGGAGGGCGGCGTCAACGGCGTCAAACTCACGTGGGAAGAATGCGAGACCGAATACAATAACGCCAAGGGCGTCGAATGCTACGAACGCCTGAAAGGCAAGAACACCGTCACCAAGGGCACGGCCTATAACGTGATGGCAACCGGCGTGGCCTACGCGTTGATCGACAAATCGGCTGAAGACAAGGTGCCGCTGATGATGGTGGGCTATGGCCGCACCGACGCGGTTGACGGTTCGGTGTTTCCCTACGCTTTCCCGCTGGTGACCACTTACCAGATGCAGGTATCGGCCATCGTCAAATACCTGGCGTCGAAAAACGGCGGATCGCTGGCCGGCAAGAAGATCGTCTACCTGTATCACGACTCGGCTTACGGCAAGGAACCGATTGTGGCACTCGAAGCCGAAAGCGCGATCGGCAAGTTCAAGCTGACCGAGATTCCGGTGGCACATCCAGGCAACGAGCAAGGCGCACAGTGGCTGCGCATCCGCCAGGAAAACCCCGACTACGTGATTTTCTGGGGCTGGGGCGTGATGAACCAGACGGCCTTGAAGGCGGCGCAAAAAGTCGGCTTTCCGCGCGACCATATGATCGGTTCCTGGTGGGCCGGCTCCGAAGAAGACACCGTGCCGGCCGGCGACGCCGCCAAGGGCTACATGAGTGCGACCTGGAACGTGGCAGGCACCAGCGTGCCGCTAATCGCCGATATTGAAAAGATCGTGTATGGCGCGGGCAAGGGCAATATGCAGGACAAGAACAAGGTCGGCACGGTGCTGTATAACCGCGGCGTATCGGTGGCGGTGGCGATGGTGGAAGCAATCCGTACCGGCCAGGGCAAGTATGGCAAGGGCAAGGTCATTACCGGCGAGCAGATGCGCTGGGGGCTGGAAAACCTCAACATCACCAATGCGCGCCTGACGCAACTGGGCGCCACCGGCCTGCTGCCGGAAATCAAGACCTCGTGCGCCAATCATGAAGGTTCGGGCATGGTCAAGATCCAGCAATGGGACGGCACCAAGTGGAACATCATCACGCCCGACTGGATCGAAGGCAACAAGAATCTGATCCAT
>DATBQE010000099.1:0-18488 GCA_036561005.1 Burkholderiaceae bacterium | reverse complement strand
CTCAGGCGGCACGGGTGATCCGGAAGTGATGATCGAAGTCAACATGACGCCGCTAATCGACGTGATGCTGGTGCTGATCATCATGCTGATCATCACGATTCCGATCCAGAACCACTCGGTGAACCTGAACTTGCCGGTGGGTAATCCACCGCCGCCGGACAAACCGCCGGTGGTGCATGAGATCGATATCGACTTCGACGGCACCATCTATTGGGATGCCACGCAGATCGGCGGCAGCCAGCTCGAAAGCAAGTTGCAGGAAGTGGGCCTCATGCCCAAGGCCGACCAGCCTGAAGTGCATGTCAAACCCAACAAGCTGGCCGAGTACAAGTATGTCGCCGCTGTCATGGCCGCCGCGCAGCGCGATGGCGTCTCCAAGATCGGTATGATCGGTAATGAGCAGTTCCTGCAGAACTAGGTCAACGCCGGTCGTCAGCAGCAAATAGCAATAACCAAGCCGCCCCCCTCGCCTGTCCCTTATAATAGGGACTCGTTTGCGGGGGCGATTTGAATTTCAGGCAGCTTGAATTTTGTATTGCATCCGCGAATTCGCCGGGATGTTCGCTGGCAAGCGGTCCGCATTGACGTTGCTTTACCCGCCCGTCGACAGATGCTTCCCGTCAAGTGATTCGCATAATCGAGTCATTGCACTTGCAGGGCCGGCACCAGCCGCAGCACCATAATTTACGGGATGGCAGGCCAGCCTGCTTTTTTCATAGTCTTCGATTGAAAGATATTCTCATGCCTCAGTTTCGACTTTCCCATCTGGCCCTGGTAGGCGCCCTCCTCGGTTTGAGTATTGCCCCCGTCTTTGTGACTGGCGTATCGACCGCTTACGCTGCAGATTCGGTACGACCCGAAATCGGCAAGGTGTTGCAAGCCGCCCAGGACGACATCAAAAAGCAGAAATACAAGGAAGCACTGGGAAAGGTACATGAAGCCGAGGCCATCAGCGGCCGCACTTCATACGAGAACTACATGATTGACTTCATGCGCGCCGCGGCGTCGCAAGGCGCGGGCGACTATGAGACAGCTGCCAAGTCCTATGAAGCCGTGATCAGTTCGGGTCACCTGGCCGGCGCCTCACAAGCCAAAATCGTCCAGGCTCTGGGCGACATGTACTTCCGTGAAAAGGAATATCCCAAGGCAATCTTGTGGCTGACCCGCTACCAAAGCGAAAGCGGCGACACAAGCGTTCGCCCATATCTGATTCAATCTTATTATTTCAGCAATGATTTTGCGCGCGCTGCCAAAGAAGTTTCGGCCGACATCCAGGCTGAGGAAAAGGCCGGTCGCACGCCGTCGGAAGACCAGTTGAACATGCTCGCCAGTTGCGCGCTGAAGCAGAACGACAAGGCTGGATATGCTGCAGCCGTGGAAAAGATGGTGGCCTACCATCCGCGCAAGGAATTGTGGGTCGACCTGCTTAATCGGTTGGAAAGCAAGTCCGGCTTCAATGACGGTCGTCTGGGACTCGACGTCTTGCGCCTGCGCTATCAGGTGGGCATCCTGACCAAGGCCGAAGACTACATGAACTACGTCGAGCTGGCGCTGAATTCGGGTTATCCGCTGGAAGCGAAGAAGGGTATCGACGCCGCCTACAAGTCCGGCGTGTTCGGCACGGGTGCAGAAGCATCGCGTCAGAAGCGCCTGCAAGACCTAGTGACGAAGAAGGTTGCGGAAGACGCAAAATCAATTGCGCAAACCGAAGCAGAAGTCAGCAAGTCGAAGGATGGCACGGGTATGGTCAACGTCGGCTATGACTACGTCACGATGGGCCAATTCGACAAGGGTATCGCCTTGATGGAACAGGGAATTGACAAAGGCGATCTCAAACACCCTGACGATGCCAAGCTGCATCTGGGCATGGCATATCTGCAAGCCGACAAGAAAAGCAAGGCGCTACAGACGTTCAAGGCGGTGCAAGGTACTGACGGCACATCGGAACTTGCTCACCTTTGGGCGATTGCGGCAACGCATCCGTTGAACTGATAGCAATACCCTGTTGCGCAGGGGTCGCTCCAGAGGCCGCAGTCGATTGAGACTGCGGCTTTTTTGTTGCTGCGTACGAAAGAATTAGATTGCCTCAAAGGCAATGCTCCATGTCGCGACTGGAGTGGAACGACACGCAATGGTATACTTGCCCCGCATACTTAAGCATTGACTTCCCTTATGGCGGCCAAATATCCGCCTGACGCGCGCGTAACCGACCGGAAATCGGCAAGTGGGCCGTCAGGTGCATCGGGCTCTGTTCAGGCCACGATTTTCATCGAAAACGCCGAAAGCCGAATTGTTGCACCTTTGCCTACGGCAATCTGTAGCAACATTTTGTGAAACGAATAACCTCGAAGGAGTTCATGATGGTGGTCAGACGTATCATTGCGGTACTCATGCTGGTGTCCGGTTTGGTTGCCGGCCTGCTTCCGGCGTGGGCAGCGCCAAGAACGTTTCCCGCCACTGCGCAGCGCGGCACGATGGTGGCAACGGTTTACCCGCAGGTGCAGATTGATGGCAAGACAATGATGCTTTCACCGGGAGCGAAGATTTTCAGCCGTCAAAACACCATCGTCATGCACTCGACCCTGCTTAACAATGCATTGGTTGTCAAATACACGATCGACACGCAGGGCTATATCAAGGAAGTCTGGATCTTGACCGATGAGGAGTTGGCCGTCGCTCAACAATGAGCGCGCGAAGGGTTCGCCTTTGTATCTGCCGTGGACAGACAAGAATCACTGAAAAGAATCACTGAAGCATTACCGCAAAGAATTTATGCAAAAGAAAGTATTCATCAAAACCTTCGGCTGTCAGATGAACGAGTATGACTCGGACAAGATGGCGGACGTACTCAACGCCTCCGACGGCATCATCAAGACCGACACGATGGAGGACGCTGACGTGGTGTTGTTGAACACCTGCTCGGTGCGGGAAAAGGCGCAGGAGAAAGTGTTCTCCGATCTCGGCCGCATCCGTGAATTGAAATTGCTCAAACCCGATCTGGTGATCGGCGTCGGCGGCTGTGTCGCCTCGCAGGAAGGTGCCGCCATCATCAAGCGCGCCCCGTATGTTGACGTCGTGTTTGGCCCGCAAACCCTGCATCGCCTGCCGGACCTGATCCATCTGCGCAAGACCAGCGGTCATGCGCAAGTCGACATCAGTTTTCCTGAAATCGAAAAATTCGATCACCTTCCGCCGGCCAAGGTCGACGGGCCGACCGCCTTCGTATCGATCATGGAAGGCTGCAGCAAATATTGCAGTTATTGTGTTGTGCCTTACACGCGCGGCGAAGAAGTCTCGCGCCGCTTCGACGATGTCCTGACCGAAGTGGCCGGCCTCGCCGCCCAAGGCGTCAAGGAAATCACCTTGCTCGGACAAAACGTCAATGCCTATCGCGGCAAGATGGCCGATGGCGAGATTGCCGATTTCGGCTTGCTTATCGAGTTCATTGCCGAAGTCGAAGGCATCGAGCGGATCAGGTTCGTCACCAGCCACCCCAAGGAATTCACGCAGCGCCTGATCGACACCTATGCGAAGGTGCCCAAGCTGGTCAATCACCTGTATCTCCCGGCACAACATGGTTCGGATCGCATACTTATGGCCATGAAGCGCGGCTATACGGCGCTGGAATACAAGTCGGTCATCCGCCGCCTGCGCGAAGTGCGGCCCGACATTGCCATCTCTTCCGATTTCATCGTCGGCTTCCCCGGCGAGACCGATGCCGACTTCGAAGCCTTGATGAAATTGATCGACGACATCGGTTACGACAACAGTTTCAGCTTCATCTTCAGCCCGCGTCCAGGTACGCCGGCGGCGAATCTGCAAGACGATACGCCGCATGAGGTCAAGCTCAAGCGCCTGCAGCGCCTGCAAGCGGTCATCAACGACAATACCAAACGCTATAGCGATGCCATGGTGGGTAGCACGCAACGCATCCTGGTCGAAGGACCGTCGAAGAAAGACCCGCAGGAAATGCAGGGGCGCAGTGAAAATAATCGCGTCGTCAATTTTGCCGGCGGTCCCAACGCCAAGCGTCTGATCGGGCAACTGCTCGATGTGCGCATTACACAGAGCTATGCCTTTTCCCTGCGTGGCGAACTGATACTGAACTGACCTTGAAAAAATCTCCCGACCAACCGCTGTATTTCCTTCCAGAGCCGCTCGACAATAACCGGTTGGCGCATCTGTGCGGACCGCTGGACGAAAACCTGCGTCAGATTTCGGCGGCCCTGGACGTGACGATTTTCCGCCGTGGCGAGAAATTCATCGTCAGCGGCATAAATTCGGCCCGTGCCCTGGAATTGCTGGAACGGTTTTACGCGCGCGCCGACAAGGTCGTTTCCGTGGAAGACGTGCAACTGGCCCTGGTGGAGCAACGCGTCGCCCTGGCACGCGTCAACCCGCCGGCCGATGCGCCGACGAAGAAGGCGCAGGCCATCGACCTGGAAATTGATAGTCCGGTGCTGAAAACCCGGCGCAGCGATTTGCGCGGCCGCACGCCGCACCAGAACCACTATATCAAATCGGTGCTGGAACACGACATCAGCTTCGGCGTCGGCCCCGCAGGCACGGGCAAGACTTACCTCGCCGTTGCCTGTGCCGTCGATGCGCTCGAGCGCGATGCCGTGCAGCGCATCGTGCTGACGCGCCCGGCCGTCGAAGCCGGTGAACGTCTGGGTTTTCTGCCCGGCGACCTGGCGCAAAAAATCGACCCTTATTTGCGTCCCCTCTATGACGCGCTATACGATTTACTCGGCTTCGATCGTACGCAGAAGATGTTTGAGAAACAAACGATCGAGATCGCCCCGCTGGCCTACATGCGCGGACGCACCTTGAACCATTCCTTCGTCATTCTCGACGAAGCGCAAAACACCACGCCGGAACAAATGAAAATGTTCCTTACTCGTATCGGTTTCGGCAGCAAGGCGGTCATCACGGGCGATGTCACGCAAATCGATTTGCAACGCAATCAGAAAAGCGGCTTGATCGACGCGCTGAAGATCCTGGAAAATGTGCGTGGCATCTCCTATACCCATTTCTCCAGCGCCGACGTGGTCCGGCATCCGCTGGTGGCCCGCATTGTCGATGCCTACGAAGCGGCATCGGGCGACGCGGCGGCAGCCGCGGCGCTGCCTGCTCGCACAACGGAGATCAGGCGTGCCGCAAAAAAATAAGCTCTCGCTATCGGTGCAATACCCCGATCCGCGCCTGCGCACGCGCTTGCCACGCCCACAGTTGCGGCGCTGGGTGCAAGCAGCCCTGTTCGCACCGGCGGAATTGACCCTGCGTTTTGTCGACGCAGAGGAAGGCCGCACCCTGAACCGCGAATACCGCGCCAAGGACTACGCCACCAACGTTCTCACCTTTGCCTACAGTGCCGACGCTGACGGCGAGGCAGACGATACCCCCACCCAGGCCGATATCATCCTGTGCACCGACGTGCTTGAACGCGAAGCGGCGGAGCAAGGCAAGTCACTGGAGCAGCACACTGCCCATCTGGTGGTGCACGGCGTGCTGCATGCGCAGGGCTATGATCACGACGACGACGTCGAAGCGGCAGAAATGGAAGCGCTGGAAATCGATATTCTGGCGCAACTTGGTGTGGGCAATCCGTATCGTCGCTGATGACACTTTGGCACGAAGCAGGCGAGGATCGCCGCAGTGGGCACTTACATATAACCATCTTTGCAGCAACTTTTCCACACTTTCATGCTGCAACGCGGAAATTGTGCATCGCAAGCGCCCAATTGCAGGCTCAAGAAAACTTTTCGTGTATCCTATGAAGCCTCGAAACAACGGCATCTCGCCATATGGATGATCACCCTGGTAGCGTCAAAACGCTCGACGCCAAGCCGCATCGTTCACTATTCGAACGCCTGACCGCTCTCATTTCCCCTGAACCGGAAAATCGCGGCGAATTGCTGGAAGTCCTCAACGACGCGCACGAGCGCAACCTGATTGATGCCGACGCCTTGTCGATGATCGAAGGTGTGTTCCAGGTATCCGATCTCGCTGCGCGCGACATCATGGTGCCGCGCTCGCAAACCGATGTAGTCGACATTACCAAACCGATAGAAGAGTGGCTGCCGATGGTGCTGCAGACGGCTCACTCGCGCTTTCCCGCAGTCGAAGGCGATCGCGACAAGGTGGTCGGCATACTGCTGGCCAAGGACTTGCTGCGCTACTATGCCGAAGAAGTGTTCGATGTGCGCGACATGCTGCGCCCGGCAATCTTCATTCCCGAATCGAAACGCCTGAATGTCTTGCTGCGCGATTTTCGCGCCAATCGCAACCATATGGCTATCGTGGTTGACGAGTACGGCGGGGTCGCCGGCCTGATCACGATCGAAGATGTGCTTGAACAGATAGTCGGCGACATCGAAGACGAGTACGACTTTGATGAAGAAGAAGACAATATCCTTGCCATCAAGGAAGGCGAACAGGGTCCGCGTTGGCGGATCAAGGCCTTGACCGAAATCGAACAGTTCAATGTAGCGCTGGGAACCAATTTCTCCGACGAAGATGTCGATACCATCGGTGGGCTGGTCGCCAACCATCTGGGCCGCGTTCCGCGCAAGGGCGACGCCTTCGAAATTGCCAATATGCGTTTTGAAGTATTGCGGGCCGACGCGCGCCAGGTGCACGTGCTGCTGGTGGAAAAGCTGCCGGTCGTGATCGAAGACAACGAAGACTGACGTCAGGCAGCGACCAACCAACCATGCCCGCCGACGAGGCCGCCCTGCCCGCCATCCCCGCCCGCCTTGTACCGCTGCTATGCCTCACGACCGGGCTTGCTTCGGTTTTGGCGTTCGCCCCGTTCGGCTTGTGGCCCTTACAATTGCTTGCTCAGGGCCTGTTGTTTTACATGATGATGGGGCAGGCTTCAGTCAAACGTTCGCTGCTGCTCGGCTGGCTGTTCGGCTTCGGCTGCTTCGCCTTCGGCGTCTATTGGCCTTATGTCAGCATGCACAACTACGGCGACATGGCATGGCCGCTGGCCGCACTCGCCGTCGTCATGTTTTCCCTGATTCTGGGCGTATTCAGCGGCTTTGCCGTGACGCTGGCCAACTGGCTGCGTCGGCGCTGGCAGGCCGGGCCCTTGCTCAGCCTTTTGCTGATCTTTCCCTCCTGCTGGATGCTTGCCGAGTGGCTGCGCGGCTGGATCTTTACCGGCTTCCCGTGGCTGGCCTTGGGCTATGCGCACAGTGCCAGTCCGCTGGCCGGCTTCGCGCCGCTCCTGGGTGTATTCGGGGTGGGCTGGATTGCCTCCATCATCTCGGGCAGCCTGGCGCTGGTCCCGGCCACGCGCCGTCCGCTCGGCTTGACGGCGCTCCTGATCGTCGCCGGCGTCGCCCTGAAAATGGTGCCGTGGACACATCCCCAAGGTCAACCCATCAGTGTGCGCCTGCTGCAGGGCAATGTTCCGCAAGAAGAAAAGTTCCAGAGCAACCATCTCGGCGAGACGCTGCACATGTATAGCACCATGCTGCGCGAAAAGCCGGCCGACTTGATCGCCACGCCGGAAACCGCGATCGCCGAATTGCCGCAAATGCTGCCTCCCGACTACCTGCCGGAACTGGTCGCTTTTGCCAAGCAAACGCAGAGCAATCTGGCGCTGGGTATCGTACTGAGCCCTGAGCCGGGATCGTACACAAATAGCCTGGTTGATATATCGCCGCAACTAAAACCCGACAACCTGTATCGCTACGACAAGCACCATCTGGTGCCGTTCGGAGAATTCGTTCCTTATGGCTTTCACTGGTTCGTTGCCTTGATGAACATCCCGCTGGGCGACCAGACGCCCGGCCCGCTGCCGCAGGCGCCTTTTGCCGTCAAGGACCAGTGGGTACTGCCGAACATTTGCTATGAAGATTTGTTTGGCGAGGAAATCGCCGCCAACATCGGCGCCGCCTATCGAGAAGGCAAGCCGCAGGCGACCATGCTGCTCAATGTGTCGAACATGGCCTGGTTCGGCGACTGGCTGGCCGTGCCGCAGCATTTGCAGATATCGCAAATGCGGGCACTGGAAACCGGCCGCCCGGCGCTGCGGGCTACCAATACCGGCGCCACCGCCATCATCAGCCCGCAAGGCGTTGTCCTGCATCTTCTACCGCCGTATACGCATGGCACGCTGCAAGCGAACGTGCAGGGCTATGCCGGCATGACACCGTATATCGTTTGCGGCAATCTTCCGATTGTAGCTTTGGCAATGCTCAGCCTGATCGGCGCTGCTTTCGTCACGCGCAAAAAGCGCCTTTCCGCGCCTGAGGCCGCGAAAAACCGTTAAACTTGACGGTTTAGCGACATCATCCTCTTGCTCTGCGCCTGAGGGGAAATAGATAAGTCAACAATGCTCACATTTCAACAAGTCATCCTCACCCTGCAAAAGTACTGGGACGAACAGGGCTGCGCCTTGCTGCAACCTTACGATATGGAAGTCGGTGCCGGCACGTCGCATACGGCGACCTTCCTGCGCGCCATCGGCCCCGAGCCCTGGCGTGCCGCTTACGTGCAGCCGTCGCGCAGGCCGAAGGATGGCCGTTATGGCGAAAACCCGAATCGCATGCAGCACTATTACCAGTACCAGGTAGTGTTAAAGCCCGCGCCGGAAAATATTCTCGACCTTTACCTCGGTTCGCTCGAAGCGCTGGGCCTCGACTTGAAGCAAAACGATGTGCGCTTTGTCGAAGACGACTGGGAAAACCCCACGCTGGGCGCATGGGGCCTTGGTTGGGAAGTCTGGTTGAACGGCATGGAAGTGACCCAGTTCACTTATTTCCAGCAAGTCGGCGGCCTTGATTGCAAGCCGGTGCTCGGCGAAATCACCTATGGCATCGAACGCCTTGCCATGTACCTGCAAGGCGTGGAAAACGTCTATGACCTGGTGTGGACCGAATGGGAAGAACATGGCGTCAAGAAGCAGCTTACCTACCGCGACGTGTTCCACCAGAACGAAGTCGAACAATCGACCTACAATTTCGAACACTCCAACACCGAGTTCCTGTTCTCGCTGTTCGGCAACTACGAATCGGAGGCGAAGCGACTGCTGGAAGTGCCCTTGGCACTGCCGGCCTACGAAATGATCCTGAAAGCAGCACACACGTTCAACCTGCTCGATGCGCGCGGGGCAATTTCGGTGACCGAACGCGCCGCCTACATCGGCCGGATTCGCAATCTTTCACGCGCCGTGGCGCAGGCCTACTTTGCGGCACGCGAAGCACTGGGCTTCCCGATGTGCGGCGACAGTCGCATTGCCGCCTGAGTAGCATGACAAGCCCGACATCAACGCACCGATAAGTTTCCAAGAAGCGATCCATGAGTCAAACACTATTAGTCGAACTGCTTACCGAAGAATTGCCGCCCAAGGCGCTCAACAAATTGAGCGAGGCATTCGCCGCCGGGATTGTTGCCGGGTTGAAGGCGCGCGATTTCCTCGAAGCGGATGCCGTCGCCACCGCCTATGCATCGCCGCGCCGCCTGGCTGTATCGATCACCAAGGTGCGCGCTGCTTCGCCAGACAAATCGATCCGCGAAAAAATCCTGCCTGTAGCCATCGCGCTGGACGGCGAAGGCAACCCGAGCGCGCCACTGGCCAAGAAATTGGCTGCGCTGGCAAACACCATCAAGATCGCTGCGATTGCAGTGACTGACCTGGAGCGCGCACAGGACGGCAAGGCCGAAAGTTTTTTCTATACGTATACGGCCGCAGGTTCGGCACTGCACCTCGGATTGCAGGCGGCACTGGAAGAGGGCATTGCGAAACTGCCGATTCCCAAGGTCATGAGTTATCAGCGTCCGGACGGCGAGACGGTGCAATTCGTTCGCCCGGTGCACAAGTTGACCGCGCTGCACGGCAGCGACGTGGTACCGATCGCAATCCTTGGTCTTGCCGCAGGGCGGGTCACGCTCGGCCATCGTTTCCTGTCGCACGGGGAGTTGTCGCTCAACCATGCCAATGACTACGCAGTGGTGTTGGAAACGCAAGGAAAAGTCATCAGCGATGCGTCTGCACGCAAGGAAAAAATCCGCGCCGCGCTGCTCGACAAGGCCGGCGCCGATCAGGTGTTGATGCCGGAGAGCCTGCTCGATGAAGTCAACGCACTGGTGGAATGGCCGGTGGTCTATGCCTGCCACTTTGAAGAGGAATTCCTCTCGGTGCCGCAGGAATGCCTGATCCTGACCATGCAGACCAATCAGAAATATTTTGCCCTGACCGATGCAGCGGGACGGCTGCGTTCGCGCTTCCTGATCGTCTCGAACCTGGAAACCAGCGATCCGCAACATATCGTCGGCGGCAACGAACGTGTGGTACGTCCACGCCTGTCGGACGCGAAATTCTTTTTTGAGCAAGACAAGAAAAAACGTCTGGCGGACCGCCTGCCAGGCCTCGCCAACGTCGTGTATCACAACAAGCTCGGTACCCAGGCGCAACGCACGGGGCGCATCACGCAGTTGGCCGGCAAGATCGCCGCAACACTCGGTAACGATGTGGCCCTGGCCGAACGCGCCGCACAGCTGGCAAAAACCGATTTGCTGACCGACATGGTCGGTGAATTCCCCGAGCTGCAAGGCATCATGGGCACCTACTATGCACGCCACGACGGCGAGCCGGAAGAAGTCGCCCTGGCAGCGTCGGAACATTACCAGCCGCGCTTTGCCGGCGACGCCTTGCCTGCATCGAACGCAGGAACAGCCGTCGCCCTGGCCGACAAGCTGGAAACCCTGATCGGCATCTGGGGCATAGGCCTGCAACCAACCGGCGACCGCGACCCGTTTGCGCTGCGCCGCCATGCATTGGGGGTGCTGCGCATGCTGATCGAAAAACGCCTGCCGCTGTCGCTACCTAAGTTGCTAAAAGATACCGCGAGCATGTTTTCAGACAATCCTCATTTCATAGACCGAAGCACAGACGTATGGTTGTTTATGCTTGACCGGCTGCGAGGCCTGCTACGCGAGCGTGGATACGCACCAAACGAAGTCGAAGCTGTTATGCCAGATCCAGTGGAGAACGAGTTCGCAGATGCATTGACAATGCCTTCGTTTGCACAGCGCCGCGAGGAATTAAATGACATTCTTGAACGTCTGAATGCAGTCAAAACGTTTGTGCAATTACCGGAAGCAACGGCACTAGCTTCGGCAAACAAACGCATAACAAACATCTTAAAGAAAAATGTCTTCGGCACACTGACCGGTTACAAATCGGAATTGCTACGCGAGCCAGCTGAAATAGCATTAGCGGCTTCAATGGTACGGTGTGAAATTGTGAGCAGTTCCGCCTTTGCGGAACGCAACTTCACTGATGCTTTAGTCAGTCTGGCTCCATTACAGATAGATGTTGATTTGTTCTTCGATAAAGTGATGGTCATGGATGAAGACCTGAGCCTGCGCAACAACCGCATTGCCCTGCTTTCCGGCTTGCACCAGATGATGAATCGGGTGGCGGACATATCCAAGCTGGCAGCCTGAACCCGCGCGCAATAAAAGTGCAAAACAAATCCGATCAACGCCCCATGAAACTGATCATTCTCGACCGTGACGGCGTCATCAATCGCGATTCCGACGCGTTCATCAAGTCGCCCGACGAATGGATTGCGCTTCCGGGGTCGCTTGAAGCCATAGCACGCCTGAACCAGGTTGGTTACCGCGTTGCCGTGGCGACCAATCAGTCGGGTGTCGCGCGCGGCTTGTTCAGTATCGTGACGCTTAATGCGATCCACCAGAAACTGCATGCGAGTGCGCAACAGATCGGCGCGCACATCGATGCCATCTTTTTCTGCCCGCATGCCGCCAGCGACAACTGCGATTGCCGCAAACCCAAGGCAGGCATGTTGCGCGCCATCGGCCAACGTTTCGACATTCCCTTGAAAGGCGTCCCCGTGGTGGGAGACTCGCTGCGCGACCTGCAGTCAGGCTATGTCGTCGGCTGCACGCCCTATCTGGTGTTGACCGGAAAAGGCGAAAAAACCCGCGAAAAAGGCGGCCTGCCTCCCGGCACACTCATATTCGACAACCTGGCAGCAGTGGCTGATCATCTGCTGCGCCGCACCGAGCCGATTCCAACCGGAGCATAGCAATTCCCATGTCGCAATTTTCCCAGCTTGTGCGTTCGCTACTTTTTCTCTTCATCATGGTGGCCGTCACCATACCGTGGGCCTGCGTCTGCTTTCTGGCCGCGCCTTTGCCCTATACCAAACGCTATTTCGTTACGTCGCGATGGAACGTGTTCATCATCTGGCTTGCCAAAGTGTTGTGCGGCATACGCTATCAGATCAAAGGGCTGGAAAACCTGCCCGATGCGCCGGTAATCCTGCTTTCCAAGCATCAGTCGGCCTGGGAGACCATATTTCTGTTGTGCCAAATGCCGCGTCCCCTGGTTTTCGTGTTCAAGCGAGAACTGCTGTATGTGCCTTTCTTCGGCTGGGCTCTGGGCTTGTTGCGCATGATACCGATCGACCGGAGCAAAGGCCGGGATGCCTTCGCCGCCGTGGTAACACAAGGCCGGAAAAGGCTGGCGGATGGCCAATGGATCATCATGTTTCCCGAAGGCACACGCATCGCTGTAGGCAAGCAAGGCAAGTACAAGGTCGGCGGTACGCGCCTGGCCGTTGAAACCGAGACGCCGGTTGTGCCGATCGCCCTGAATTCAGGCGAATGCTGGGGCAAGAATTCATTTGTGAAAAAACCGGGATTGGTGACGGTATCGATCGGCAAGCCGATTGCGCCGGACGGGATGGATCCAACACAGTTGATGCAAAAAGTTGAAAATTGGATAGAATCGGAAATGCGCGTGATTTCCCCAACCATTTACAAAGTTTAATCTAACTACGCTAACTACTTTCTTGAAGAAGCTGCTCCGCAAAAACCAGCCTGACCCGAACCAGCTTGCGCTGCCGCTCGACTTCTTTTTTCTCGAAACGCCCAATCCCGCCACTGTGGATTCCGCCCCGCCCGTGCGCGAACCGGCGACGGGCAATCTCCCGGGTTCTGCTGCGCCGATCTCAGAGCAGAGGCCAAAGACGCCCCTGCAGCCGGGGATGCGCCGGATTCAGTTGCAAGAGCACGCGCTCGACTACCGGCTGATCCGGTCCAAGCGTCGCTCCATCGGCTTCCTGATCGACGAAGTGGGCTTGCGCATCACCGCCCCGAAATGGGTGACCCTGTCCGACATCGATAGCGCAATCCGCGAAAAGCAACGCTGGATCTTCTCCAAGCTCAATGAACAGCGCGAACGCACTTCCAGAAGGATGCAGCCGCAGTTGCAATGGCAGGACGGCGCGACGCTGCCTTTTCTCGGCAAGGATGTCACCCTGCGTATCCGGGCCGACTTTGCGCTCGGTATAACATTTGACGAATTGACGCGCGAGTTGGCCGTGTCGCTGCCTGCCGACGCCGGCGAACAGCAAATGAAGGATAGAGTGCTCGGCTGGTTACAGACGCAGGCCAAAGCGGTGTTTGCCGAACGCTTGCCCCTTTACGCGGACAAACTCGAGGTGCGATATCAGTCGTTTGCCTTGTCCTCTGCCATGACGCAATGGGGTTCGTGCACGGTCGACGGCAAGATACGTCTGAATTGGCGCCTGATTCACTTTTCCATTCCGCTGATCGACTATGTGATTGCGCATGAGTTGTCGCATTTGCGCGAAATGAATCACAGCCCGCGTTTCTGGGCAACCGTGCAATCGGTATTCCCGGAGTTTCAGGAGGCGCGCAAGACACTGCGCGAGCATGCGCCTGAAACTTTGCCTGTTTTCTGACGCGAACCCAGGATTTGCGCCTGTCTTAAGCCGTAGCTGCAGGTCGCCGCGAATACTGCACCGCCTGATCAACGCTTGAGCCCCAGGTCGCGGGCGCACACAGGGCGGGAATGTCTGTCCTCAATAGGAGCGCCTGCGCCGAGTCCTTGACTCGGGCGAACAAAATCTGCTTCTGCAAGCCGCCGACGAAAACGCAAAAGTCTCGCAAAGCTTCCGCGCTGGAGCTATCGAGGTCGGGCGACTCTTCAAGACTCAGGACAACCGTGTGCACGGAGTCGCCAGCGCGGCTCACCAAGGCACGAATCTGGTTCAGGATACGATCGACGTTGGCGAAAAAGAGCGGCTCTTCCGGGCGCACAATCAGCAAACCCTGGATTGGCGCCGCTTCCTGGTGCAGCTGTATGCTGACAAAATCATGGCTGTCGCCGAATCTGCCAAGAATGGACACGCGCGATTCGGAAAACCGGCTCAGCGTCATCAACATGCTGACGCCGATGGCAAGCAGCAAGCCGTCCAGAACCCCCAGCAGCAATACCGCCAAGACGGAGGCGCAGACAACGATGCGGTCGCGATGCCAGCGGAAATAAGTCAGCAGCGGCTTGGGATTGAGCGTATGGCTCACCGCGTGGATGACGATGGCCGCAAGCACCACTTCCGGCGTGCGTGCCACTGCCGGGAGCAGGGTCATGACGACAATGAACAATACAACTGCCGCCGCAAGTCCGGCGAGCCGCGATCCGGCGCCTGCCGCCTCATTGGCCGAACTGGCCGAATAACCCGCACCGACCGGCATTCCCTGAAACAGGCCTGAAACAAGATTTGCCATGCCTAGGGCCGCAAGGTCGCGGTTGGGTGAGGTGGGGTCACCGTGCTTGAGGGCAAAGTTGCGTATCGAGCCATAACTCTCGGCATACAGGATCATGGCCAGTGCCAAGGCCAATTCTCCGACCCGCAGCCATTCGACACGGCCGATGTGCGGCACGCCCGGCATGGAAAAACGGATCGAAATATCGCCGACCAAGGCAACGCCGTGCTCCTGCAGGGAGAAAAAATCGGACAGGATGACCGACAACACAATCACGACCAAGGCCCCTGGCAAGTACTTCACCCGCGAGCACAAGGACATGACGCCCAATGCCGTTACGCCGATAATCAGCGTAATCCAGTTCCAGTTCGGAAGCTGCTTCAATATCTCAACAAGCAAATGGAAGAAATCGCCCGACACGGTGCTGATGCCCATCATCTTGGGCAATTGTTTGGCGACAATCACCAGGGCGAGGCCGAAGGCGAAACCGCGCAACACAGGTTTGGCGATGAAATCCGTCACGGCGCCCAGCCGAGCAATACTCGCCATGAGAAAAAATGCACCGGTGGCAATCACCAGAGCCGAGCAAATCAGATAGCGCAGATCGGCGTTGCCGTTGGCCATGGACGCGGAGGCTGCGGCCAGCACCGCCGCCGACGACGATGTGGCTGAAACGATGGCAAAGCGGCTCACGCCCACCAGGGCGTAACAGATTAAACCGGCAAACAATGCCACCACTGCGGCTTGCGGCGGCAGATTCGCCAGGCTCGCGTAGGCAACCGCTTCGGGCAGCAGCAAGCCGGCGATTGCCAAGCCCGCGAGCAGGTCTCTCGACTGGAACGTCCTGACGGAATTTTTCTCGACCGGTGTACTCGTCATATTCTGGTTTCGAATCAATTGATGGCAACGCATCGGTACACATGCTCATGCCGCGACGGCGTCGCGAAAATGCCGTTCGCCGACCATCGCCGATGTGAATGCCATCAAAATGTAACACATTCAACCTGGCGATCTGGATTCATTTGATTGGGTTGTGAGGGCAAAATGCGCCGGCACAACAGCAGGAAGCGCTGCACTGAAAAGGCAGCCTGAAGTCGGGAAATGTTGGCGTGGACGCCTATCCACGCCAACATGTCAAATTATCTGAATACGAGTACCGGCAATTTGCTGTGGGTCAGGACCTTCTGGGTCTCGCTGCCGAGAATCATGCCTTTGACGCCTTTTCGGCCATGCGAAGCCATGACGATGACATCGCAACCTTTTTCTTCGGCAGTGCGGATGATGGCGTCATAGGGAAAATCGCTGGTGACGTAGAGTCCTTCGCACTTGACACCGGCTTCTGCGGCTTGGTTGCGCACTTCGTCGAGAAATTCGTTGGCTGCTTCCACGCATTCACGATTGAAGTCTTCCAGTGTTTCCACCAGCATGGCGGCCTGGTAGGCATACGGCGAATATTTAGGCATGACGTGCAACGCAGTGACCTGTGCACCAATCCCCTTGGCAAAGGCGATGCATTGTTTAACGATGTGTTTCGACGTCGCCGCACCGTCGGTGGGGAACAGTATGTGTTTGAACATGTTTGACTCCTTGCAAGCTGTGGCGACAACGAAGGGAATTCCTGCAGCGCATGGATGCAGTGTAGGCAAATGCAGCCTCTGCATTCTTGATCCATGTCAAATTCATGCAAAGCAAATGCCAATGAAGTTATCCACCCGGGATGCATAATGAGGGTCAACGCAGGAAATATCCGCCTCGGGTAGACTACGAAGAATTGCGCAGAGTCAAATGCCTGAAGTTTGGCAGCAAACCATGCGACTTCTTGCAGCAAAGCCACATTCATCCATGGAGAAACAATGCGTATCCTGCACACGATGCTGCGCGTCGGCAACTTGCAAAATTCGATCGATTTTTATACCCAATTGCTTGGCATGAAACTATTGCATACGACGGACCGGCCGGAGCAGCAATACACGCTGGCCTTTGTCGGTTACGGCAGCAACCCGGAACATGCCGAACTGGAATTGACGTACAACTATGGCGTCGACCACTACGAAATCGGCACCGCCTACGGCCATATCGCCATCGCCGTGGACGATGCGTACAAAACTTGCGCCGCCATCAAGGCCGCTGGCGGAAATGTCACGCGCGAGGCCGGTCCGGTCAAAGGTGGATCGACCGTGATCGCTTTCGTGCAGGATCCCGACGGCTACAAAATTGAATTAATTGAACGCAAGTCAGACTGAGAGTGCACGGCACAAGCTTGGGCGCCGGAGTCATTGCGACTGGTGCCAAAGGTCTGCGATTAACCATCGCTGGTTAGCGTGACTGGCATGCCATGTGCGGGTTAATTGCGTGTCATAGCGCGGCATGGATGCTTGCGGCGGAATAAGCCTAAAGTGGCAGAGGATATTGGCCCGCCAACGCGGACAACTCGGTGTTGTTGCGCACAGTATTCGCGAAGTCTATTGAGCCCTTTCATTGACTAGGGACGTTGAAGAATGGTTGGTGACAGGATCTGGAGTTTAACGAGTGAATGACCGCCTTGGAAAGTCGCGATAAGCCAATAACGACCGAGGCTGTGCGAAAATGCGATTTCTCGCGAAACGGCATACCGTGCATAGTGCATTTTCAAAATAATGATCTATATATAGTATTCGAATTCTCCATTTTGCGCGTTTTCACACAGCCTCGACCCATTTGCGACTTTGCGCCGTCCGACAGCGACCATTCAAATGTCAAATGACGAGGTTGCTAGCGTCACGCCCGGTCCGCGGCATCGCGGACTGCTTGTCTCACTCTGTTGATCTCAGATATTTGTTTAAAAAAGTTTCTACGCGTGCCCAGAAATCGATCACGTTACTTTCGTGGGCGAGGCCATGCCCCTCGTCGTTGTACACGATCCATTCCACATTCTTGTTGTTGTCCTTGACCTTGCTGACCAAGCTGGAGGCCTTTCCGATTGGCACTCTGCGATCCAGGCCGCCATGCATCATAAGCAACGGGCTACGAATCGCATCAGGATGATAAAGCGGCGAATTCGCCTTGAACATTGCTGCATCTGCATCGGGATCGCCAACTAAAACCTTCATGTCGACTTGCTGGGTCTCCATCGATATGTCGTTGATTGGCGAATCGAGCAATTCGTTCAGGTCAGTTTCAGCGGCAAACGCAACGCCACATCGGAACACCTCAGGTGTTTTGATCAGTCCCATCAGAGTAGCGTAACCGCCGTAGCTGCCGCCCATGATACCGATGCGCTTGGGGTCGGCCCATCCTTTCTTGACTGCCCAGTCTGCGGCGTCAGTCAGGTCATCTTGCATGGCCAAGCCCCACTGCTTGAAGCCGGCGCGGTAGTGAGCGTAGCCGAATCCGGTGCTGCCGCGGAATTCGGGTTGAATGACCATGTATCCGCGCGACGCAAGAAATTGCGCGGCCGAGTCCCATTCCCAAGATCCACCGCGCAACCAAGGCCCGCCGTGTACGAGAACCACGGTAGGCAATTTGTCCTGATGGGGGCCGGGAGGCTGTGTGATGTACACGGGAATCTCCATCCCATCCCTTGCCTTGTAGCGATAGAAGTCGCGCTGTCCCATCAATTTTGGATCGATGTGCGGATGGCCGGAGCCTAGACCAATCAACGAACTATCAGACTTTTTATAAATGAAATATTGGTTCGGCTGCTTGTCCGAATTCGATCTGATCAGCAGTACGGATGAGTTCAGGCAATTTGCGCCGCAGAAAATTGTATTAATGGTTGCCGGCAGGATCTGATCAATGGTCTGCTGCGCCTTCTTCATTTCAGTGTCAAACCAAACCGCGCCATTTGCATCGCTATGGTAGTGCAGACCCAGAATCCTGCCGGACCCGTAGTCATACTGGAAGTAGCCGTTGAAGTCGAATCCTTTGAAGTCAACCAGAGGTTGGTCGGCCAT
>DATBQE010000098.1:0-6244 GCA_036561005.1 Burkholderiaceae bacterium | reverse complement strand
GTAACCTTGACACCATTTGGCGTACCGAGCGAATACAGCTGCAGCGGATGGCGGCCCACCGGAAGTTCCTTGTCATGCGTCGGGCCTGCGGTGGGGCGGTTGATGTTGGCAAAGCGGCCGCCGTTTTCGGCGTTGGGTTTCCAAATCTGGGGTGGAGTATAGGTGGTGGAATCGGTCATGACAAAGGTTTGGTTGAATAGGTGGGCACACTCGGGGCAATGAATTGCGCTTCGCGGTCCAGTTTACTGCCTTTTGAGTTGTCGGGTATTGAGGGGCGATCATCCGCCTTTGGGAAAATTCGCATACCTTTAACGACGAACGAGGTGGTTCGGCAACCTGCCAAGACATCCCTTTTCACACATTCGATCGCGGCGCGTGGCGAATTTCAAGCACTTTGAACCGCGTGTTTATGAACACAACGAACCGATATCGATCGAATATCGCCACCCCTGATCGACCATAGGGCTTGCGCCGTCAATGAACAAGTAAACATTTTTTGGGGCAATGTCTGGAACGGTAAGTTCATAAATTGTGTGAAAGCAGTCATTCAGCTCTTGGCAATGGGCGTAGGGATTTTCAGATTTTCGGTCTTCTTTGTTATAACTACTCTTTGGTGCCCAGTAGCGAACCGAGACAATTGGCGCGGTAACCGGATAAGTCATTTTTGCCAAAGCGGCTTCGTCGGGCCACCGTGGGAAAAGATGCCAAAAATAAGGTTCCATATCTTGCTCACGGCGGTCCAAATTTCTCTTGGCAACCACCATCCATGCTCGCTTTTGAGGGCTCGCGGGAATATCCAGTCTTAGGCTGCAATCACCGCTGTTATTTGCGGACTTTCGCTCAACACTAATATTCATCGCTACCGCATTTTTAGAGCCAACGATTGCCAATGCGGCCCATTGCGCCTCAGCGGGAAATGCGAAGAAAACAAGAACAGCGAGCAAGAAGAATTTCATTATTTTCATCCTCCCACGATTGCTGCAACTATTCCAGCGCTGGCAACTGCCTCGGCTTGCGATCCTCACCCGTAGCCACGTAGGTCAAGGTTGCCTCCGTGACTTTCACAGTCTCGGTCTGCAGCCGATTGCGTTCGGCGAACACTTCGACGTACACAGTGATCGAGGTATTGCCGACCTTGACGATTTCTGCATAAAACGACAACAGATCGCCCACGAACACCGGTTGCTTGAACAGGAAGGAGTTGACGGCGATGGTTGCGACGCGGCCGTTGGCGCGGCGCACGGCGGGTAGGGAACCGGCAATGTCGACCTGGGCCATGATCCAGCCGCCAAAGACGTCGCCGTGGACATTGGCGTCGGCCGGCATGGGCATGACGCGCAGTTGGGGCATTTTGCCTTCGGGGAGAGTGGTGGAGATGGGTGGTGACATGTTGTTGTTCCTTCTTGAAAATCGCTGGATTGGCTATATGTTGTAGGAGGCGGATGAATTGTCGAGCATTCTGGCTTCGGTGAATACCTTCAGATATGCGTCGTTCCCGCGAAGGGTGGGAGCCAGACAGCTTGATCTTTAAAGTCAGCCTGGATCCCCGCCTTCGCGGGGACGATGGAGGATTGAGTGAAGCTGTTGCGCCGGTCGTCTGGAGAGGGGCAACCGTTCGACCGACACCAAACTATTTCTGCCAGAATAACGGAACCCGTCCGCTCTGACAACTGCGCGCATTTGATCAGGTTTGGGTCAGTTTCGTGGCAGTTCCAATAAATCGCTACAATCAAGCAGTAAATAACCTCAGCCCCGCCTCCATGCGTCGTCAAACCGTCAACTCTCCCGAAGCCCCCGCCAACCAGGCAACACGCAACGATTGGGGCACCCTGCGCACCTTGTTCCCTTACCTTTGGGCCTACAAGTGGCGCGTTTCGCTGGCGCTGGTTTTTTTGATCGGCGCCAAGCTGGCCAACGTGGGCGTGCCGCTGATCCTGAAGAAGTTGATCGATGGCTTGTCCATCACGCCTGCGCATCCCGAGGCGATGCTGGTGCTGCCGCTCGGCATTCTGGTGGCATATGGTGCGCTGCGTCTGTCGACGACCTTGTTCACCGAGTTGCGCGAATTCGTCTTTGCGCGGGTTACCCAGCGCGCGGTGCGCACGATTGCACTGCAGGTGTTCCGCCATTTGCATGCGCTGTCGCTGCGCTTCCATCTCAATCGCCAGACCGGCGGTATGACGCGCGACATCGAGCGCGGTACGCGCGGCATATCGTCGCTGGTGTCCTATACCTTGTTCAGTATTCTGCCCACGTTGGTGGAAATCACGCTGGTGCTGGCTTATCTCGTGACGCATTACAACGGCTGGTTCGCCGCCATCACCGGCATCGCCTTGGTCAGCTACATCGCGTTCACCGTGCTGGTGACGGAGTGGCGCACGCATTTTCGCCGCACCATGAACGAGCTCGATTCGCGTGCCAATACCAAGGCTATCGATTCGCTTCTGAACTACGAGACGGTCAAGTATTTCAGCAATGAAGAATACGAAGCGGCGCGCTACGACGAGGGATTGAAGAACTTCGAGACGGCGGCGGTCAAGTCGCAGACTTCGCTGTCGCTGTTGAACACCGGGCAATCGGCCATCATCGCTATTGCCGTGACGCTGATATTGTGGCGTGCGACGCAAGGCGTGATCGACCACAGCATGACGCTGGGCGATCTGGTGCTGGTCAATTCCTTCATGATCCAGCTTTACATTCCGCTCAATTTCCTCGGCGTGCTGTATCGCGAAATCAAGCAAAGCCTGGCCGACATGGAACGGCTGTTTTCTCTGCTCGACCAAAACAAGGAAATCGCCGATGCATCGGACGCAAAGGAGCTGCACGAGACGGGCGCGGAAGTGCGCTTTTCGCATGTCGATTTTTCTTACGAGAGCAAACGCCAGATCCTGTTCGATGTCGATTTCACGATTCCGGCCGGCACCACCACGGCAGTGGTCGGCCATAGCGGCTCGGGCAAGTCGACATTGTCGCGCCTGCTGTTTCGCTTCTACGACATCAATAGCGGCAGCATCAGCATAGACGGGCAGGATTTGCGCGAGATCACACAATCGTCGCTGCGCCGTGCAATCGGCATCGTGCCGCAGGATACGGTGCTGTTCAACGACACCATCGAATACAATATCCGCTACGGCAAACCCGGCGCAACGCAGGAAGAAGTCATCGCCGCAGCCAAGGCGGCCTACATCCATGATTTCATCGAGACGCTGCCGGACGGCTATGCCACCATGGTTGGCGAGCGTGGCTTGAAACTCTCGGGCGGAGAGAAGCAGCGCGTGGCGATTGCCCGCACGGTGCTGAAGAATCCTGCGGTGCTGATTTTCGACGAGGCGACGTCGGCGCTCGATTCCAAGGCTGAGCAGGCCATCCAGGCGCAGCTGAAGGAAATTGCACGTAACCGCACCACGCTTGTGATTGCACATCGGCTGTCGACGATAGCCGATGCGGCGCAGATCCTGGTGCTTGAGCACGGTCGCATCATCGAGCGCGGAACCCACATGCAATTGCTGGTGGCGAACGGCGCCTACGCGCAGATGTGGGAGCGGCAACAGGCCCGGCCTGACGAAATCGAGGTGTCGCCGGCCGATGACGAGCGTGCGCTGCTGGCTTGAAATTGGTCAAGTCTGCTCGCCAACGCCCTCACCCCCACCCCCACCCTCTCCCCTCTCCCGCCTGCTGGAGAGGGGTGGGGGAGTACTTGGCGCGGCCGTTTGTAGGTAATAGCCGGGCACGAAATATTTCCTTGTCGCAAAAATAAGACGCGATTTTTAACCGCATGGCGGCGCCAAGCCGGAATCACGCCAATCCGCGCTAACATAGACGCATGGAAACCAAATGGCTGGAAGACTTCATCTCGCTTGCTGAAACGCGCAGCTTCAGCCGTTCGGCCGAATTGCGCCACGTTACGCAGCCGGCTTTTTCGCGCCGTATCCAGTCGCTTGAAGCCTGGCTCGGAGCCGACCTGATCGACCGCACGTCTTATCCCACCAGTCTGACGCCATCCGGCGAAGTGTTTTACGAGCAGGCGCTGGAGATGCTGGAGCAGATCAACAACGCGCGCGCCATGATGCGCGGCAAGCGGCCCACGGCGCAGACCACGGTCGATTTTGCCGTGCCGCATACGCTCTCGCTCACCTATATGCCGAAGTGGATGACGCGCCTCGAATCCGGCTTCGGCACCATCAACACGCGCCTGATCGCCCTGAATGTGCACGATGCGGTGATGACCATCGTGGAGGGTGGTTGCGACCTGCTGCTGTGCTACCACCATCCGCGTCAACCAGTCCAGTTGGATGCCAGCCGCTACGACATGATTGTGCTCGGCACCGAATCGCTGCGTGCCTACGCGCGTTGCGACAAGGCGGGCGTGCCGGATATGATCCTGCCCGGCACGGTGGCGCAGCCTTTGCCTTTTCTTTCGTACACCAGCAATGCCTACCTCGGGCGCATGGTGGAAACCATTCTGAGCGACACCAGGAAGCCGCTTTTCCTCGACAAGCGCTATGAAACCGACATGGCCGAAGGCTTGAAAATGATGGCGCTGGAAGGGCATGGCATTGCTTTCCTGCCCGAGTCGGCTGTGACGCGCGAACTCAAGCAAAAACAGCTGGCGCGCGCCGACGGCGGCCAGCCGGGCTGGGAAGTCGACATGGAAATTCGTCTTTATCGCGAGCGGCCCACTTCCGCCCGGCCAGGCAAGCCGATCGTGGCACGCCTGTGGAATTACCTGATCGAGCAATTCGAAAACCGCGAAGCAGGCAAACGCAAGCTTGCCAAAAAAGCCAGTTAAGCAAGACCACTTTCCAATGTATGCATTTTACGCATAGATAAATGCGCACAAAGCATTGGCTGCCGGCAGCACTCCTCGACTACGATGCGAAGCCATGAAACGCGCCATTTTTTTGCGCTGCGTTCAATCAAACATGGAGAATGCGCAATGTCCAAGCAACACGAAATCCCGTCTTACCTGACGCCGAGCGAAATCGGCCCCTGGGGTGTTTATCTCGAACAAATCGACCGCGTGACGCCTTACCTCGGTTCCTTGGCGCGCTGGGTGGAAACGCTCAAGCGCCCCAAGCGTATCCTCGTAGTCGACGTGCCTATCGAACGCGATGACGGCACGATTGCCCACTTTGAAGGTTATCGCGTGCAGCACAATACTTCGCGCGGTCCAGGCAAGGGTGGCGTGCGTTTTCACCAGGACGTGACGCTGTCGGAAGTCATGGCGCTGTCGGCCTGGATGACGGTCAAGAATGCCGCGGTCAACGTGCCCTACGGCGGCGCCAAGGGCGGCATCCGTGTCGACCCCAAGACCCTGTCGCAAGGCGAACTGCAGCGCATGACGCGCCGCTATACCAGCGAAATCAATATCATCATCGGCCCGAACAAAGACATTCCGGCACCGGACGTCAACACCAATGAGCAGATCATGGCGTGGATGATGGATACCTATTCGATGAACCAGGGCAGCACGGCATCGGGCGTGGTCACCGGCAAGCCGATTTCGCTGGGCGGCAGTCTCGGGCGCCATGACGCTACCGGGCGCGGCGTGTTCGTGGTCGGATGCGAAGCGGCGGAAAAAATCGGCATGAACATCAACGGCGCACGTGTCGCCGTGCAAGGTTTCGGCAACGTGGGCGGTGTCGCGGCACGCCTGTTTGCCGATGCCGGCGCCAAGGTTGTGGCAGTGCAGGACCATGGCGGCACCATCGTTTGCGAAACCGGCCTGAACGTGGCAGCGCTGCATGCACATGTGGCGGAGCACGGCAGCGTGGCCGGCTTCCCCGGTGCGGAACAGGTCAAGGACCGTGCGCGCTTCTGGGACATCGAGTGCGACATCCTCATTCCCGCCGCGCTTGAACAGCAGATCGATGAGAGCAACGCCGGCAAAATCCGCGCGAAGCTGATCCTCGAAGGTGCAAACGGCCCGACCACGCCGGCTGCCGACGATATCTTGCATGACCGCGGCGTGCTGGTCGTGCCGGACGTGATCGCCAATGCGGGTGGTGTAACGGTCAGCTATTTCGAATGGGTGCAGGATTTTTCGAGCTTTTTCTGGACCGAGGAAGAGATCAATTTGCGTCTGACGCGCATCATGCGCGAGGCATTTGCGGCTGTATGGCAGATTGCGCAGGACAAGAAGGTGTCGCTGCGGACGGCGGCGTTTATCGTGGCTTGTACGCGTGTTCTGCAGGCGCGCGAGATGCGCGGGCTGTATCCGTAAACATTGTGGTCGGGCCGGTGG
>DATBQE010000097.1:0-22222 GCA_036561005.1 Burkholderiaceae bacterium | reverse complement strand
ACCACAGACAGGGCATTGATGCGAGGGTAGAGTTGATGTGTAGTGCGATGTTCCCGAATTTACAAATCTGGAGAGGTTCATGTTCAAGCACATTCTTATTCCCACCGATGGATCAAAACGCTCGCTCGCTGCCATTCACGCCGGTATGGAAATGGCAAAGGAACGCGGCGCCCGAGTGACAGGTATTTACGTGATACCGGAATTTCACGTCATCAGCTATCAAGCAGAGATGCTGGACGACAGCAGAGCGCAATTCGTCGCAGAGAACGAGGAGCGCGCCAAGAAGTATTTGTGCGAAATCGAGGAAGTGGCGAAGGAAAAAAACGTCGCTTACGACGCGGTTTCGGTCACCTCCGATCATCCATATGAAGAAATCATCAAAGCTGCCAAAGCAAAGGAGTGCGATTTGATCGTCATGGCGTCGCACGGACGCAAAGGTCTGCGTGGCATTCTGCTCGGCAGCGAAACGCACAAAGTTCTTTCCCACAGCGACATACCGGTTCTGGTCTACCGTTAATATCAACCTCTGGTGCGAGAGGAAAGGAGACGTGACATGTTTATTGGTGAAATCCGCACGCGGCAAGTCGCCACGTGCACAGGCAATACAAGCGCTACACAAATGGCGGAAATGATGCGAAAAGACCATTTGGGCGATTTGATCGTGGTCGAGCATCGCAGCGGCGAGCCGCTGCCGATCGGCATTGTCACTGACCGTGACCTCGTTACGCGTGTGTTGGCCATGGAACTCGATGCGACGCAGGTCACGGCCTCCGAAATCATGTCGCGGCCGTTGGTGACGGCGTACGAGGGTGAGGAATTGCTGGTGGCCTTTGAGCGTCTGAAGAAGAGCCATGTAAGGCGCATTCCGCTGCTCGATTCAGGCGGTGTTCTGGTCGGCATTGTATCGATGGACGACATTGCCGGGTTGCTTGACCTGACCTTGCCCGGCAAGCCTCCTCCAGTATCGTCGGAGCCGGCCAAGACGGCCGTCTGATATTTCCCCACTCAAGGGAAAAAGGGGATACCAAGATGAAGTCAACAGTCCGTTTCAGCTTGAATGGGCAACCAACTACGCAGGCGATTTCAGGAGACCATCCCCAGACACTGCTGTGGGTGCTACGTCAATAAATGCCTGCAGGGGCTGCAGCTTGCCATCATGCGCAAGGCCCTCGGTGGTCTCAATATCCTTGCCGTCGAGACTTTCCAGAGATGTCTCGCAGGAACGCACGGACTTGTCGTTCACCAATACAATGCAGGCGCCACAAATGTCGGCACCGCAACCGTACTTTGTGTCGATCAATCCCAAATCCTGACCACGGCGCTGTGCAATGCGGTTACCGCACTTCCGGTGTGCTGCTATCGGTAGTGGCGCTCCTTCGTGAGCGCAGCTAGCCGACCAGTATGGAAATCATTTCGTATCTTGGGCATGGCCTTTGCCGCTGTGGAACGCATCAACGTGCCATTGAAGCGATTCTGGTGAAAAATGATGATCTAGCGCCACAGGGTGGTGGCGAACCTCCCATTACAACCGTTGGTGCTGTCATTGCAAACGCAATTTTCGATGCATGTGGCGCCAGGGTGTCGCATTTGCCGATCACTGCGGATCGATTGCGTGAGGGTGTTGCTGCAGGTATTGCCGCAGGTGTTGCCGCATTAAGGGTATGACCTGTCGATGTGACGGCGCACCGCAAATATTGCGCCGTCTCCAAAAAGCCGCCCGCACCACTTGGGCGAAGTACGCGTTACTGCGCTGTGGCTTTGCTCGCTTTTCTCTTGCCGTTGCTCGCGTTGGGCGTATCGATATGGCGGCCATTTGTCATGGAATCGACCACTTTCTGGTTGGCCTCAATCCAGCGCGCATAACCATTGGAGACAGTTTCCAGCGTCGATTTCATCAACTCGGCGGGATTCCCGGACGCGACGGAGACATCGTCTCTACCTGCCTTGCTCAGAGTCCCGGCAAAATTGCGCGACGTCTCAACATTTGCCATGGTTGCCTCTGTCAGTTGCGCTTGCAGGCGGGAATTGACATCCTGTATCGCTGAGACGTACGTTGCGCCTTGCTGAATATTTTCGCGCAGGATCTCGGAATCAAGCGAGAGCCATGCTTGCGGCGTCCTGGCCGCAAGCATGCGCTGTGTAGCAGAAGTTGTTTCATCGAATGCCGCTTTCGCGGCCTGGCAATTCAATTCGAATAATTGAATGGAACAATCCATCGCGTTGTTGGCGAACGAAATCCATTGTTGCTGTTGGGCATTCAATTGCGATTGCATCGTCCCGGCAATTTTCTCTTGCGAAGTGGTCATGGCGGTCTCCTTTGAATTTCCCCCTCTGGATTGAAATACGGCCCCAGTAGGCTTATTTTAAATTGCTGCGAATTGCTGAATATGATCCAAATCAAATGGATGCTCAAATTGAAAGCACGGCGGCACCTTCGAATTCTCCTTGACGCAGTGCCGTCAATGCCTGGTTGGCGTCATCGAGGCCAAAAATTGTCGTGGAAATTTCGATATCGATCTGTTGAGCGATGGCAAAAAACGCTTCGCCATCTGCTCTGGTCAGGTTCGCCACCGAACGCAAAATCCGTTCCCCCCACAGCAGGGCATAGGGAAATGCCGGAATGTCGGTCATATGAATGCCGGCGCAGACGACGATGCCACCCTTGCGCACGGCGGCCAATGCTTGCGGCACCAGTGCGCCGGCAGGCGCAAAGATGATCGAACCGTCCAGCGCAACCGGCGCTTGTGCGGTCGAATCGCCTGCCCAAACGGCGCCAAGCCTGAGAGCAAACTGCTGCGTTGCTACATCGCCAGGGCGGGTGAAAGCATATACTTGCCGGTTTTCGTGGCGGGCAACTTGGGCAATGATATGTGCAGCGGCACCGAATCCATATAGTCCAATTGACTTGGCGGTGCCCAACATCGCATACGCACGGTAGCCAATCAGCCCGGCACAAAGCAAGGGCGCAGCATGAACATCGTCGTAGCGCCCGGGTATGCGAAATACATAGCGAGCATCGGCAACCGTATATTCGGCGTACCCGCCATCCCGATCATAACCCGTGAAACTCGGCCTATCGCAGAGATTTTCACGGTGACTCGAACAGAATTCGCAATGGGAGCACGTGCCGCCAAGCCAGGGCACGCCAACTCTTTCGCCGATATCAAACATCGAGGCATTCGCCCCACGTCGAACCACGCGCCCTACGACTTCATGCCCCAAAATCAATGGGGATCGATGCGGCGCCAAGTCGCCATCGAGAATGTGCAGATCTGTTCGGCAAACACCGCACGCGCTGACTTTGATCAGCACCTCGTTATCGGCCGGGCTGGGAATAGGAACACGCGCCCGCCGCAACGCACTGCGGGGAGAACCCAGCACCATGGCATCCATCATGCCAGTCAATGGTTCATTCAAGGGCATAATTGCCGCAGCCATTCATTGTGTCCATGAATCCCGATCATATCGGACATGGATTTGTGAGTATTTGATATGTATCAAATAGTGCAGGGCGCCGCGAGCTAAACTTGAGCGATTGAGATCAATCCCAAAAGAATAGCAAGGAGAAAACATGGGTATGAACAGCTTGCTGCCAAGACATGTTGAAATCAGGTTACGCTTGCGTCGAGAAATACTCACGGCGGAAATTCAGCGTAGCGCGTATCTTGTCGACGCGGTTCCCGCCGACGAGGAATTTGATGGGTCCCTCAGTATTGGATCCGATTCGTCGGCCACTTCCGCACACGAAGCATCGATTTTGCAGTTGAATGCGCAAATCGCGGAACTCGATGACCTTAATGCCACTCTGAAACGTATCGTATCCGGCAATTTCGGCGATTGCGCAGATTGCGGCTGTGCCATTTCCTTCGAAAGACTGACCTGTCTGCCAACTGCGCGCCGATGCAATATTTGTGAAGCTAAAAACGAATCAATCAGGCACGATAACAAATACTCCTGCAGCCAGTGAGGCTGTGCGTAGCATCCTGCGCGAGCTACATTCTTAAAATGGAGGACTCCGCGCCTTTGGATTTTTCAGCCAAGAGGAAGCATGGACGCAATCGAGCAGGCGGAACTGGTCAAGAATCTTCGCATCAACCTGGGCAATAAAACGTCGGCCGGGCAACTCGAGCTCTTTGAAACCCACATTTCATACGTACTATTAGCGGGCGAATTTGCCTACAAAATCAAGAAACCAGTAACACTTGGTTTCCTCGATTTCAGCCAATTACAACAACGGGAATTCTTTTGTCGAGAAGAACTGAGACTCAATCGTCGCTATGCGCCGGAGCTGTATCTTGATGTGGTGCCGATTTCGGGAACAGCACATCAGCCACAGATTGAAATGCCTGATACTCCCATTGAATATGCAGTAAAAATGCCTCGGTTTCCGCAGGAATATCTGGCTCACAACCTTATCCGGGAGCAAAAACTTGGAACCGAACACGCTGTTTTGATCGCGCAAAAGCTCGCGGCAATTCATCGTGCCGCTCCTCATGAAAAGCTAGGCCCGGAATGCAGGAGTGCAAAACTCGTTTGGCAGCAAATTTCGGATACCTTGCGTGGCATAGCCAGCCTGGTAGACAAGCAATGCGACAAATCAAATCTGGACCAGCTTTTTGAATGGTGCCGGCGGGAATGTAGCGCCAAGTCGCAACATATCGACCGGCGCGCAATAGACGGCTTTGTCCGCGAGTGTCACGGCGACCTGCATTTGGCGAATATCGTCATCCTGAATGGTGACGCGGCATTTTTCGATTGCATAGAGTTCAGCGATGTCTTGCGTTGCATTGACGTTATCAATGACATGGCATTTATCGCCATGGACTTGTGCGCACATCAACGCTCTGATCTTTGCTACCTGTTTATCAATGTGTATCTTGAACTGACTGGCGACTATGAGGGGGTGCTTGCGCTGCGCTTGTACATCGTGCATCGCGCACTTATAAGGCATTACGTCACACTCCTAAGACAGCAGAAAGCAGAAAAATCGGCGGATTCAAGCGATGCAGAACCAAACTACATCGATGTAGCGTTCGCATGGGCGCAGCCGACCCAACCGTTCCTGGTGCTAATGCACGGCCTGTCGGGCTCGGGTAAAACCAGTGTGGCCGGCGAACTGATGCAGTTGCTTCCTGCATTGCGTGTACGTTCGGACGTCGAACGCAAGCGCCTGAACCATCCAGTTCCAGGAAACAAGAATGCGTTTAGGAGTGGGTTGTATAGCGCCGACAATACAGAAGCGACTTATCGCCGTCTTGTCGGCTTGGCGCACTCGCTGCTGCTGGCTGGTTTCAATGTTGTCGTCGATGCCTGCTCGCTTCAATTTCACCAACGTCAGCTGTTCCGCGTGTTGGGGCGAACCTGCGGCGCACCGTTTGCGATTTTTGATGTCGAGGCAAGCAAGATGTTGATGCAGGAGCGAATCAGAAAGCGTGCCCAAGCCGGGGCAGACGCTTCCGACGCCGATATATTGGTTCTGGAGCAGCAGATCCATACGCAGGACCCCTTTACGCCGAAAGAACGCGCGAGTGTCGTATGCTACGAATCGAAAAATTTCCTGCCCATTGACACTGAAAATCCTGCTTACAAGAGGCTTTTGCAGCAACTTGCGTCCATGCCGTCAAGGACGGAATCCACGCGACCTTGACGACCGATCGCGTGGCGGCAGCCGTGGGCGGAGCACTATTGAATCGATATTTGCTTGCTGGTGCCGATAGCCGTTTTCTTGGGCAGGGTCAATTCGAGAACGCCGTCTGCATACTTCGCCAGGGCCTTTGATTCGTCGACGCTGCTGTCGAGCGTGAAGCTGCGATAGACTTTTCCTTCGTAGCGTTCGGAGTAAATCAGGGCCGCGTCCTTCGTTTCCTCTTTGGAAGATTTAACTTCTGCCGAGATCGTCACCTGGTTGCCGTCGACACTGACACGGATGTCTTCCTTCTTCGCACCAGGAATGTCGGCGCGAACGGAGTAAGAGTTGTCGTCTTCCGACACGTCAAGTTTTAGCTGCAAGGCCTTCAACTCCTCCTGGTCGGAAACCAGTGCCGGGTGATTCCAAAGCAGACTATTGAAAATCTTGTTCAAGCGCGAACTGAAGGGATCGTAAATCGATAGATTAGCCATGATTGATTCCAGTGTGGTTAGATTTAAAAAATCGGCATGGCGGCTATGTGCAGTAACAATCGATTTGGACATCGTCTCAAAAAGCCATGGCGCTGCCGCTATGCTTCTTTGTACCGGGATGCTGCCTTGGTCGTAGCGCCTCGCTATGTCCAATTCGATAGGACCTTTATACGTCGATAGTCACATTGTTTTCCACCGTCATAATACCGGGAGCCGACCAGGCGGCAGCTTCCGCCTGTTCCTTTTCTGCCCAGGAGCGAACATGGCCGCTCAGGATGGCCCTGTCGCCAATTGTCTCGACAGAGACATTGTTTGCGTCGATCTGTGCATTGCGCACGAGGGCACTCTGTATTTTTGACTTGACGTCTGCCGCGCGCGCTGAAGGCTTGACGGCAATCTTGTTGGTGATGCCTTTTACCCCAGTGAGATATTTCAGCGCATCTTCTGCAGCGGTGCGCTGATACTGCCATTCAACCTGGCCGTCGAGCGTCAGCCAACCATTTGCAACGGTCAACTGAATCTTGCCCTTGGGAAGCAGCACGTGATGCTCCAAGGCTGCGAGGGCCGTTTCGGCAATTTCCAGATCGCCGTGCTCGAAGTCGCCCGGCAACTGTATGTCAAGTTTGTCAATCACGGCCTTGACGCCGGCAACGCGCTTGACCACGCGTTCGCAGCGCTTTTTCTCGAAATAGCTCTTGACGTATCCCATCAATGTGACGATGCCGTCATTGACTGCGACCGACGCATGGGTCGCATCAATGCACGGATCCCAAATCAGTTCTTCGATCACTTTTTCCTGAAGATCGGAATTTGCACTCATGACGAACCTCCTTCAATAATTGCGTAACAAAAACTGTCTGCTAAAAATCATATTCCGGCAAAATCCTTGAGGTTTGACCTGCATCAAATAGCCCCCATTTCCAAGGCGATTTGGTCGAGCTCGTTTTTTGCCAAGGCTTCACACAGGAAAGCCTACGCCATGCACGCCATGGCATACAATTTTTTCCGCCGGTTTGCTTCGCAACCGAACTCCTCAAGCGCCGGATCGAGAGCGTTGCGCGCCGAGACTATGCCGATCGCCTTGCCGTTTTCCACAATGGGAACGTGGCGAAATCCGTTTTCATGCATGATCAGGAGTGCGACGCCGAAAGGCGTCTCCGGGCTAATTGTGCGAGGCGAGGGCGTCATCACTTCGCGTAGTAAAGTCGTACTTGCGTCGAGACCTTTGGCAATGACGCGAAACACAGCATCTCGTTCGGTAAATATGCCGATCAAGGCATCACCTTCGAGCACCAGCACGGCGCCGACCTTATTCTCAGCCATCAATTCCGATGCATCGAAAACGGTGGCGGCAGCATTTGTCGCAATCAATTTGCCTTTTTCCATGACGTTGCTAACCGGCAAAGTGAACATGGCATCTCCCTTTCCTTGATAAGTAATATTCGCGCCGAACCACATCGGCCAAGTAGTGGCCGAAAACACGCAATCAATAAGTAAGTTCTCAGCCGTGAGCCGATTCTATTGGTCAAGGATTCATATCCTGTTGATGTGTATCAACCACGGCCCAGATTCGAATTTCATTGCTTGCCGTTTGTCATTTCTGTTCCCGGCATTGTGCTGGTAATGTGTTTCGGCTTGACCTGGATCAAAGCGCGGCATGGCCAAGTCATCAGGATAGGAGTGGGCTTGAAGCCGCACTTTGCGTTCCCGGGTGAGGTTGGGGCAGTTTTTAATCCAATGAAGGAGTTTCTCGTGGTGAAAGAAATCGTGGTACTCAGTGCCGTCCGTTCTGCAGTAGGCACGTTCGGCGGTTCGCTCTCTGGCATGGAGCCGACCGAATTGGCAGGTTCTGTGACGAAGGAGGCGATTAAACGCTCCGGTGTCGCTCCCGAATCGATCGGTAGCGCGGTCGTGGGCACGTGTATTCCCACAGATTCACGCTACGCTTACGTGTCTCGGGTCGCGTCGATTCAAGCAGGCATGTCCATGAGTTCGATTGCAATGCAAGTCAACAGGCTGTGCTCTTCCGGCTTGCAAAGCATTGTGACGGCAGCGCAGCAAATCATGCTCGGTGACATGCAATATGCAATAGGTGGCGGCGTAGAGGTGATGTCGCGCGGCGGCTACATGATGCCCGCATTGCGCAATGGTGCGAGGATGGGCGACGCCAAGGCAATCGACATGATGGTGGCGGTATTGACCGACCCGTTTGGGGTCGGGCATATGGGTATTACGGCGGAAAATCTGGCAACGAAGTGGAAGATTTCGCGTGAAGAGCAGGATGCATTTGCCTGCGAATCGCATCGACGCGCCTCTCTGGCTCTGGCCGAAGGACGATTCAAGACACAGATTGTTCCCATCGTCATGCAAACCAGGAAAGGGGAGTTGGTATTCGACACCGATGAACACGTCAAGCCGAATACCACCATGGATTCGTTGGCCAAGATGAAACCGGCCTTCAGACCGGACGGTAGCGTTACCGCCGGCAATGCATCCGGCATCAATGACGGCGCTGCGTTCTTTGTGTTGACGTCGGCGCATGCTGCAGAAAGGGCTGGCCATAAACCGCTTGCCCGCATTATTTCCTATGCCGTTGCCGGCGTGCCCAACGAAATAATGGGAGAAGGCCCGATTCCGGCCACGCAGCTTGC
Organism: Burkholderiaceae bacterium; assembly: GCA_036561005.1. Taxonomy (GTDB): domain Bacteria; phylum Pseudomonadota; class Gammaproteobacteria; order Burkholderiales; family Burkholderiaceae_D; genus PKWO01. The sequence continues at coordinate 13,451 of DATBQE010000097.1, read as the reverse complement.
CTTGAAACAGGGTGGCTTGACCATTGACATGATGGACGTGATTGAAGCGAACGAAGCGTTTGCCGCGCAAGCCATTGCAGTAAACAAGGGACTGGGGCTCGACCCTGCCAAGACGAATCCAAATGGCGGGGCAATCGCACTAGGCCACCCGGTCGGCTGCTCCGGCGCTTTTATTGCAACCAAGGCGCTGTATGAGCTCGAACGTATTGGCGGGAAATATGCACTTGTCACGATGTGCATTGGCGGAGGCCAGGGAATTGCCGTGATTTTCGAACGCCTCTGAGACGCGCCTTCACGCGAGCGTGCTTGACAAGATGGTGCGGGCGGCAGCGGTAGGGTCCCGCTGCCGCCCGCACCCGTTTATGCATCCCTACGGACGCGCGAAGAATGCGACGCTTGATCGTTCAGGGCAGCGGAATCGACGAAAGACCGAATACTTTATATAGGGGGCAAAAACCCCATAAGCCTGTTACCAAAGGCACGATACCTATGTACCCCCACCATCCAATAAATCCTACTGCGGCGGCAATGATCAGAACCATGCCTACGATGGTTCGCATTGTGCGTTCAAAATTACTTTCATTCGGTTTCATTTCTTTCTCCTGATACGATACGGTTTCCAACTTCAGTTCTCCAACTTGTTTGCGGGTAATTCCGTTCTTCGTCAGATCCAGCGCACCGCCGGAACATTGCGAAGAACTGCTGGCGGAACATTCTTGGGGCGGCCAACGATGATCGGTGCAACAGGCACGCTTGCTTCGTCAATCCCCAGCATCGCTTTACCTTCCGGCGTGTTGAGAAAGCCCTGGGCGAGCCCAATCCAGCAGGTTCCCAAGCCTGCAGCATAGGCAGACAACATCAGATTTTCGGCTGCCAACGCGCAGTCTTCGGCATTCCATCGGTCTTGCCGTGCGGCGGAGATCACAACCAAAACAGGCGCATGGTAAAAAATGTCGAAGTCGGGATTTGCCAGATGTACCCTGAAATGTTCGTCATGGCTTTCCGGCGCTGTTGACGCAAGCATGTAGGCCTTGGCCTTGTCCGACAACCGGCTCATGACGGATTTGTCTCGCACTACAGTAAATGCCCAAGGCTGCCGATTGACTGCACTTGGCGCGTGAACCGCATCCTCGATAAGACTTTGAATCGTTGCCTCGTCGACTTCGGTATTGGCGTATTCGCGTATCGCGCGCCTGCCGAGTATGGCTTGCTTCAGGTCCATCGCATGTCCTTCGATTCGTCACTGGACTCAGAATAATGGCGTGATCGAATTGCGACATTGATCCAGGTCAAACCCGACGGCAGTTATCGCTGTGTGATTGTTTCAGCGGCGGCGACGGCGATATCGAATGACAAGATATGCGCCGGCCATGCCGCCAAGGTGCGCAAAATGCGCGACACCTGCCGCACTCCCTGTAACACCGAGATATAGCTCGATGACTGCATAAAAAGTCACGAAGAGCCAGGCCGGCATTGGAATCGGGGGAATAAGCAGCACAATGATCCGCTTTGGAAAAACCACACCAAACGCGAGCAGCAGGCCAAATACGCCGCCGGAAGCGCCAATGGTCGGATAGGTTGCATCTGTAACATAGGTGAGGCACAGTTGCGCCATGGCAGCGCTAAGGATGCTGGCGAAATAGATTTCAGCCATTGCCCGGCTACCGAGTTCAAATTCCAATGCCTTGCCGAACATCCACAAGCCGAACATGTTGAACAGCAGATGCGTGACGCCGCCATGCAGGAAGGCGTGGGTGAGCACCTGCCAGGGCATGAAGCCTGCACCTATCGGCATGAGGGCGAAATTGAGAATAAAGTCGTCGCCCAGAGAAAGTTCCAGCAAGAAACAGACTACATTGATCGCAATAAGAAAAGATGTTACCGAAGGTCTGGTTTGCAACATGATGGCCCCGTGACATGCTGGCTGATTGGCCGACTAGGAATGGCAAATCAATTCTTGTAGGCTTCGATCGGAATGGTGACGACGATTTTGTCGCTGATGCCCGGAATGTACTCTAACATGCCGAATTGCGAACGCAAGATTGTTGCCGCAATCCGTCCTGTGCAAATTTGGCGCTTCAGGACGGGGTGTATCGAACATTTGAATCCCGCAACGTCGACGGCTTGTCGCCGCGAAACGCCGAGCATGGTCAGCCACCCTTGCGCTGCCACAACATCGCCGGCGTCATTGAAGATCAAATGATTGGATCGATAGGTAATTTTCGGGAATTTGGCAACCCGAAACAATTGGAAACCGGGAGAGTCGGGCGATTCGGTGCCAAACCCCATATTGAGTGAAGCCGTGTCAATTTCATAGTTCACCTTGCCGGAATGCCTGGGCAGGTCCAGATATACAGATCCGGCCGCTTTGTCGAATCTGCCGGTTTGCGTCGTCATGCCAAGATGCGTGAATTCGAACTGGGGCGCGCTATGGGCCGCATCCATAATGTATAGATCGCCCGCATAGACGGGGGCGATTGCCATGGTCGCTGCGACAATGACGCTTGTGCGGCACCGGCGCTGCAATCGGCAAAGGGTGCCGGCCAGCGACACCATGGCTAATTTCGATACGATTCGACAGGAACACTGATCGAGATGTCGTCGCTCACGGTAGGAATGTATTTTGTCATGCCGAAATCGGAGCGCTTGATCGTTGCAGTGATGTCGCCGCTGCACATGGCCTTGTGGTTGATCGGATTTGTGCCGCAATTGAATCGGTTGACGGTGACAGCGAGCGGCTTGGTCACGCCCAACAGCGTGAATTCGCCCTCGGCGCCGACCACCTTGTCATTTTCGAAGATGAGCTTGTCCGACTTGTAGGTCATCGTTGGAAACTTCTCTACATTGAACAATCCCTCGGAACTGACATGGACCGTCCAGGCGCGCGAGCCCATATCGAGCGATTTTGTGAATACAGTAAATTCAACGCTGCCCTTTTTTGCAGCCATATCCAACACAACCTTGCCTTGGGTTTTGTCGAAGCGCCCGCGCTGCGTGGTAAAGCCGAGATGCCCGACCTCGAAAACCGGGATCGTGTATTCTGGGTCAAAGGTATAGGTGTCGGCTGCCCATGCCGATCCGGTGAAACAAAGTGCGGTCACCCAAGCCAGAGCGATCTTTTTCATGGAATTCTCCAAATAACTGGTTGATGCGACGCGAGATCAATTCGGAAAAGCTTGCAGGTAGGCGGCGACCGCCAACTTGTTTTCGCCCGTCAGCGGGTGCGATACGGCCTCCATTGGGGTGCCGGGACGCCCTTGCGTGTTTTGGAATACGTCAAGCTCTTTTATCAGGTATTCCTTGTGCTGATTGGCAAGACGAGGGAATGCGCCGATTCCTTCTGCCTTGGCGCCGTGGCAAGCTTGGCATGCAATGACGTTTTGTTCCGGCACACCGTTTTCAAAAATGCTTTTGCCCTCGGCTAGCGTTTTCGTATCCGCGCTATCTGCAGCGATAGTATTGGGTACTTGCCTTGCGAAATACTCGCCCAATCCCTTGATCTGCTCGTCGGTCAATTTGCGACTGATGCCCCACATATATTCAAAGCCTTCAGGATCCGCGCGTTGATGGCTGCGAAAATTCTTCAGTTGTTCTTCGATGTATGCCGCTTGTTGTCCAGCCAGGCGGGGGAAGTTGGGCGAGACCGAATTGCCGGTTACGCCGTGGCAGGTGGAACAGACCTGGACTGCAGTCACTGCCGGCGCTACGTTGGGATTGCCCAAATCACGCGAGCGCTCCACATTGGCGCATCCCGCAGCCAGGGCGGTGAGCAGTGCAACTGCTGCAAGCTGGCTTGTTTTCCTGGTCATGGCGCGTTTCCCGTTGCGGTGCAAATGGCGCAAGGTACTTGCAACGTTGATAGTTGTTTTCATCAGTAAGCTCCCCAAACATAGAGAAAGGCTGTGTTGTTGTCACTGGCGTTACGCCCGTTCCCATCGTAGTTGCCCGACGAACCGTTGTACTGGGTGTATTTGTAATATTGCAGACCAATGCGAACGTTTTGTATCGGGTTCCAGAACACTTCGGGAATCCACACTCTGGTGTTTGGTGTGCTGTTGGCGTTACCGAACGGAACGGGATTGCCGCTGCCGTCCGGACTGTTGTTATAGGCCAGCGTGTCGGCACTGCCGTTGACGGCAGCGTAGGCCAGACTGACGCCATATTTCGCCTGGTAGACATAGGTGCCCTTCATACGCAGGAATGCAAGTGTATTGGACCCATTCGCGTAGTTGCCACCGTAGTTCGGATTGGCAGGGTTCGACAATTCGTCGCTATACGACTGGTTTTCCTTGATGTAGCTGAACTGCGCAGAAAAGACGTGCGGATCGAGGATGTATTGATATTGGGCGTCGATTCCGACGTCACGATAGCGTGTGGTTGGGCCACTGGTGTCGGGCGAATTGAAATAGATTTCTGTGTTGAAACCGAACAGGCCGATCATGGCGCTATGCGCTCCCCATTCATGGTTCAGCGCCAGGCGCCAATATGGGCTCAGGTTGCCTTTAAGCTTGGGCATGTCGGCATCCGCCACGCCCTGGCTCAAAAAGGAGAAGGCGCGGTTGGCGGTTTGATAGAAGCCCAATTCTGCGTAAACAGTTTGATTCCAAAAGGCGTAGGCCGAGACGCCAGCGGCAACCGACCCCAGTTGCAGCATCATCGGAGTCGCCGGGACACCTGCAAACGGACCGCCGTTACCGCCTGGATTACTGACCGGGACATAGCTGGGTGTTGATGCAAATGCGCTGTTGAACGTGTTCCAGACATCGGTGACGCCGGGGTTGTTGTTCAGGCTGGCGCCGACGATCAGGTCTTGTTTGTCGTCGATGTAGCGGTCAGCGTAGCGCAGATCAAATTGGTCGGATCCGCTATGTCCCACCCAGTGCCCGTCCGAGGCCTGGTGATCATATGCGTTGTAGGTCCATTGGCCAAACATGCCGACGTTGTCGGTAATCTTGCCGCCCGCAAACAAGCTGGCCGTCGTAAAGTGCATCAAGCCATTTTGCGGAAAGTCGGCATTGGTGTCGCCTGTGCCGGGGGTTTTGCTTGCAACCGACGTGGCCGATACAACCGCCATCATTGCCAGCGGCACTTCAACGCGGTTACCCATCGTGTAGCCGGTCAACTTGAACATCCGACCATAGGGCGTCAGTTCCGGAAACTGACCGCCGGCGTGACAGGCGAGACAGTTTTGTCCCGTTTGGCGCGCATAGATTGGTACTGCCTGCACCTCTGCAGGCACAATTAGCGCGAGCGCAGAGAGCGTTGCTGCAACCACCGACAAAATGGATCGCCACTGTGTTGCCCTGATATTACCTGAAACGCCGTGGATCATTTTCATCTTGAAGCCCCTTTACGTTCGGTTTGGCGCTGCATCCTTTACCGGCTTGCACCCGCGCTGTGGCATTGTTTCCGTGGATCGTGGATCTGCCGCACGACAGTTTGCATTCCAATCAGGAGGCAAATTGCCTGCATCTATTGTTCGTTATACAGTTCCCGGCAGTGAATCTATTGATGCAAATCAAAATTCGTCATTTGCGCGCCTCGAACGTGCACGCGGATTGCGTCTGACTTGTAGCGGATGTGGCGAAAATTCGAATATCGCCGGAGGGAGGGGCTTTGGAGCGCTGCTGTGCCTACATTGCCTCAATTGGCGACAAGTTTGAATTCAATCACGACTTCGTCCTGTACGGCCAACATGCCACCCATGACCGAATACGGCTTGACGCCATAGTCGGACTGTCGCAGCACCATGGCGCCGTTTACGGACAATTGGTCCGGCAATCCTGCGACATGCAACGGCACCCATTGCTCACGCGTCTGCCCATGCAGCGTGACGCCAACTTTCGCTGCAAATTCCGGCGACTCGCCGACAATTCGGATCGAATGAATCGACATGAATGGAAACTGCTGTGCCTGCAGGCCATCGTTGCCGAGCATGTGCTCACGCGTACCTTCGATCGCTTCGCGCGTGGGTACGGTGGCGAATGCGGCACCCAGCGGGGCGCGATCAGCGGGATTGTCTATTGCCAACTGATCGAGTTTGAATCGCAAATCAAAACGGCCGCCGGCTGCGCCCGTTGCCGGAAGATAATAAAACCCCGTGAACTGGGGGGCAGACAGGACATGATTGTGGCCGAGTTTCGCGGCCGCGCCGGCGCGAAAGGCAAATATACGCACGCTCGACGATTGCGGATTAATGGTGAACAACTTCCCACCTTCATGCGCGAGCTTGCTGTAAGTCGATTCCAGATCCTCGCGGTCTGCGCTTTGTGGAACAGCCGCGTTGGTGGTGGCATTGGTGAGCTCGCCGTTTCTATCCGCGGCGCCGGGGTTCGAGGATGTCGCTGCGCAACTTGCCAAGGCCAAGGCAACAATAACGGATAAAGCGAATGAACTGCGGGGTGTTCGTTTTATGCAACGGCGCATGCGATTCTCCGGTATCAAGCCTATCGATACCGGCATTATGCGCGAATTGCGGGAGCCTGGTTGCTGGCGCGTCTGGCGCTTACCTGGGACGGGCGCCTGCCGATTGGAGCAGGTGACGCTAACCTTCAATAATGCAAAGGCATAGGCGACGCCTGGCCTTCGCACCTCAAAATCATGACTGGTAAATCACGCCTTTTTGGACCAGGCATTGCACCAGCCACCCGCTGGCACCTGTTTGCCGCCAAACAGGCCACATGGGCCGCTTGCATCGGTGGCTTTGCCCTGAAAGAGCGCGCAATTGCCGCATTTTGACGTTGCCGTATATTTTGGGAATTTTGCTTTATCAACCTTGGCGGCGTCCGCCTTGTAGCCCATGCTGACGGCCAAGGGATCGGATTCCGAGACCGGTGTGTTGTCGGCCATCGCCTTACCTGCAAACAAGACTGCACTACCCAAGCTCAATTGGGCGATGAATTGACGGCGATTTGTCATGCGAGTTCTCCTCAAGGATAATATATTTTGAAACACGATGAATGCTGCAGATCTCTGCGCTACAGTAACAATAAGACGCAATGGCGCGTACCGCCTTGATCCACATCAAATTGTGTTAAGCGCCTCTTTGATAGGCCCGGCAAGGGAAAAGTTCTTGGATATTCGTCAACGGGCTGCTTTTACGCATAATTTCGGTGCGGCAATCGCAAATGCGGCCAAAGCAGCTACTATTGGCACTGGTCCATGTTGATCCTGCGGTCGCTTGCGATCCGTATGCCACGCTCAGGTCATGGAGTCATTCGAAAATGCGAATGGCGAAGTGCGGTGACAAAGGCAATACAGGTGCACAGCAGTTTCACAGGCAACGGTGACGGCAACGGTCAAGTTGAAGCGGCTTCGAATTGAATCTATCTATCGCATTGATACAGGGGAGCTTCGCGGCCGGCAATATCGCCGCCAATGTCGCTCGCATTGCGGCGTTTCATCGCATGGCGACTATCGCCAATGCAGACATGGTGGTCTTTCCCGAGATGGCGATCACTGGCTATCCTCCAGAGGATCTGTTGTTTCAGGAGGTGTTCATGCAGCGCAGTAGCGCGGCGCTTCTGGAGTGTGCAAAACTGACTCAGCATGGCCCGGCAATCCTCATCGGCGGCCTATGGCATGACGGAGGTCGATTATACAATGCCGTCTTTCTACTTGAGGATGGCGCAATCGTTGCGCGCCAGGCCAAACATCGATTACCTAACTTTGGCGTTTTCGACGAACAGCGCTATTTCACCAGTGGCGCATTGCCAAGCTCCATTCATTGGCGCGGACTCAGGCTTGGCGTGCTCATCTGCGAAGACATGTGGCATGTGGAAACCGCTCGTGCACTCAAGGCGGATGGCGCGCAATTATTGATATGCATTAACGCTTCGCCGTTCGAAATCGGCAAGCCGGCGACCCGTGCAAATATCGCCGCAGCGCGCGCAATGGAGACGGACCTTGCCTTGTGCTACGTCAATCTGGTCGGCGGACAGGATGAGCTGGTTTTTGATGGCGGCAGCTTTGCCATGAACGCGCAAGGGGAGGTCTGTTCTCGATTGGCGCACTTTCGCGAAGATTTCGCCGTGCTGACGTTTGAAAGGCAAGGTGCAAGGGTTGTTCCTTTGCCGCAGCCTTCGCCTGCGCCGGCGCATATGGCAGAATTGGAAATGCTTTATCGTGCGCTGGTTTTGGGACTGCGTGATTTCGTGGGGAAAAATGGATTCGCCGGCGTGGTTCTGGGGCTCTCCGGTGGCATCGATTCGGCTATGGCCGCAGCCATTGCAGTCGATGCCCTGGGCCAGAGCAAGGTTCGCGCCTTGATGTTGCCATCGCCCTTTACTTCGCAGGAAAGTGTGGAAGATGCAGCCGATTGCGCGCAACGATTGGGCATCAGGCTCGACACAATTCCTATAACCGCAGGGATCGCCGCGTTTTCTGCGATGATGGCCGCCTCTTTTGACGGGGTGATACCCGATACCATCATTGGTGATATTCAACCGCGCATGCGCGCAGCCATTCTGATGGCCATTTCGCGCAAGGATAACCTCTTGCTGCTCAATACCGGCAACAAGTCTGAAATGGCGACCGGATACACCACACTATATGGTGATATGTGCGGCCATTTCGGCGTCTTGAAGGATGTCTACAAGACCAGCGTGGTTGAACTTGCGCAGTGGCGTAACGGACAACATGAAGTAATTCCCGCCCGCGTGCTTTCCAAGGCACCCTCGGCTGAATTGTTGTCCGGACAAATCGACCAGGATACACTGCCGCCGTATGCGATTCTGGACCAGGTGCTATACCGGTTGATCGAGCAAGGCCAAGGCGTGGATCTGTTGGTCGAGTCGGGTTTTGAACGAGACCTGGTCGAAAAGATCTGCGGCATGCTGTACGGCGCCGAATACAAACGCCGCCAGGCACCGCCCGGCCCGAAAGTCAGCACAATGTCGTTTTGGCGCGACCGGCGCTACCCGATAAGCAACGGATGGTTTGTCGAACAGCTTGGCCGACGCATCACCGACAAACCTGGGTGATGCATCTCCCTGACGATCGATTCAATCGTGCCATGTCGGCCGCAAATTTGATCTGGATCAAATACTGACCTGCGGTAGTCCAATATCTTGTGAACGGGGGAGGGCTGGATATTATTATTTCGGAACCCGTCGCACCCAAAGGTGCCGGCTTTGCAGCAGGGAACGCATGCGAGACGCAATAGTGCGTCGATATCACAGACGGAGCGTCATCGGCCAGCACTGACAGGGCGTCGAACCATGATCAATATCGTCGAAGCATACAAGGCAAGATTGCTGGGCAAGGGCAATATCATCCCCAATGTCGTTGCCGGGGTGATAGTCGGTGTTGTGGCCCTGCCGCTGGCCATGGCGTTTGCCATTGCATCAGGCGCGAGGCCTGAGCAGGGTTTATACACTGCAATTGTGGCCGGGTTTCTGGTCTCGGCCCTGGGTGGAAGCCGCGCGCAAATTGCTGGCCCGACCGGTGCGTTCGTTGCAATTCTTCTCGGCATCACCACCAAATACGGCATTGACGGACTGCAGATTGCCACTTTCATGGCAGGGTTGATGCTTTTGGTGGTGGGCGTGGCAAAGATCGGCGGCGTTATCCGCTTCATTCCGGCGCCCGTGATCATGGGTTTCACGGCGGGTGTCGGGGTGATTATCTGGGTCGGCCAATGGCCCTACTTCTTCGGCTTGCCTGCAGCCCGAGGCCTGCATTTCCACGAAAAACTATTGAGCTCGCTTGAGGCGTTGCCGCATCTGCATCCTGCGACCACCGTATTGGGCATGGCCAGCTTGCTGCTGGTGGTTTTCTCCAATCGAATTCCCGGCATGAAGCGGGTGCCGGGCCCGCTGGTGGCAATGGTTGCAATTAGCGCGGCGCAGGCCTTGTTTCATTTTGACGGCGTGGCGACGATAGGCAGCACCTTCGGCGGAATTCCCCATCAGCTTCCTGGCTTGAGTTTTCCGACGGTGACACTTGCCCGGGTTATCGAGCTGGTAGGGCCCGCCTTTACCATTGCGATGCTCGGGGCGATCGAATCATTACTATCGGCAGTCGTGGCCGATGGCATGGCGGGAACCAGACACGATTCGAATCAGGAACTGATTGGGCAGGGCATTGCCAATATGGTGGCGCCGATGTTTGGCGGCTTTGCCGCGACCGGCGCCATAGCCCGTACCGCGACCAACATCCGCAATGGCGGCAACAGTCCGCTTGCCGGCATGGTGCATGCGCTGACCTTGTTGTTGACCATTCTGGTTTTCGCACCGCTGGCGAATGATATTCCCTTGGCGGCGCTTGGGGCCATCTTGTTTGTGGTTGCCTTCAACATGAGCGAAATCCGCCATTTTGCGTCGATGGTCACGCGCGCGCCACGCGCCGATGTGGCGATATTGTTGATCACATTTCTGCTCACCGTATTTGCCGACCTGGTGGTTGCAGTCAACATCGGTGTCATTTTGGCGACTATGCAGTTCCTGCGCAGGATGGCGTCGTCAGTGGAGGTCAATCAGCAGACGCATGAGCATCTGAGCACCGAGTTGGCAGAGCACGGGTGGCCATCGCTCCCTCCAGGCGTGCTCGTGTACGGCATAGAAGGTCCGTTTTTTTTTGGCGCGGTAGAGAATTTCGAGCGCTCGCTGGCCCAATCGCACACCGATCCGGGGGTGTTGATATTGCGCCTGCTGCGCGTGCCGTTCATCGACATGACCGGCTTACTGACGCTCGAGGAAGTCGTCAAAAAGCTGCAGCGTCGTGGGGTTCGTGTCATATTGTGTGAAGCAAACGAACGTGTCAGGAGCAAGCTTGCCAAGGCGGGCTTGCTGCAGGTGTTGGGAGAAAGTAATTATGCCGACACCTTTCCGCAGACACTTTCCAAATGTCGCAGCAAGGATTCGGTGCCGGCAACGCCGGCGCAACCAGGAGTCGAACGACGCAAGAAAAGCCGGACACGGATCAACGCCGAGCAGTTGTTGAAAATCAGTCGCGATTATTTTTTGGGCACGAAAAGCTAACAAGACCGGCGGCATGGGGCGCGGTGTAGCGGCACGTCGCTTGGGCCATGGCGTGCAAAATCAAAGGCTTCGCCTGCACGCACGGTCGCATAATGCAATAATGTCGGCGTTCAAAAAAGAAAACAATGAAGGATTTGCATGCAAGCGATCATTTCGATCAAGAATCTCACCAAGACCTACGAATCGGGTTTCCATGCATTAACAGGCATTAATCTTGACATCCGCCGTGGTGAAATTTTCGCGCTGCTGGGGCCGAACGGAGCAGGCAAAACAACACTGATCAACATTATCTGCGGCATCGTCAATCCGAGCGGCGGCAGTGTATTGGCCGATGGTCATGATGTGGTGTCGGACTATCGAGCGGCACGTTCGCGCATTGGTCTGGTTCCGCAGGAATTGGCAACCGACGCATTCGAGAGTGTTTGGAGTACCGTCAATTTCAGTCGTGGCATTTTTGGAAAATCGCCCAACCCTGCGCATATCGAAAAAATCCTGCGCGACCTCTCTCTGTGGGACAAAAAGGACGCGCGCATCAGAACGCTGTCGGGAGGCATGAAGCGAAGGGTGATGATAGCCAAGGCGCTGTCGCATGAGCCGGACATTCTGTTTCTCGATGAGCCGTCTGCAGGTGTCGATGTCGAGCTGCGTCACGATATGTGGAATATGGTGCGCGGTCTAAGGGAAAACGGTGTCACTATCATACTGACGACGCATTACATCGAGGAAGCCGAGGAAATGGCTGACCGAATCGGTGTGATTCGCAAGGGTGAGATCATCGTGGTTGAAGACAAAGCCGTATTGATGGAAAAGCTCGGCAAAAAGCAATTGACGCTGCACCTGCAGCGGCCATTGTCTGAAATTCCTGCAGCTCTTGCCGGTCTGCCGCTTACATTGTCACCCGGCGGCAGCGAGCTGGTGTACACGTTCGATGGGCAACGCGAGCAGACCGGTATCGCCGATTTGTTGCGGCAACTTGGCGAACACGGGATCGATTTCAAGGATCTGCAATCGAGCCAAAGCTCGCTCGAAGAGATTTTCGTCAACCTGATTGGAGCGAAATAATGAATATCTATGCCATTCGCGCCATCTTCATGTTCGAATTGGCGCGCACGCGCCGCACCTTGATGCAAAGCATTGCGTCGCCGGTGATCTCGACGTCGCTCTATTTCGTCGTCTTCGGCGCGGCCATTGGCAGCCGGATGGTTGAAGTGGAAGGCGTTCACTATGCGGCCTTCATCGTTCCGGGCCTGATCATGATGAGCCTGATGACGCAAAGCATTGCCAATGCCTCATTCGGGATTTACATGCCGAAATTTTCCGGAACGATCTACGAGATACTTTCTGCACCTGTTTCAGCCATGGAAATTGTCACGGGGTATGTCGGCGCGGCGGCGGCAAAGTCCGTCCTTCTTGGGTTGCTGACACTTGCCACTGCGCGCGTATTTGTGACTTTCGATATTGCGCACCCGATCTACATGATCGCCTTTCTGATCCTGACTTCGATTACCTTCAGCATGTTCGGCTTCATTCTCGGCATCTGGGCGGACGGGTTCGAGAAATTGCAGATTGTCCCTTTGCTGGTGGTCACGCCGCTTGCTTTCCTTGGCGGCAGTTTCTACTCGATCAGCATGCTGCCGCCTTTCTGGCAGAACGTCGCCCTGTTTAATCCGGTGGTTTATCTGATCAGCGGATTCCGCTGGAGCTTTTATGGCGTCTCCGATGTCAGCGTCTTTGTCAGCGTGAGCATGACACTGCTGTTCCTGTTCGCATGCATGGCCGTGGTGTGGTGGGTATTCAGGACGGGATATAAGCTCCGGGCATAAGGTTCGTGATGCTTGTAACGGTCGGTTATATTATCTTGCACTTGAGCGGCAGGAAAAATGCGAAAGAAAGCGCAGTGTTTTGTGTCAGATTAATTTGAAACTGCAGGGCGGATGGTCATTGTTTTTTTCACACATCACTCCAAGGAACGCCATGAATCCAATTTTTCTTGCAAGTCTCCTGCTACTGCCACTCTCAGGTGCCGCACAAAACAACGCACCGGTTCCACCGCCCGGCGGCGCAATGCATCGTGGACAGACCGTCACGGTGCAGGTGAAGCAGTTTGGCGACCTGGAAAACAAATTAATTGCGGCAACCGCAGCGAAGGACGCCGAGGCCGTTTCGCAATTGCTGGCTGACAACTACGTGCTGCGGGTTGGTGCCAACCTGGGCGACCCAACCAACCGGGCTGAAGCGATACAGCAGGCAATGGCGAGTGCAAGCATTGCTTCACGCGTTGAGAATCTTGCCGTGCTCGACGAGGACCATATGGCAGTCGTCAGTTTTATCTGGAATCTGGATGTGCCTAGCGGCGACCCGCACGCAAAAAAAATATTTGTCGTTGACACGTGGAAACAGATTGGCGGTAGTTGGAAAATCGTCGCACGCTATGCTTCCGCAGTCGACCGGGTCGATGCGCTGGTTCCAGGC
>DATBQE010000096.1:0-35282 GCA_036561005.1 Burkholderiaceae bacterium | reverse complement strand
CGGAACAATATCTTTGCCGGAAAGCGCTGACTGTTTTAATAGTTGCCACGAAATTAGCCGACACGTGGAAGTATATACTTGCCGCTTCGAAAAAATTGCATCATAACTTTGGGATGCAATGTCCCCAAATCGAGCGCACAAAAATCTCACTTCCGAAGATTCGCAGGATTCACGATTCGGCCATTGGAGAATTTCGATTGGACGCTGGCGCCGTCGTTCAAAACGAAGGAAATTGACGAGCAGACAGCATACGTAGGTGTTTTCCTACAGACAAGCGCTTTTTCATATGGTGAAATTGAAATTCCTCAACTGGCGATCTCCTTTCACCATCGATGATTGACACCTGCACGCTTCTACTGCAATTGAATGATGTGCAGCAAGTCGCGATGGTTCGCGCAGCCTTTATCGATTACGCGCTTATCTTGCTGGAACGTAGCAGAGAGACGCTCGACGCATGGGAGACGGTGCATTTGGCTAACGCCATCGGTGCGCTATCTCTTAACGTCCACGCATTGCAGCAGCCGACTTCGGCGTGGCTGCGACTAGCTCTGAGCGATATCGAGCGAGCTTTGATGCCTCCAGCGCACCGGCCTGCACCCGATGTGATCCGTTCGATTCAAAACGAGTGGCCGACACTTCAACAATTGCGCGACGCCATCGAGTCCATTGCTACAGAAATAGATCATTTCCCGAATCGCATGACATAGGCAGTTGAGCTGCAACGCCACGAGAGTTGGCCCCGGGCCAGCCTTCAACCGGGCAGGGTAGCGCGTCACATGCCGGTATCGACTCCTATCTCCGTGAGATGTGGATCAGAGGTCAATGAGAGGTTTTCTTTCTGGGCACTTTGTCACCTTCACGACGCGCCTCGGAAATGCCAATGGCAACAGCCTGTTTTTGGCTTTTTACCTTTTTTCCGCTTTTGCCGCTCTTCAATTTTCCTTCCTTCCACTCATTCATGGTTTCGCTGATTTTCTTTTGCGCGTCGTGGTCGTATCTGGTGGTCATGATTGCTCCGCATAGGTGATCGGTGGCGTGAGGCCCTGCTTGAATAAAGACTCTTTTGTCTACGACAAGTTCACAAGCTGGAATCTCGCACGGTCGCTTTGACGCCTTATCTCTTGGGTTACCGTCCAATTTCCTTGTCGTCTCCCATGCCGTAACTGCTACTTCGGTCCGTCGACTACGCCGCACGCCATCTCGCGTTTGGCTTGCCGCGTTACTTTACGCTGCCCCTTGGCTGGCGTCACGATTCGTGATGTCCATGCGGCAGCGGCATGCCAGGTTGATCTTCGGTCAGGCATGGCGTTCCCGCATGCGTTTGACAGCTTTCCGACTTCCGTTTGAGGCGAGCGTTGGGTTTTGCGATCTGCTTGATCTGACTCCAGGCAAACTGGAAGCACGATTGACGACGATTCGGAAAGCGGGGCTAATTGAAACTTGATTGAGGAAGAACCGCGATTGGCCGGGAGAAATTCGCACAATTGCTAACGCGCATTTTATCTTCGCATGGGTACTGGACGACGCTCGCTTTGATCATTCGTGCGTATTCCGCCACACTCTATATCGATGGGGCTGCCTCTTTGCCCGTTCCCGACATATACAACCACTTGATAGCGGACCAACATATTGTGCCAGCTGAGACGCGCATTGACGGGCTCGAACGGGATTTGTTCGAGTTATATGAATATGGAAAGGGTGCTATTCAGGGCATGTGGGTTGAGTTTGATGTCGTGAACGACATGCGATCGCACGTTTTGGAGGTGCGACGGCAAGCGATACCCAAGTGACTGCTGGCGATCCTATTTACTTTCGCTCCAAGGCGGAGCTTAGCCCAAATCAGGGAGCAATACTGGATGCGGCTGCATCAAATGCGCCGAGCCACGAGGTAGGTCCGTGGAAAAACTGGCACAATCCTGTTTGTCAGGAGATCCTTTGCGTCCCTTCATTCGAGCCCGAAGGGGACCCGCTGGGCATACTGCAACTCGGCGGTTTTCCCGATATGCTCATGCCGGAATGGTGGATACTTCCGGAACACCGACACAAGGGAATTGGTCACCGTGTTGCTTATGACTTCGGTTGCTTTGTGCGCCAAAAGGGTGGTGTCCGAATGGCCAGGCCGAACATTGTTGGCGATTATGCCAATACCTCGCGTGAAATGATCGACCAGTTTTACAAGGGGCTCATTGGATTGTCCGAACTGTAGGACTTTGTTATCTGCAGTAAGACTTTCTTATCCAATGTAGGACATTTTTATCGCTCTACAAGATGCGGCGATTGGATTGCAAAACTACTCCACAGTCACAGATTTTGCCAGGTTTCTGGGTTTGTCGACATCCGTGCCACGCGCCAAGGCCGTATGATAGGCGAGCAATTGCAAGGGTACCGTATGCAATATCGGCGACAGCAAGCCGTAGTGCTCTGGAAGCCGTATCACATGCACGCCTTCGCTCGGCGTAATGCGTGAGTCTGCGTCGGCGAAAACATAGAGTTGCCCGCCACGCGCGCGCACTTCGTGCATGTTTGATTTCAGCTTCTCGATCAGCGCATCGTTCGGCGCCACGGTTACCACCGGCATTTCTTTGGTCACCAGTGCCAGCGGGCCGTGCTTGAGTTCGCCGGCGGGATAGGCTTCGGCGTGGATGTAGGAAATTTCCTTCAATTTGAGCGCGCCCTCGAGCGCGATCGGGTAATGTAGTCCTCGGCCGAGGAAAAGGGCATTCTCCTTGCGCGCGAACTCTTCGGCCCAGGCGATGATTTGCGGTTCCAGTGCAAGCACGGCAGAGATGGCAGACGGCAGATGGCGCATGGCCTTCAAGTGCGCTGCTTCCTGTTCGTCGCTGAGCTTGCCTTTGGTTTGCGCGAGCGCCAATGCGAGCAGGAACAATGCGGCGAGTTGCGTGGTGAAGGCTTTGGTCGATGCCACGCCGACCTCGACACCGGCGCGCGTGATGTAGGCCAGCATACATTCGCGCACCATGGCACTGGTGGCAACATTGCAAATGGTCAGCGTATGCGCCATGCCGAGTGCGCGCGCATGCTTGAGTGCGGCTAACGTGTCGGCCGTTTCTCCACTCTGCGAAATCGTCACGACCAGTGCATTGGGATTGGGTACGCTGTCGCGATAGCGATATTCGCTGGCAATCTCCACATTGACCGGCACGCCGGCGATTGACTCGATCCAGTATTTGGCGGTGAGGCCTGCGTAGTAGCTGGTGCCGCAAGCCAGAATCAACAGCGAATCGATTCGCTTGAACACCTGATAAGCGCCATCGCCGAACAATTCCGGCATGATGCCGGTCACACCTTCGAGTGTGTCGCTGATGGCGCGCGGCTGCTCAAAGATTTCCTTCTGCATGTAATGGCGATACGGGCCAAGCTCTGCCGCGCCGGTGTTGGCATGCACCGTGCGCACTTCGCGCCGCACCTGCCTGCCGTCGCCGTCGACTATCCAGCAGCGTTGCAATTGCAGGTCGACCACATCGCCGTCTTCGAGATAGATGATCTGGTCGGTCGTGCCGGCCAGAGCCATTGCATCCGACGCGAGGAAGTTTTCCCCCTCCCCGACGCCGACAATCAGGGGCGAGCCCTGGCGTGCGCCGACAACGCGATGCGGTTCGTCGCGGCAGAACACGGCGATGGCATAGGCGCCGGCGAGGCGCTTGACGGCTTGCTGAACGGTTTCGAATAGATCACCGCTGTACAGGTGTTCAACCAGGTGGGCGATCACTTCGGTGTCGGTTTGGCTTTCGAATACATAACCGGTAGCCTGCAATTCGGCGCGCAATTCGTCATGGTTCTCGATGATGCCGTTATGAACCAGCGCAATCCGCTCGCGCGAAAAATGCGGGTGTGCATTGTGCGAGGCCGGTGCGCCATGCGTGGCCCAGCGTGTGTGGGCGATACCGGTGAAGCCGGCAAGGTGCGCTTCGCTGATCTGATGTTCGAGATCGGCCACCCGCGACGTGCTGCGCGAACGCTTGAGTTGACCATTCATGTGCAAAGCGACACCGCAGGAGTCATAGCCGCGGTATTCGAGGCGTTTGAGGCCTTCAACCAGGATGGGAGTAATGTTGCGTTGCGCTACCGCGCCGACGATGCCACACATGAAAACCTCGACGAATAAGATGAATGTGCCTATCCTAGGGCTTGCCAAGTGAAATAAGTATGCGAATAATCAAAGAAAGTGATTGAATATTTCTGCAAACCGTATGATTGAAATATAATTTCATATTGACTTATAAAATAGAATATTGAGCCAACATAATTATGCCGATCAACGATGGTTTCGAGTTGGATGATCTGGACCGACGCATCTTGAACCTTTTGCAGGACGACGCTTCGCTAAGCAATCTGGAATTGGCTGCTCGCGTGCATGCCTCTGCGCCGACCTGCCTGCGACGGGTCAAACGCCTGACCGATGCCGGCATCATTGCGCGCCAGGTGGCCTTGCTTGCGCCGGATAAATTGGGGCCGACGCTAACTGCCATCGTGGAGATTACCCTCGACCATCAGGGTGCGGAAAAACAGGCAGAGTTTGAAGCGTTGGTGGCGGGAGAGGTTACGATACTCCAGTGCTATCGCGTATCGCCCGGGCCCGATTTTGTGTTGATCGTGCAGGTTGCGGACATGCCGGCCTATCACGCGCTCGCCCATCGCGTGTTCGCCGGGCACGCCAACGTGCGCAATGTGCGGAGTTTTTTCTCCATTCACCGCAGCAAGTTCGAGACACGCGTCGTGATGTGAACTGCAGGGCGTTCGGAGGCGACGATTCAAGACCCGTACAAGTTTATTTTTTGATCTTTTCCGGGCGGCTCCATGCATCGATCGTCAATTGCTTCGCCCGCGAAACCGTCAGTTTGCCGGCTGGCGCGTCGCGCGTCAGCGTCGTGCCGGCACCGAGCGTCGCGCCTTTGCCCACGGTCACCGGCGCCACCAGTTGCGTATCGCTGCCGATGAATGCCTCGTCTTCAATCACGGTGCGGAATTTGTTGACGCCGTCATAGTTGCACGTGATGGTGCCGGCGCCGATATTAACTTTCGAGCCGACCGTGGCGTCGCCCACGTAACTCAGATGATTGGCCTTGCTGTGCGCGGCAATCTGGCTGTTCTTCACTTCAACGAAATTGCCGATGTGGACGTCCTCGGCCAGCGTGGTGCCAGGGCGAAGTCGGGCATAAGGCCCGATCTGCCCGGACGGGCCGACGTCGGCTTCGTCAATATGGCAAAAGGGCTTGATGTTCGTGCCGCGACCGATGCGTGCATCCTTGATCACGCAATGCGCGCCGATGGTCACGCCGTCTTCCAGTTCCACATTGCCTTCGAATATACAATTGATATCAATGCTGACGTCAATGCCGCAGCGTAGCGTGCCGCGCACGTCGATGCGCGCCGGATCGGCCAGAGTGACACCTTGCTCGAGCAGCTTCTGCGCCTGTTGCAACTGATACAGGCGTTCCAGTTCGGCCAATTGCACCTTGCTGTTGACGCCGAGTGTTTCGGCAAGGTCTTCCGGTTGCGCCGAGGTCACCTGCACGCCATCGGCCACGGCGCATGCCACGATGTCGGTCAGATAGTATTCGCTCTGCGCATTATCGTTCGACAGGTTCGACAGCCACTTCTTGAGATGGCGCGTCGGCGCGACCATGATGCCGGTATTGATTTCGGTAATGGCCCGTTCCTCATCGGACGCATCCTTTTGCTCGACGATGCGGGTAATCGCGCCCTTGTCGCGCACGATGCGGCCATAGCCGACAGGGTTGTCGAGTTGTACGGTCAGGATAGCCAACTTTTCCGTGCCGGCGCTGTCCAACAGCCGTCGTAGGCTATTCGCGCGCGTGAGCGGCACGTCACCATAGAGTATCAAGGTCGGTACGGCGTCATCCAGGCACGCTGCGGCTTGCATGACGGCATGGCCGGTACCGAGTTGCGGCTCTTGTTTGGCGAAGGCGATATCGTCTGCCTTGAGGGCGAGCGGCACGGTTTCGCCACCGTGACCATAGACAATGGTCAAAGTGGTAGGATGCAGACTGCGCGCGGTATCGACGACGTGGGACAACAGCGGCTTGCCGGCCAGGTGATGCAATACCTTGGGCAGGGCGGAATGCATGCGCTTTCCCATGCCAGCAGCGAGAATGACGACGTTCATAGGCGACTATCGAGAATGATGCAAAATTCTACCATGCCGACATCTCCATTCACGTTTCGCAGAGCGTGCGCGTCTCGATTTCTGAGGCTGGCGCTGCTGGCACTGGTTCCGCTTACCCTCGTTGCCTGCAGCCTCGGCCGCATCGGATATAACAATGGCGACACGCTAGTCTATTGGTGGTTGAATGGCTACGTCGATTTCGATTCCAGCCAGCGCCCCTGGGTGCAGCAGCGCATAGAGGGCTTGCATGCATGGCATCGCCACACCCAGCTTCAAACCTACGTTCCCCTGCTTATTGCCGCCCAGCACCGCCTGGAACATAACGTGACCAAGGCAGAGGTGCTCGCCGATTATGAGGATATGACCAAGTGCGTCGATCGCATTGTCGACCAGGCCGCGCCCGATCTGGCGGACCTTGCCATTGCCATGGATGCCGATAATCTGGCGCAACTGACAAAGAAGTTTGAATCGAACAACGACAAATTTCGCAAGGAGTACATGAGTGGCGACCGCGAAGAGCGTCAGGTGCACCGCTACAAGATGATCATGGAGTGGGCTGAATACTGGTTCGGCGATTTCAGCGACGTGCAGCAGGCCGTCATACGGCGTATTTCGGATGCGCGACCGCTCAACAACGAATTGTGGGTGACCGACCGCATACAGCGCCAGCACGCTCTCATTGCACTGCTGGCGCGCATTCACCAGGAAAAGCTCACGCACGACGCGGCGGCTGCACTGATCAAAGATTTTATCGACAACAATTACCTGGTGCGCACCGGCGCCACGCCTGAGATGAAAGCATTCTTTGACGCGTCGAAAGACGGCGTCGCGCAGTTGGCAGCCACCATCGTCAATCTCGCCACACCCAAGCAGAAGGAACATGCGAAGGAGAAGCTGCAACAGTGGATCGATGACATTACGGCGCTGGAGAAGGGCTAGTCATTCGGGATCAGCGTCATTCGGGGCCAGCGTCATTTTGGACGTGACGAAAAAATCGTTAATGAGAGACAATATGGGTTGTGCATGGACGCTGGTGCGTCCGTCAGGCATCAGCATTGCGACATGACCGAAAGCTCCGACAATCCAGGCGCAGCGCTTACCAATCCTCCCATGACGAAACGCGAGTTGTTTCAGTGTTTTCTGTTCATGGGTTTGATCAGCTTCGGCGGTGTATTGCCGTTCGCACGACGTGCTTTGGTTGAGCAGCGCAAATGGCTCACCAGCGACGAGTTCAATGAGGGCCTGAGCCTGGGTCAGATACTGCCCGGCCCAAACGTCGTCAACCTGTCCATCATGATCGGCGCGCGTTTTCATGGCGCAATTGGCGCTGTACTGGGCTTCTGCGGCCTGATGCTGGCGCCGTTGGCCGTCATCCTCATCCTTGCCACGCTGTATGGCGCCTATGGCCAGGTAGCGGCGGTTCAGCACATTATCAATGGCACGGCGGCCGCCAGTGCGGGCCTTGTGGTGGCGGTTGGCTACAACATGGTGGCAAGGCAAGCCAGGTCCTGGAGCACCAGCGGTGTGAGCCTGCTGGCTTTCGTCTCGTGCGGATTGTTGGCGTGGCCGCTTTTGCTGGTCCTCGGAATTCTCACGCCGTTGAGCATTTTCGCCACTTGGTGCAGCCGCAAATGAACGGCGCGCGTTCCCTGGCGGAAGTGGCGTGGTATTTCGTGTTGCTATCCATGGTGGCAATCGGCGGCGCTAACGTATTGATTCCGCAAATGCATCACCAACTTGTCGAAGTGCGTGGCTGGATGAGCAGCAATGACTTCGTCTCCCTGGTCTCGTTGTCGCAGGCTGCGCCGGGGCCGAACATTCTGATCGTCAGCCTGCTCGGTTGGAAGCTCGCCGGCATTCCCGGTGCGCTGGTCGCGACCTTCGCCATGTGCCTGCCTTCATCGCTGACCGTGTATTTTTTCTCGCGATTCTGGCAGCGCTACAAGGAAGCACGCTGGCGCGGCGTCGTGCAGGGCGGGCTGGTGTCGGTGACGATAGGGCTGATCCTGGCCAGCGCCTACGTATTGACGCGTGAAGCGGACCACGGAGGGGCCGCTTACGCGGTGACGGGATTGACTGCCTTCTTGACCGTCAGGTATCGAACGCATCCGTTGTTGCTGCTTGCCGGCGCCGGCTTATTGGGACTGGCCGGGCTGATCTGAATGCCGGCGGAGCAAATCGCTTCAAACGGCGTTTTGCGCGACCTGGTCGCTCCACTCGAACGAGGCAATTTCCAGCTCGTAAAGATCGTCGTGCGACAGATTCAATTTCTTGAGCAACGGCACAATCAAGGGTTGGGCTTCCTCGATCCGTTCCAGATATTCCGCAAGTTTCAGCAAGTCGCCGTAAAACCCTTTGCGCGCCAGCAGCGCCTGGCCGACTTCGTCGATCACGGTGATCTGCTCCAGGATTGCCTGCATGGTCATGCCGAACAGCGAATCCATCAGCGACATGATGCCGACGGTAAATGCGGTATCGGCCTTGTTGCGATTATTGGGATGAATTTTTTGCGACAGCAATTCCAGCATCTTGCCGCGCGTCGTGGCCAGTGCCAGCAAGGGCGGCATGGCGTGGCCCTTCTTGCATGGTTCGGCATACAGCATGATTTGCAGCCAACGCCGCAATTGCTCCCGCCCGAGAACCAGCAGGGCCTGACTGAGCGAATCGATGCGGTGGCGTATGCCGAAAGCAGGCGTGTTGGCAAGGCGCAACAGGTTCAAACCAAGCGCGACATCCAGTTTGATGGCTTTTTCGATCTCGGCGGTATCTGCATCGGACATGACCAGGTTCATCAGTTCCATGACCGACATCTGCGACGGCGACAATTTTTTGCCGGACAAGACCGAAGGTTTGGCGAAATAGTAACCCTGGAAATAATCAAACCCCAGATCGAGGCAAATCTTGAACTGGCCAAAGGATTCAACTTTTTCTGCCAGCAACTTTTTGCCGGCGAGCTTGAATTGCGGCGTCAGCTTCAACAAGGCGCTGAGCGGCATGTCGCGCAAATCGAATTTGACAATATCGATCAGCGGCAGAAATTTCTGCACATCCTCGGAGTCGGTGATGACGTCGTCAAGCGCAAAGCGGAAACCCTGTTGCGACAGTTCTTCCACGCGTGACAGGATCTCCGGCGTGGCTTCGACCGTTTCCACGATCTCCAGAACCACGTGTTCGCGCGGCAGGAAATGGAAAATGTCGCTCATTAACACGGCTGCGTCGACATTGATGAAGCCGAGCACGTCGCCGATGACTTTCTCTATGCCGAGCTGGGCGGTGTGCGAAATGACGGAAGCGGTGGCCGACAGATCGCTGGTAATATTGGCCGGCCCCAGTTCACCGCTGCGAAACAGCAATTCGTAGGCAACGAGCTCCTGGTTTCGATCCAGAATGGGCTGGCGTGCAAGAAAAAACTCTCTTACGCGCAGTGGGAGCGGGGTCTTCTCGGACATGGTGTGGCGGGCGTCGCTCTCAGGTTGGCGTTTGGCGCATGTTATCTATGCGGCACTCTACAGGTACCACTCGACTCTACTGTAGCCTATTTCCTTTTTACGCCCGAAAATTTCTATGTTGCGCTGCATAAAACTGTCGCAATTCATGCTGCGCG
The DNA here is from genome assembly GCA_036561005.1 of Burkholderiaceae bacterium. Classification (GTDB taxonomy): domain Bacteria; phylum Pseudomonadota; class Gammaproteobacteria; order Burkholderiales; family Burkholderiaceae_D; genus PKWO01. The sequence continues at coordinate 25,530 of DATBQE010000096.1, read as the reverse complement.
AATGATTTCGCGAACAGCGAGCTTCAGCATACGGGTGCCTGGGTTTCTGGCTCGCTTCAGGCGACTGGGTTGCCGTCAACGAACATTTTCATTTCGCCAATTCCAAACTGCACCCAGGTTTCATTGTCAGTCAGCGGTTGGGTCACGATGACTGCGACGCGGTCCTGCGGCGTCGTGACTTCGGAAAAATCGATGTGAATATCGTTGTCGGCCAATTTGGCCTTGGCAAACGGATACTGGCGTACCAGATAAAACAGATTGGTCGAGCAATGGGCGAACAAGGCCGAGCCGTCCGACAGCAGCATGTTGAAGGGGCCATGCGCGGAAATTTCAGCCGTCAGAGCGGCGAGGGCATCCCTGAGTTGCGGCAGGGCGGGGATTTGCTCGCCGAACCGCCGACGCAATGTCTGCAGGATATGGCAAAAGGCACGTTCGCTGTCGGTCTGCCCGACCGGCCGGTATGGGCCATCTATCACCGGCTGGAAGTCTTTCAGGTCGCCGTTATGGGCAAAGACCCAATAACGTCCCCACAATTCACGCACAAAAGGATGGCAGTTTTCCAGGGCGATCTGACCCTGCGTTGCCTTGCGGATATGAGAAATGACGTTTTTCGATTTGATCGGCCAACGCCGGATCAGGTCCGCCATGGGGGACTTGATGGCCGCTTCATGGTCGACAAAATGCCGCACGCCCGCGCCTTCGAAGAAAGCAATACCCCAACCATCCTTGTGGGTATCGCAACCACCGCCGCGTTCGGCGAAACCGGTGAAGCTGAACACAATATCGGTAGGGACATTGCAGTTCATTCCTAGCAATTGGCACATGGCGCTCTGGAGGCATCGAGAAATGAGGATTTGGTCAAGAATACCATCATTAGCGAAGTGAAATTCCCTACCGGCAATTCCATCGCAGACGCGAGCGCTGTTGTGAAACAACATCTCCTGATCGATGTCAAAGGCCAGTCATATTGGCGGGCTAGCATGGCAGCCATTCCTATCGATATTCAAATCAGGTGGTTTATGAACGCACGCGACAATTTTGACTCTCGGCTCTTCGTACATGGCGGCACCGGTCTGGTCCAGCGCGGCGGCGCCGCCGCCGATTGGGAGACAGCCGATGTGGCTCTGTACGGTGCGCGCATCGATCACGTCGGCCGTCCTCTCAAGAGCGGCACTGATGGGGCGAATTTTGACGCCGGCGGCTTGCTGGTCCTGCCCGGCATCGTCGACCTGCACGGTGATGCGTTCGAGCGTCAGCTTCAGCCGCGCCCCGATACCCTGTTCGCGCATGATATCGCACTGACCGATACCGACCGCCAGTTGGCTGCCAACGGCATCACCACCGCCTGCCACGGTCTGGCCTATAGCTGGGAAGGCGGCTTGCGTGGGAGAGAAGCGGCGCTGGCGCTGTTGAATCAGGTAGCGCATGAGCGGCAGGATAATCACGTCGACCATCGCATCCATCTTCGCTTCGAGAACCACCATCTCGAAGGCGTTACCGATGCGTTGTCATGGATTGCCCAGGGCCGTATCGATTTCTTCGCTTTCAACGAACACTTGCCAACCATCGTCGCGGGATGCGCCCGGCCCGAGAAGCTTGCCGCCTACGCAGCGCGCGCTCGTTGCGACGTCGATACCTTCAGGGCACGCCTGAGAAAGGCCGAGGCCCGTTCCACCGAGGTGCCGCCCGCTATCGAAAGACTGGCCGAAGCCTGCCGCAAGCATCGTGTGCCGATGGCATCGCACGACGACATGAGCTGCCACGAACGCGAACGCTATCAGGACCTGGGTGTGACAATCAGCGAATTTCCAATGAACCAGGACGCACTGTTCAGCGCACTGGCCATGGACAACCGCGTCATCATGGGCGCACCCAATGTCCTGTTGGGCGGCAGCCATCGCGGCGGTCTGGCCACCATCGATGCAGTGCGCAGCGGCATGTGCGACATCATGGTTTCCGATTATTATTACCCTGCAATGTTGCATGCGCCGTTCAAGTTGGCCCACGAAGGCGCGTGCACGCTGGCCGAAGCGTGGCGCATGGTGTCGGAAAGCCCGGCAGCTGCGCTCGGACTGGCAGATCGCGGTCGCATTGCCACCGGTAGCCGTGCCGACCTGCTTCTGGTCGAACCGGGGCAGGGAGGACGGGCGCGTCTGGTTGCCACGATCGCGGGCGGCCGCGTCGCTTACTGCGCAGAGCCTCTGCGCATGGAATTGCGCCGCAGCTATTCCATGGCTGCATAATGCGTATGGCATAGTCGGTTGCCTCCTGAGCCACATGCCCGCCTTTGTGCCCGCTCATCTACCCGAGCACCTACGCGAGCATGAAACGCCACATGCATCGACTTTATTGCCGACACTTATGCCAACACGCTATGCTGTTTATTTTTCTCCGCCACCGGGTTCGCCCTGGTTCGAGGCCGGCAGTGCCTGGCTCGGCCGCGACGCCGTACACGACCTGATACTCACGCAAGACAAGATACCGGGTATTGCGCAACTGATGCTGGGCAAGCTTACAACCGATGCGCGGCGTTACGGCTTTCATGCCACGCTCAAGGCGCCGTTTCATCTGGCTCCCGGCTTTTCCGAAGCAAATCTGGAGGCGATGGCGGCGGCATTTTGCCAGGTTCAGCGCAGCATTTCCGTGCCTGCAGTCAGCGTCAAGCCCTTGGCCGATTTCCTGGCCCTGCGTCCCGAAGGTGCGCAAGAGGAACTTGCTTCCCTGGCCATGCGCTGTGTCATTTACTTCGATATCCTGCGCACCACCCCCGGCGAGGCTGAGTTGGCGACACGCCGTCGACGCGGCCTGAGTGCGCGCCAGGAAGCCTTGCTGCAGCGTTGGGGCTATCCCTACACCGAGGAAGAATATCAATTCCACCTGACTCTGTCCGACGATTTGTCCCCGCTCGATGCGGACACTACGTACACTCTGCGGCGTGCCGCCGAGCAGCATTTTTCGCAGGTCATCGAGCAAACGCCTTTCGTGATCGATCGCCTGACAATCTTCCGTGAAGTGGAACCCGGCGGGCCGTTTGTTGCCTGGCGCAGCTTCCCCTTTGGCGACCGTATGGCACAGGCAAGCTTGCCGCGTACCGGTCGTCTTTTCTTTTTCGTCGGGCCATCGGGAGCCGGCAAGGACAGCCTGCTGCAATGGGTGCAGCAACGCCTGCAGCAGCAGGATACGGTGATCTTCGCGCGCCGCACCGTGACGCGTCCGGCAGGTTCCGGTCATGAGCACGATGCCGTGGACGCGGCAACGTTCTGGAATCTGGCCGCCGCCGGCAATTTTGCGATGCAATGGCAGACCAACGATTTATGCTACGGTGTGCCGCGCGGCATCGAGGCCGATTTGAGAGCAGGGCGCGACGTGATCGTCAACGGTTCGCGTGAATATGTGCCGCAGTTGCAGCAGTTGTATCCGCAAGCTCAGGTGATCTGGGTCGAGGCCGAGCAGGCCTTGCTGGAACAGCGTCTGGTGGCGCGCGGGCGCGAATCGGGCGCGGCGCTGCTGCGTCGCATCAGCCGCGCCGGCGAGTTTCCGGCGCCGGAATCGCCGCAGGTAATTCGCATCGACAATAGCGGCAAACTCGATACCGCCGGCCAGCGCGTGCTTGATCTACTGACAAAGCGCTAGCCCGGATATTTCTTCGGAACGCGCAATGGTGCGCTAGCATCGGCCCAGGCCCACGGTAAAAATTGGATTTGCTTCCCGGCATACTGAACACTCAGTAGACATATGCCATATTTTCAGATTTCTGGCCGATCCGGTGAAATATCCGGGCTAGATCGCTTCACGTCATCAGCCAGGGGTCGCGCTCCGGGTGCGGATAGTGCAGGCTGATGAAATCGACAAAGCTGCGCACCGTGGCCGATAGCAGACGGCGGCTTGGGTACACCATCATGACACTCATTTGTCCCAGATGATATTCCGGCAGCAGCCGTACCAGCCGACCGCACACCAGATCGTCGGACAGGCTGAACGACGGCCGGATCACAATGCCCATGCCGGCCATGGCGCATTGGCGCAACAACTCGCCGCTATTGGACACCATTTTGCTGGTCACGGGAATGTGCACGGTGGTGCCGTCCGGCCCCTCTATTGGCCAGCGATGGCGCAGTTGCTCGAACGAGAAATTCAGACAGGCATGGCGTGACACGTCTTCCGGAACGCGCGGCGCGCCGTGCTTCTCCAGGTAACCGGGAGATGCACACAGCACCACCTCGGTCGTGCCGATCTGGCGCGAAATCATGCTCACGTCGAAACGCTGCAAGCCGATGAAAATACCGATATCGAAGCCTTCCTCAACGAGATCCACATCGCGGTCCGACAGCGTGACGTCGAGCGTCACATCGGGAAATTTCTGTGCATATTCGGGCAACAGCTTCGCCAGTTGCATCTGGCCGAAGCCGAGGTGCGAGTAGACGCGCAAGGTGCCGCTGGGATTCTTCGCCTGGGCCGAGGCGATGGCGTCGGCATCGTCGACGTCTTGCAGGATTTGTTTGACGCGCTCCAGATAGGCCATGCCGGTTTCCGTCAGCGACAGACGGCGCGTGGTGCGATTGAGCAAGCGCGTACCGAGGTGGGCTTCAAGATCGGCCACATGACGCGTCACGACGGCGTTTGACAGCTCCAGCATCGTGCCGGCGCGTGCGAAGCTGCCTTGCTCGACGACCTTGGCGAAAACCCGCATTGACTGCAATCGATCCATGATTCTCTTCGGATTATTGTCGATAAAGGAATAGTAGTGCTCTTTTCAGCCGATAGACAAGCAAATTTGGCAGGGATGGGTGGTCACCATAACCGTTTGGAAGCCGATTTAGGCTCCAACTCAACTATTTTGAGCTGGATCAATAAATCTCGCACCGAACCGTTGCAACATGACAAATACACGGGGAGGAATTTCTTCGTGTCCGTATAATTGAAAGTAAAGGTTTCCATGGCGCCAGCGACGGGCCTAATCCGTGAACTAGTTCGAGGCTGACGATGTTTCAGGCATTCAAACGGTGGATGGGCGCTAGCCAGCCGGTGTCGGTCAATCCCGATCCTTTCGGACGAGAGCGCCGTACCGGAGAGGACGCGCAGCGCGCGAATACAACGGCTTCCGTCATCCCCGCACTCGCTGTGCGACGTGAAGAAATTGTCGACAGCAAGACACGCATTGCCGGATACCGGTTTACCACCGCCTTGAGCGATTCCATCGATCCGCCCAAGGTACGCATGGCGTGCGATGCCTTGCTGGCAGAGGATCTTGCGGGGTTCGCCGAACGTCGGCTGGCAATGGTGCCGATCGTGGCGCAAAATTGGTTTCGCGCCGACTTTCGCAAGCTGGTTGCCCCGCATACCGTTTTCATGCTCGATTGCCCGCCGCAGGACGCGGAAGGCCTGTCGCGTTGGTCCGAAGTCTGCAAATCCATACGGGGCGCCGGGGCACGGGTGGCGCTGACGGGAATCGAAATCGGCCCCGATGCCGACCCGTTGTTCGACAATGCCGATATGGCGATCATTGAATTTGCCTCTTATTCCCTGAGCAATTTCGAGATGGCGATGGCGCGCCTCAAACGCAACCATCCGGGTATCGAGATCGTCGTTGACGGGCTGGGCAGCTGGCCCGAGCGCAGGTTATGTACCGCACGCGGCGCCGATTACTGCGTGGGGCCGTTCACCACCAGTACCGATACCGAACAACAGCCCTGCGAAATCAGCCAGGGGCGCATGGCACTGATCGAAATGCTCAATCTGATCCGCCGCGATGCCGATCTCGACGAAATCACCGAGACGGCCAAGCGCCACCCCGAAGTCGCACTGAAAATCGTGGCAATGGCCAACTCGCCCATGCAGGGTTTGGCCAAGCCTGTCGCCAGCATTGATCAGGCTGTGATGATACTGGGCCGGCAGGAATTGTATCGCTGGCTATCGGTTGGCATGTATCGCGCCGGGGTCGACGCGCCACGCGACGCGATCCTCCTCGAACTGGCCCTGGCACGCGGACGATTCCTCGAACTTGTGGTGCGCGATCGCTTCAGCAAACTCGAATGCGAAGAACTGTTCCTGGTTGGCTTGCTTTCCCTGCTCGACAGCATGCTCGGCATGCCGATGGCGCGCGTGCTCGAGCGCTTGCGCCTTTCCGATGCGATGCGCGACGTTCTGCTGCATAGCGAAGGGCCGCTCGGGCAATACCTGATGTTGGCGATCGCCATGGAAAAAGGGCGTGAGGATGCGATCGTGCGCCTGGCAAGCAAGCTCGCTTTGCCGGAGCAAGGCATTGCATCAGCCTGGGCCGAGGCGTTTGCCTGGACCGACAACGCCATGCGGTCTGGTGCCTAGTCAAGTCTCCAACGTAGCCGTGCAGCGCCACAATGCGTGTCCCGATTCGAGATACTTGCTTTCGAAAGGCGTTATCGGCAGGTCCGTAACGTAGCGGCCGGACTGCACACTGCGCCCGCTCAATTGGATCAGCGCCGAGCTGCATTCGTCGATATAGATATCCCAATTACTGCGGCATTCGAAATGGCCGCCCAATGCCACGACAGTCGGGAAAACCGGATGGCCATGCCAGCGCCGTTGTACCTGGCCGATCTTCGGCCAGGGGTTGGGGTAGAGCACATAGTGGCGCACCGGCCTGATGCCGGCTTGCTGCATCAGGCGCCAATAATCGACCAGATCGGCACGTACCCACAGGAAGTTGTCAGGCCGCACACCGTCCCAATGCGTATTACGCGCGATACGGTCGGCCGACTGGTCAACGCCGATGACAAAGTGATCGGGGAATTGCGCAGCGAGATGCAAGGTCGATAATCCGACGCCGCAACCGGCATCGAGAATCAGCGGTGCACTGCCGCATGCGCGCCAACGCGCAATGCTGGACTCGAAGGCGCTGCGGTTATAAGGCGCAACCGGCTTGCGGTAGGCATGGGCGGCATGCCGCTCGACCAACGCATGCAAGCCCTCGTGTGCCTGAACTTGCGAACTGGTGACAGGCGCCGAGTTACCCTGCATTGAAGGCAGACGGGATTGCGTTTACTTTACTGCCCCAATCAATGATAGATGACGCGATTGCCCATGACGGCATCGTATTTGCCGAGAAAATCGTCGATGTCTTCGACACTCGGTTCCGAGGCAATCAGATTTTTGACGTTTTCGCGGAAGATTTCCGCCATGGTGCCGCGTATGAAAATCTCGCGCTTGCCCGATTTATCCGTAATTTCATAGCCACCTGAACGAAGCGCTTCCTGGTCGCTGTCGATACCGAATTCGACGACGCTGTATTGTTCGCTGTTATAGATCAAGTTCATGATTGCTCCTTGGGCGATATCGGACGATTCGAAAATCTGTCGATTTTGAAATCGACCGTTCTTGCGGGTTTATCGTATTAACGCAAAAGGTGGAGCTTTGGAGGACCTATTTCAAGTTGTCGCAAGAAAATATTACTAAATAATGACGCTGAAAGATACGTGAGATGTGATTCTTTACATTAGTTAACGGTTTGTCGCGCCAAAGTTTGAGCGTTCCGGCGCAAATGAGTTCCAAACGGGCGGCGGTGCGGCTGGGCTTGTTTTTGCAACAATGCCGGAACGGCAATGCCGGCATGGCCCTAATCGGCGGATTTGTCGTTGCAATCGACAGTGTTTTCCAGTTTCAACAAGCCGTCGTACGGCGGTGAAGTCAGAAACGTGCGGATTTTGTCGATGTGTTCGTCGCTTGCGAGGCTGATATACAGGCGTTGCGGCATGAGACGAAGCAGGCGGTTCAGATGTACCCGCAGGGTCAGGTTTCCCACGCAGCACATGCAGGCCGGTGCGACTCGGATCAGGGGAAAAGCCGCAGCTGCAGCCAGGGTCTCAAGTTCCGCCGTGCCGGAAGCCAGGCCTTCGAGGATCAGGGCGGTGGAATAAGCGGGGTCAAGTCTGGCGGCGATTGCCGCTTCGCGAAGCGCCGCCAGCCTGCCAGTCAGGAGCACTACCGAGGTCGGCACGGGATTGCCATATTGGAGAAAAGAATCCCGGCGTGTTATCCGCCCTTTTTCGACAGCTTGCCCGGCTCGACCCCAAGTTGCTTGAGCTTGCGGTAAAGATGGGTCCGTTCCAGACCGGTTTTTTCCGCCACGCGCGTCATGCTGCCGCCTTCACGCGTCAGGTGGTGTTCGAAATAGGCACGCTCGAAGGCGTCGCGTGCTTCGCGCAACGGCAGGTCAAAGGACAGCGAAAACAATTGCGTGTCTTGCGGCATCATCGAAATGGCCGTCACACTGGCCGGGCTGGCATGCACCGTGCTGCCGGCTGAGAAAGAAATATCTTGTACGGCACGGGTGGCTTCCACCTGCGGGGCTGCCGAACGCACCTGATAATTGACCGGCCGCACCGTTTCCACCGAGCGCGACAGGCCTTGCTGCACCGCTTTCAGCAGCTTTTGCAGGGAAATCGGCTTTTCCAGGAAATTCAGGGCGCCAATACGCGTCGCTTCGACTGCCGTGTCGATCGTGGCATGGCCGGACATCATGATCACCGGCATGGTCAACAAGCCGTCGCGCTGCCATTCCTTGAGCAGGGTAACGCCGTCGGTATCGGGCATCCAGATATCGAGCAGTACCAGGTCTGGTACGTTGGCCGCTCTGGATTCACGTGCCTGTTGTGCATTTTCTGCGGTAACGACGACGTGACCTTCGTCGCCAAGTATTTCCGAGAGTAACTCTCGTATGCCCATCTCATCGTCTACAACGAGGATATTTGCCATGTGCGCGCCTTCTTTAATTCTGCAATTATTCCATGGGTGCTAACTTTAACAGCAAAATTGACACCTTTGCACCATTTGCATCGCTTCGATTCTGAATATCGATGCGACCGCCGTGTTCATCGATGATTTTCTTGACCATCGCCAATCCCAGACCGGTGCCGCGCGGCTTGGAAGTGACGTAGGGTTCGAACGCCCGTGCCAAGATTTTCGCTGAAAATCCAGGGCCATTGTCGCTGATCGTAATCCGCACGGCCGTTCGCGCCTCTTCGCTGGCGCTCTTGTAGCGTACCGCTTCGGTGACCAGTTCTATATGGGGCAGGCGCTCCGGGTGATCGCTGACTGCATCTTGGGCGTTCTGCAAGAGATTATGGATAACCTGGCGCAACTGTGTCGCGTCGCCCATGATGGCCGGCAGGTTGTCCGCCAGCGTGGCGTGAATAACATCCTTGTCGTTGCCGCCAAGGTAAAGGTGCAGGATTTCCTCGATCAAGGCATTCAGGTCGAGCGCCGACAATACTGCCGGCGGCGTTTTGGCATAGTCGCGGAAGTCGTCGACCATGCGTTTCATGGCGGACACCTGATTGACGATCGTTGACGTGCTCTTTTCCAGCATGGCGGCGTCGGCTGGCGTAAGCTTGTCCGACAATTTCATTTGCAGTCGCTCGGCCGACAATTGGATCGGCGTCAGCGGATTCTTGATTTCATGGGCCAGGCGGCGCGCCACTTCACCCCATGCAAAACTGCGCTGCGCCGAGATCACGTCCGAAATATCGTCGAATACCACGACATAACCGGTACCACTACCGACCGGCAGGCGCGACCCGCGAGCGAGCAGGGTGGTATTGTTGTCTGCCTCCTCGCTGCCGTGCACGCGCGGCAATTCGATCTGGTGCTGCCAATGTTGATGCGTGCCGTCGGCGCGATCAGCGGCCGATTGGGCGCTTTGTTCGGAAAAGGCTTGCGTGATGGCGGTGTAAAAATCTCGCAATTCCGCGACCTCGGCCAGGGCCTTGCCCAGGTAGGGCGCAAATTCGTGGTGCAGAATGCGCTCGACCGACTCATTGCAGCTAACCAGCACAAAGTGGCTGTCCAACACCATCACGCCGGCCGACATGTTGGCCAGCACCGATTCGAGATAGGCCTTGGCGTTTTCCAGCGCGGCGCGATTGAGTTCGACCGACGCCCGCGCATCGGCAAGTTGGCGCGTCATGGTGTTGAAGGATTGCGTCAATGTGCCCAGTTCGTCGGAACTCGTGACGATGGGACGCGGCGAGAGATTGCCCTCGGCCACCGCCTTGGTACCCTCGGCCAGCAGCAGCAAAGGCTTGGCAAGATTGCTGGCGATGACGAAGCCGGCCGCGATGGCGCAGAATGTTGCCAGCAACAGGGTCAAAGTCAGCGTCTCGATGTAGATCTTGCGCAATCCTGTCCGTCCGAGCGAACGTTCATGGTATTCGCGCGACGTGTCGCTTAGCGCTTTGGTATTGGTGGCCAGCGAAGTCGGAATCGGCTGCAACAATTGCAAGAAGCGCCCCTCGCTTTGGCCAGACCACTCGGCGCTCGAACCGGGGATGGCAATGATGACGCGCATGCGCAAGTCATTGGTATTGTCGGCGCCGTTGACATTGTTCGGGCTCTCCAGCGCGGAATAGCCTCGCGTCAGGCGCGCCTGCTTCAACATCGCCGGCGTCGGCAAATCCTGAACCACTGCGCTGACCTGACTGCCCACGTCGGCCAGCACGCGCCCGCTGGCGGTGACGACCACCGCCTCCAGCGTCGGATTGGCTTCGTACAGCTTGGTCAATTGCGTGGTCTGGCCGACCATGGAGAGGTCGGAAATTTCCAGGGCCACGCTGCGCCCCTTGGCCAGCAAGTCGTTAAGCTGCGATTCGAGAGCCGCGTGGCCGAGGTTGAGCCCCGAGTCCAGCGCAGATTCGACGCTCACATCGAACCACGATTCGATCGAGTGATAAACGAACTGCACCGACACGAGATAAATCACCGTGCCGGGCAATACGCCGATGATGGCAAACAGCAGCACCAGGCGCGCCATCAAGCGCGAGCCGAACTGCTTTTGTTGATAGTTGCGGTAGAGTCGGATGATCAGCGAAATGACCGAAATCAGCAGGGCCACCGCGAACAAGGCATTGAGTCCGAGCAGCCAAGGGTAGTTCTTTTCAAAAGCCGCCGAATTGTCCGATGCTGCAACCAGCAGGAACAAGAGGATGCAGATCAGCGGACCGCCGATCAGCAGGAAATACCTTAGGACGCGGACCACAATTGTCCCGAGTCAGGCGTTGCACACAAACGGTTGCGGAGAGGGGCAGTCATTGCAGGTGCTGATCGGTATGCTGAAAAGGCTATTCCGCCTTGAAGGGAAATGACTTGCGCTCGGAAGAAAGCCGCCAGTCGCTATTATTGATCGAATCTACCTTGATCGGTTTGGAGAGCGATTCCAGATCGAGCCGCATTTGCACGCTCACGTGATAGGTCGTGCCCGATTTCAAGGCGTTGTGATCTGCCACGACCCAGCGGCTGGGACGGCGCAGCAGGTCCATGGCTTCTTCGAGGTTGGGGAAGCTGCGCTGTACGCCACCTATCACGCCGGCCTGGTATTCGTTGGTCAGCAGGTTCCTGGAAATGATGATGGTGCGCTCGATATTGATTGTTGACTCGTCGAACCAATACCAGCGCGGCCGCTTGATCTCGACCTGGGTCGTGAAGTGCAGCGGAATACCGTGGCTGATCGCATCTTCCAGCGTATGGTTGAGCTCGAAGGCAAACGTGGCTGACAGGCGATAGCCTTCTTGCGAGCCTTCCAGATGCGCCTGGACGATCTCGATACTCTCGGCAGCGTAGACAGGTGCTTGGACGAACGTCAAGACGAGCAGCAGGGCCGCCAGCATTCCGCGATGGAAAATGTTGATGATTCGTCTTGTCACGCGTGCCAGATTGCGGACGGTTCCGCAGTAATAAGTTAGTCGACGCCGAGCGATGAAGCGGCAAGGCGGCCCATTGTAACGGGGTTGCCGTTTTTACCTGTTATTAGACCAGTTTTGCGTCTCTGGACCGTGGTATTTCGGTTCAAATCCCTGAAATTTTGTACAAATCGTAATTTTTGCAACGGATTCGACCAATAGGTCGCCTGTCCGTTGATCGAAAGTCAATCCATCCCCCGTTGGCACCCAAGGGCATCTTTTCCGGAATGGTTTTTGCAATCGTTGCCCCGCTCCGATCATTTCCGGCGGGTGAAAGTTCATTCTCCGGCGAACGTTTCTGTGCACCTCGGCAGGAAGCCTGGCCTAGTGCGGGGCTTTCTGGAACAGGGCGTAAAACAGACCGTCATGGTCGTGATCCGCAGTGGCACCTGGCAAAAGCTGACCCGGTGCCGGCAGGCGTTGCGCATGATTGCGTTCGGCGAATGCAGCCGCTTGCGCCTCCGATTCCTGCGGCCATACGGAACAGGTGACAAACAGCAGTTTTCCGCCCGGAGCTAACATCTGCCACAAATTATCGAGTATTTGCCGCGATATCGCTGTCAATTGCGCAATATCGGCCTTGCGCCGCAGCCAGCGAATATCCGGGTGGCGGCGCAGGATCCCCGACGCCGTGCAAGGCACGTCAGCCAGGATACGATCAAATTGTTGCCCATTCCACCAGTTGCGTTTGGCCGCATCGCCGGTTTCCAGTCGCGCCTTCAAATGCAGGCGTTCGAGATTTTCCGTGATCCGCGGCAGGCGCTTGCTGTCGCTGTCCAATGCCAGCAGGTCAATGTCTGCGCATTCAAGCAGGTGACCGGTCTTGCCGCCCGGTGCGGCGCAGGCATCGAGGACGCGCATGCCGTCCTGCACGTCAAGTAAAGGTGCGGCCAACTGCGCCGCCGCGTCCTGCACCGAGACCAGGCCTTGGTCGAAACCGGGAATGCGATTGACCGACATGGCCTGGCCCAGGCGCACGGCGGACGGGCCGACCTGTGTAGCCGATATGGCGTGCTCGGCCAGCGTTTGCAGATAAGCCGTCGTCGTGGTCTGCCGGCAATTGACGCGCAACGTCATCGGCGGCGCGCAATTGCCGGCCTGGAGGATGTCCTGCCATTGGTTGGGGTAGGCCGCCTTCACGGTATCGATCCACCATGCCGGATAATTCCAGCGCGCCACTGGATTGCCCAAGGCTTCCTGCAGCAATTGATCCTGCTCGCGCAAAAAACGGCGCAGCACCGCGTTGACCATGCCCTTGGCATGCGCAATCGACGGGTCGGAAGCCGTCGCTTCAACCGCCTGGTTGACCAGGGTAAAACTGTCGTAAGCCTTCTCGCCCGGGTCCGACAACAGGCCCAGAGCGCAGCACAGCAGGGCGCGCAGCAAGGCGGGTTCCGGATTCTTTTGCGTCATGGCGCCAAGCAGGGTTTCTGCGCGCCCGAGGTGGCGCATGGTGCGATAGGCGATGTCCTGGATCGCACCGCGCGCCTGTGGCTGGAGCTGAAATTTTGCATTGATTTGCGCCAGCGCCTGCGGCAAGGCGGTGCCGGCGCGCACCGCAGCCACGGCTTGCGCTGCGCCCAACAAACTGAAGGCGAGCGAATCGGTTTTTAGCGAGGGTTTAAGCATGGCTTCTCTTGACGATCCCGGGAAGATCTCGATAAACGAGCCCGGATTGTATACCTTGCACGGCGAGCCGGCCGAATTTGCCGGGGCAAGCCGATTGCGGACCTACAATTTTGCCAGCCAGTTGCGAACATCGCCGAACACCTGTTCGGCGTCGATCTCATTGAAAATCTCGTGGTACAACTTTGGGTAGACATGTATTTCGGCCAGGTTTGCCGGCAGGGATTTGCCGAACGTTTCGCTTCCCCCTGCATCGACGATACGGTCGTCGCCGGCATAAACCAGCAAGGTCGGAATGGCAAGACCGGCAGCCTTCCCCTGGGCGAGGGCGATGGAAGCGAGCATGCTGTTGAGCAGGCGCGCGCTGATTTTGCTATGCACCAAGGGGTCCTTGCCATACGCTTCGACGACGTTGGCATCATGCGAGAGGTAGCGCTGTTCCAGCCCGTTGGGCAAGGTCAGGCCCGGCGCAACTATGCTCAGGAGCTTGAGCAACAGCTTTTGCCCTCGCGACAGTGAAATCGCCAGCGCAGGAGAAGACAGGACCAAGGCGCGCAACGGCGAACGCTTTTCCACCGCATAGCGCGCAGCGACCAATCCCCCCATGCTGTGGCCGAACAAAATTGGCGGCACTGGAAATTTGCTGGCGAAATCCTCGATGACGGTCTGAGCATCGCGCACCATGCAGTCGGAATCCGGCACGTCGCCGCGCGCTCCGCCGGAGCGGCCGTGGCCACGGTGATCGAAGGTTCGCACACTCATGCCAAGCGCGTTGAAAAATTGCGCGACATGCTGATAGCGCCCGCTATGTTCGCCGAGGCCATGCATCAGGACCACGCCGCCGCGCGACGATTCGACTGCTTCCGGCCGCCAGTCGGTAACGAAGAGAAGCGTGCCGTCGCTTGCCGCGATGCGCTGCTCCTGGCTCTGCACGTTCAAACGCCCCAGAGAATGTCGTGGCCGCCGCGTGCTGCGGCGCGTATCATCTCGAGCAAGGGATAGGCACGCGTCGCAAAACTCACATATTGGGCCGGTTCGTGGTCGTGGTCAGCGCCCGCGCCTCCGTGATGCGCAACCACATCGCGCGCGACTTCTTCGGATGTCGGATGGGCCTTGCTTTCCTTGATGACTGCTTCCAGACGCTCGGCGATACCCGCCGCTTCTGCTGCCGTAATGACGCCCATTTTGGTGTCTTTATGCACCAGATCAAGCAGGGGCTTGGCATGTTCTTCATACATCACCACTTCTGCGGCAGCTTTCGATTTGAAGGTGATCAGCATTGGGCCTCCTTGGCACGGTTATTCATCGATCCTGGTGACAAACATAGCACGAATTTTCGCTACGGTCATCGGTAGTTCGCGGCACATAGTGCCACACTTCTCACGGCCGGACAGCACGCCGAATGGTTTAGTTTGGATTGAACGAAGTCAGGAAGGTGGCGGCCTGCTCGCGTGACACTTCCTTTTCCGGCCCCAGCACAATCACCTGATAGGCGCCATTACCGACCGCAGCAAAATGGCCGATCAACAAAAATTTGGGACCGCCTGCTGCAGGCGCACCGCTCGCTTCGATGTCGCCGCCATCGTTCGACCCACCAAGGGGCTTGGCCGTTCCATTGATGTTTTTGATCATTGCCGTTTGCATCAGGCGCACCGCATCGTGCGCTTGGACCGGATCGGCAAACTGCACGGCACCGACGGCAAAACTCACGCCGTCGACCTCTGCCGCAGTCATGGTCATGTCGACTTTTTGTCCGTTGAGATTGATTGGGCGAGTCATGGAAGCCGGTTTGGCGGGCAGAAGTACGGTGAAAGGCGGATTCTTGCCTTTCACTTCGCGCCAATTGAATTTTGGGTCGCAGGCGCCGAGTGACAGTGCGCCGAGTGCAATGGCGACGCAGAGAGTCGCGGAAAAGAGGTTTTTTTGCATGCGCCATGATACCAGTCGAAGACAGTGCACCAGGCAAATCTACCGTTTTTGCCGGATTGGACTATGCTGTGGGAAGATAGGACGTAAAGATTGCGGATGAATCCATGACAGGAACCATCATGACGAAATTCGATTTTTCGGTCAAAACGCGCGACGGTTCCAAAATCGTCAGTGTGGTCATCGCTGCGCCGGATCGGGACGGCGCCGAACGGCGCCTGCGCCAGATGTATCGCGATTGCGAAGTTCTCAGTTGCGAGATCAGGCAGACCGAGGACAAGGCCCGTCCTTCGGCTTCGCTGGAAGATATCCTGTCCCTGATTTCAAAATAAGCGAACCAGCGTGGGATTTACACGATAAATCCCGTGGCCAGCAACTCCTCCAGCAATTCATCATAATCGTGCGCACCACGGCTGTTGGGGGCGTGCTCGAAAACCGTCTTGCCGAACGCGGGGCTTTCCGCCAGACTGACATTTTCCGCAATCCGCGTGCGGCACACCTCGCTGCCGAATTGCTGCTCCACGTCGCGCAGCACGTCCCAGGCCATGCGGCGCCTGCCATCAAACCGGGTCAGCAAGTAGCGCCGATTGACGCGCCGCTTCAATACCGGTTCCAGCGCATTGAGTGTCTTGGTGATCTGCATCGCGCCCTTGGCCGACAGATAATCGGCCGAAATCGGTACGATGATGCAGTGGCAGGCAAAGATCGCATTGAGCGACAGCACGCCCACCAGAGGAGAACAATCGAGCAGGAAGGTCTGCCCATTTTGCATCAAGCCTTCCGTACGCAAAGCGGTATTGAGGCGATTGACGACGTTGTAGCCCTTGCCGTACAACGAATCCACCTTGGACAATTCCATGTGCGACGGGATCATCTGGATGCCGTGCTGGGTCGGCCGCAGCAATTCCCCCAGTGGGCGGTTGCGCTGAAACAGCGCCAGTACCGTGTCGTCGCCCGATTGTGCGGCAACGCCGGTAATGGTGCTGAGCTGGGCTTGGGGGTCGAGGTCGATTGCATACGGCGAACGTTCCCGGCGCGCCAATGCCGCTGCCAGGTTCAAGGCGGTCGTGGTTTTGCCGACGCCGCCCTTTTGATTGAAGATTGCTACAATCGACATGAGCTACATACTAGCTTAGTCGGCTCAACAAGAACATAGCCCGCAATTGCTGTTTAACCCTGTTCCGGCTGGGCAAAGCGATAGCCGACCCCGTATACCGACTGCAGACAATCGATCCCAGGCAGCAATGAGGCTATCTTGCGGCGGATATTCTTGACATGCGAATCAATGGTACGGTCATTGGTATCGCGCAGATCGTCATGGCAAAGGTCGAGCAGTTGCTGGCGCGAGTAAACCCGCTCCGGGTGGGCGATCATCTCGGAGAGCAGGCGGAACTCTACCGGCGTCAGCGGCAGGCCCGAGCCTTTGATGGCGATGCGCATTTGTTCGCGTTCTATCTTGACCGGCGGTTCGGCCGAGTGAATCAGCTTGCCCTGCACGCGGCGCAACTGCGCTTTCACCCGCGCCATGACTTCACGCGGGCTGAACGGTTTGCATACGTAGTCGTCAGCACCGGTGTCCAAACCGATCAGTCGATCCACTTCGTCGACCCTGGCAGTCAGCATGATAATCGGAATCTGGCTGAACGTGCGCACTGCCTTGCACACCTCGATGCCGCCCATGCCCGGCAGCATCAGGTCGAGCAAGAGCAAGTCAACCGGCAAGCCGCGAACCTTGGCAATGGCGTCGTTGCCGTCCTCGACGCGGGTGCATTGATAGCCAGCCGCGACGCAATAGTCCGTCAGCAGTGCCGATATCTTGGGATCGTCTTCGACGATCAGAATGTGGGCAGATTGTGTCATCTTTCCTCCGAGGACATTGGCAGGCGCACCAGCATTTTCAAGCCGCCCAATGTGGACGCCAAAGCCACGATCGTTCCTCCCTGCGCTTCCACCAGGGATTTGCAGATGGATAGCCCGAGGCCGCTGCCACCGCGGCTGCGGCTGCGTGCCTGATCAACCCGGTACAAGCGTTCAAACAAAAGCTTGTGCGCGCCCTCCGGCACCCCCGGCGCGCTGTCTTCAACGGACAATTCGGCATGTAAGCCGTCGACCCTGAGCGACGCGACGATACTTCCGCCGGCATCGGTGTAGCGTAGGCTGTTTTCCAAAAGATTGTTGATGACCTGGGCCAACCGGCCGGCATCGGCGACGATTGTCACGTCACGTTGCGGTGGACGAAAGATGAGTTGCAAACCGGCCATGGCTGCGCGCGCCCGAAAATTGTCGGTCATTTCCATGACCAGTTGCGCCAGGTCGATGCGCTGCTTCTGGTAGTGCAAATCGCCTGCGTCGGCCAAGGTCAACTGGTAGAGGTCATCGACCAGCTTGTTGAGGCGCAGCACTTCCTGGTGCAACGAGGCCAGCGCTTTGGCGTCGGCCACACGTATGCCGTCTTGCAGCGCCTCGATTTCGCCGCGGATGACCGACAATGGCGTGCGCAATTCGTGCGAGACGTCGGCCAGCATCTTGCGCCGTTGCTGCTCGTTGGTTTCGAGTGCCATGGCCATTGTGTTGACGTGTTGTGCAAGGTCGGCCAGTTCATCGCGCCCGATCAATGGCGCGCGGGCGTCGAGCTTGCCGCGCGCGATGCTCTCTGTGACTTTGCGCAGCGCTGCAATCGGCCGTAGCATGCGGCGCGCCAACCATACGGCCAGCAATGCGGAAAGCAGCACCAGTGCGCCGGCCAGCCACAAAATGTCGTGGATTTGACCGCGTACGAACCCGACTGCCGAGGGGGCGGGTATCTCGCGCAACGGAATCAAGGTCAGCGTGCCGACGACGCGACCATCGATCTCTATCGCGCGCACTTGGCCCGGACCGGGATTGGGCGGGCCGATCACCGGTCTTCCCTCGGCGTCGTGCAAGCTGAGCCGGGGGCCGAATCCGAACGGATCGGCGGGTGGCGGGCGCCGCGTCCTGGGTGGCGGGAATGCGCGCGGTCGATTCTGATCGGTGTCGAACCTGGGATCGCGCCGCCCCGGCGGCTCGTCATCCGAGCGGGGCGGCGGGCCGGCCTGCTCGGGCGTATCCTCCAAGCGCGGCGGCGGATCGTCGGCTTCCGGGTGAATGTCGCCGTTGCGTTGCGCAATCAATTCGTTCAAGGCGCGCGGGTTGCCTCGCAACCAGTCGAAATTGCCGCGCACGCGATACTGTTCAGTGAGTATGTCTTTCACCTGGTCGAGATGCTGGTCCTGCAATTCGTTCAGGTACGCAATGAATCCCTTCTCAATATTGCGGCTTGTGACCCATGCCATCGTACCGAGGCAAAGCACCACCATGACGATAGCCGCCATGGCGAGCTTGAAGGCAATGGTAGGGCGCATCATTTAGCCCCCGCAAGGCCGGTCTGAGCGCTGCAGCCAATATTTTTTTGCAAATACACAATGTAGCAATCTCGGTGGAGGAAAACTTCAGTATGCAATATTGGCGGCAAATTGTGGAGCAATAGTGAATTAGTGCGGGTGACACCGAAAATGCATGAATTGGATTGGCGTCCATTTTTTCTGCACATTTTGCTTGCAAGCTGGGGGCGTTCATACAAAAAGGGAGCCGCCATGGACCAGTCACCGGAACAACTACTCATACAAAGATTCGAACGTCTCACAATCGTGCTTGCTTCCGCATTGGCGCTATCGGCCTGCGGCGGCTCTGGCAGTGAGAGCGCTGCTGCTTCATCGGCCACCACCAATGCAACGGATCAGGTGCTGCGTGTCGTCACGACGCCGCAGCGCGCAGTGCCTGTGCCGATTGCCGACGCCAGCGGAAGCATCCTCACGTTCAGCACATTGGGATTCATCGATAACAGCAATCCCTTTTTCACCCCCATGGGCAATGGGCGCGCCTGTTCGACCTGCCATCAGGAAGGACAGGCGTGGAGCGTGACGCCGGCAGCGCTGATGGCGCGTTTTAATGTCAGCAAAGGCAGCGATTCCATTTTCCAATTGGTCGACGGCGCCAATTCGCCGATGGCTGCAGTCGGCACAATCGCACAAAAACAAAGCGCCTACAGCATGCTGCTTTCCAAGGGCTTGATACGCGTCGGTTTGCCGATACCGAACGGCGCTGAATTTCAGCTGGTCCAGGTCAGTGACCCGTACGGGTTCGCCAGTCCTGCGCAGTTGTCGCTGTTCCGCCGGCCTCTGCCCACTGCTAATCTGAAATTCAACAGTACCGTCATGTGGGATGGACGGGAAACCTTGACCGCACCCGGCCCTGGAGAATGTCTGGCCAATGTGGCGCCGGCCAGCTGCTTTGCCCTGCTTAACACAGATTTGCTGGCGCAGTCGAATGCGGCCGTCGAGACGCATGCACAATTGCTGGCCGGCTTGACCGCTTCGCAGCAGCAATCGATCGTCAACTTTGAAAGCAGTATTTTTGTTGCCCAGGCCAACGACAATGCAGCCGGCAGCCTGAGCGCCAATGGGGCCGTCGGCGGTGCGCAAAATCTCTCCACCGAATCCTTCCACTTCGGCATCAACGATTTCCTGACAGGCGACTATCAAACCAGGGCACCCTTCAATCGCAATGCCATGTCCGTCTTCACCGGCTGGACTGGGGCAGCGCCGCCGCCCGCACCAAACGCAGGCGGTGCGCCGCCTACCACAGGCGCTGCAGCCCGCGCCTCGATTGCGCGCGGCGAACAGATTTTCAATACACGTCCGTTCAATATCACCGGTGTCGCCGGATTGAACGATTTAGGGAACCAGTCATTGGTAAGGGGAACCTGCACGACCTGTCACGACAGCCCCAACGCCGGGACCCAATCGGTACCGCGCTTATTCAACACCGGCGTTGCAGCGGCGCCTCTGCGCACGCCCGATTTACCTTTGTACACCCTGAAAAATCTGAACACAGGGGCGGTATTGCAAACCAGCGATCCGGGGCGCGCACTGATCACCGGGAAATGGGCTGACGTGGGAAAGTTCAAGGTTCCCAATCTGCGCGGACTGGCCGCACGTGGCCCATTCTTCCACAACGGCTCGCAGGCAAACGTCGCCGACGTCGTCCGGTTTTACGACCGGCGCTTTCAGATCGGGCTTGGGCCGCAGGAAGTCGCCGACCTGACGAATTTCCTGCAAGCTTTGTGATGTGCTAAAAAATCGAGCGCGTGGTCAGCGTGGTGAACCTTTCAAGTGCCATGCTGCCGGCCAGCGAATTACCGGTGGCATCAAGCCCCGGCGACCAGACTGCGATAGCCAGTTCGCCTGGCACAACGGCCACAATGCCGCCGCCGACACCGCTCTTTGCAGGGAGTCCGACGCGATATGCGAAATCACCGGCCGCGTCATAGGTGCCGCAGGTCAGCATCAAGGCGTTCAGGCGCTTCGAGGAACTGGCATCGAGGATGCGGTTATGGTCCCACGGCACCGTACCATGGTTGGCGAGGAAGGCGGCCGCGCGTGCGAGTTCAACGCAATTCATGGTGATCGAACATTGACGGCAATAGCCGGAAATAATGTCCTCAACAGGATTGTGCAGATTGCCGAAATCCTTCATCAAATGGGCGATGGCATAATTCCGATGTGCGGTCTGGTGCTCGGAAAGCCACACGGCCTTGTCGAAATCAAGTGTCGGTTCAAGCGCCAGCATGCGCATGAATTGCAGTAGAGCGATATCGGCCTGCACAAAGCGTGTTGCAAGAATATCGTTAATGACAAGTGCGCCGGCGTTGATGAAGGGGTTGCGTGGAATACCGTGCTCATATTCGAGTTGGGAAAGCGAATTGAAAGGGTTGCCCGACGGCTCCCGACCAACGCGCTTCCATATCTTGTCGCCCTCGCGAGAGAACGCCAGCGCCAGAGCGAAGAGCTTGGTGATGCTTTGCGCAGAGAATTTCGTGTGTGCATCTCCAGCCGTATAAGTGCGGCCGTCGAGGCAATATACGGCAATGCCGAACTGTAACGGCGATACATTCGACAATTGCGGAATATAGCTGGCGACCTTGCCGGTCGATAGCAGCGGTTTGACTTCCTCGCAGATTGAATCGAGGATCAACTGGTAATTGATAGCCATTGGCGAAATAATCTATCGGTGGATGTGGGTGAAATTCCCTTTGGCTTCAGCGGCTTCTTATGCGGCTGAATTCAATGGTCGAGGGGAAAGATTGAGGGAGATGATGGCTCGGAAAGTTTTCAGGCTCCGCTCTCATTGCTCGCGCAAAGCACGCCGATATTGCACCGCTTCGGCAACATGTTCACGTGCAATATCGGCGCTTCCGGCAAGGTCCGCAATGGTGCGCGCAACTTTCAACACGCGATGGTAGGCACGCGCCGACCAGTTCATGTGCGTCATTACCTTGCGCAACAGTTGGTCGGCTTCGGCATCCGGTCCGCAATGCTGTTCGATTTCTTTTGTGCTCAAACTGTTGTTGCTCTTGCCCTGACGCCGTAATTGCTCGCCGTATGCCGCTTCGACGCGGGCAGCAACCGCGGCAGATGGCTCGCCCGCCGATTGCTTCAGCAAATCTTCATGCGACAAAGCGGCAACTTCGATTTGCATGTCGATGCGGTCAAGCAGCGGTCCGGAAATCTTGCCCTGGTAACGTGCAATGCCGTCCGGCGTACAACGGCATTTGTTGGATGGATGCCCGTAGTAGCCGCAGGGGCAGGGGTTCATCGCTGCGACCAATTGAAAGCGCGCGGGAAAATCGGCCTGGCGCGCGGCGCGCGATATTGTTATCTGACCGGACTCCAGCGGTTCGCGCAATACCTCCAGAACCTGACGGCTGAATTCGGGCAGCTCGTCGAGGAAAAGTACTCCGCGGTGGGCGAGCGATATCTCTCCGGGGCGAGGCGTTCCGCCGCCACCAACCAGTGCAACCCCCGATGCGGTGTGGTGCGGTGCGCGATAGGGGCGAGTCTTCCACTTGCCTGCATGAAAGCCGCTGGTCAATGACTGTACCGCCGCAGATTCGAGCGCTTCTTCATCGGTCATGGCCGGCAGTATGCCCGGAAAGCGCGCTGCCAGCATCGACTTGCCGGTACCGGGCGGCCCTACCATCAAAACGCTATGGCAACCGGCAGCCGCCACTTCGAGTGCGCGTTTTGCCTGCTTCTGTCCTTTGACATCGGAAAAATCCGGGTATACCGGCTTTTCGCTGATGGCAACGGGCACGTGGCGGACCAACCTGGCATTGGCATCGCGCGCGGCGAAATGCGCACAGACATGCAGCAAGGAATCAGCCGGAAATATCGCGGCATTCTTTACCAGGGCGGCTTCGTCGGCGTTGGCACGCGGCAGAATAAAGGAGCGCTGCTTGCCGGAGAGGCCACCATCACGATGCATAGCATAGGTCATGGCCAGCGCGCCGCGCACCGGGCGCAATTCGCCGGAGAGCGAGAGTTCGCCGGCAAATTCATACTCGCGCAATTCGTCGGCCGGCATCTGCTCGGAAGCGGCCAGGATGCCCAAGGCAATCGGCAAATCGAAGCGGCCCGATTCCTTGGGAAGTTCGGCAGGCGCCAAATTGACGGTGATTCTGCGCGCAGGAAACTCGAAGCGTGCATTTTGCAATGCTGCACGCACCCGGTCCTTGGATTCCTTGACCTCGGTCTCGGGCAGGCCGACGATCGTGAAGGACGGCAAGCCGTTTGCGAGGTGAACCTCCACCGTGACTTCAGGGGCATTCATGCCGGACAGGGCGCGGCTTTTCAGTACTGCCAAACTCATTCTTGGTCCTTGATCAGGGAAGATGGCGCAGCCTCAATAGACTGTTTATTCATACAGTCATTGTTATACCGGCATTAGTCCCTTTTGCCAAGAAATAACCTTCAACGGCAGCCCTCTGTTTGTTTCCGGCTTGGTCTGCAACCATGCCATAGTCGAAATTAACGATCCACGAAGTATATGCCTTCTGTCTCTTGGTCCATGCCCCTCTGTGCGTTGAATCGAAGAGCAAGTTCGCAGCCCGCTAGGTGTTTTGCATCAGTGCCTGCAGAGCGAGCAGGCCAGGTGTTGAAGCAGTGCCGATGTCGGTATCCACGACGGCACGTAAGCTGACCTTGTCGCGCTGAGCCGGATGCTGGCCTTTGAGTGCGCGGTAGAAATGTGCATAGAGGGTGAACAGGTAGCTGCCAACCTTGGCCGATTTCTCGTTGTTGATCTCGGCATCGATCCGAGCCAACTCGGCGTTTGTTCCGGCGCCGTCCAGCGCCAAATGGTATTGGCCGTAAAGCTCTTCCAGCTCTCGCTTGGTTTGGTCTGCCAAGTCGGTAAGAGTGCGACTGCCTGTGGGGGTATACCTGGTGATATTGTCAATCTTGCGCCTGGCTTCGCGCTGCAGGTCTTCCTGGCGACCTTTCCTGGCCTCGGTGGCGGATTCTTCGATGCGCATGGTCAAGGCGTTGGCCGTACTGCCGACGAATTGTTCGTGGAAGGATTGGCCAGCTTTGCTGCCGTACATCTGAAAGTGGATCATGGTCTTGGCATGGTCTTCGTCCAATGCGATGCCGGTTGTGACAGATTGCGCAGCTTGGGCGATGGCTTCGCGGTATTCGGCCCGCAATTCCTCACCCATAATGTTGGCATTGGACAAGGCGCCGCGAATCAACGGGCCGGAGTCATCGGCCGTGAGGGTCACAGGTAGGGTTTGCGTCTGGCTCTCGACGAATGTGCGAAACTCATGGAAGTCGACAAAAAGTTTGTTGAATATGCGCGCAAGCTCCCATTCCCGTTCGGTGCGGCGGTTGTAGTTTTCCAGAGTAACGGTGTCGCCGCCGTCTGCCGCGACCACGCCGGCGTAATGCTCACCCCAGATATTGCGCATGGCCTGAATCTCGACATCGGTCTGTTGCTTGGCCACATCGGCGGTCTTGTCAGCGGCATTTAATGCAGCGATAGCTGCCTGGTATTCTTCCAGATTCAGCCTAGCGTCCATTGCAGGGCCGAGCGCCGGCGTGCCCAGTGAGCGGATTACGAATCCTTCGCCAACTTTGGGCGCCGCATATTCATTTACCCCCAGACGTGCTGAGCGAGCCTTTTTATCCGCATCACCCAGATTGTGATAATCGCTGCCGGCCTGGTTGTTTTCTTCGTAGGCGCCGACTTGGTCGTGCATCACCGCGCCCGTGTCGGTGTTCGCGATGTAACCTGCGATCTTACCTACGGGTTCGGCAAGCCCGGCCGAGAGCGATGCGCGGCTTTCGACAAGCGGGCCAGGTTGGGACAGCGTAACTACGCGCCGTGACCGCCCGAGAATTTCGCGCACGACTTCATTGCACAGGTGGCTGGCCAAACCGGCTATTTTCTCCAGGCCGTCGGCATGATGGGCGTCGATCGGGACCTCGCGCGCCGGCACGACGCGCTTGAGTGCGCCCGCGTTTCCCGGAATCTTTAGGCTGCCACCTTCTTCCTTGAGTCGAATGCTGGCCCGGCGACTGGACAGAATCGCATTGCTTCGCGCGGCTATGCCAGATTCGGCGAAGAACTCCTTAGCTTGGCCCCGGGTGCCGATGGCGAGCTTCAAACCATCGGAGATCTTCATGTCCGGCACGGATTTCCAGGCACGGGCGGCCGCCTTGTCGTGATGCCGCGTCGTCGTACTGTTGAGGCCTTGGAGCGGCGCTTGGTTCCCATCTTCGGCTAGTGGAACGTTCCCGAACGTGCCCTTGGTGCTCTCGTATGCGGAAGAATAGGTGCCGCGGAGAATGTCTTGCGATTCGAACGTGGTACCGATTTCAACGGACGAAGGCTGATGGATGAAATAACCTTGAAGAGGGGCGCTTTGCGAGTTGGCCCGTGAATTGAAGCTTTCGATAAGCTTGTGTTGGCGCCCGTTCTGGGCGCTTGTGGTGGTCAGTTCATTGAGCTTTCGTTGCGCTGCGGTCTGCGCGCGCCGGTCGGCAAAATGTTCAATGGAGGGATGCGAGGCTACACGCGCGGTCGGTTCGGCCGCGCTTTGGTGCGCAGGGTCGGACTTTGGGGGGCGCGTTCTCATCGTTCGTGAATGCTAACGCCGGCGTGGGGCGATCACACCTGTCAAAGTTGACAGTGTCGAGACATGTCCTGTCCCTCTAATCCATGCCTCACCTAGTTTTGACATTTAATCCCAACATTGACATTCAATACCGATTTTTACAGCCAACCAGTGCAACCCCCGATGCGGTGTGGTGCGGCGCGCGATAGGGGCGAGTCTTCCACTTGCCTGCATGAAAGCCGCTGGTCAATGACTGTACCGCCGCAGATTCGAGCGCTTCTTCATCGGTCATGGCCG
>DATBQE010000095.1:0-22819 GCA_036561005.1 Burkholderiaceae bacterium | reverse complement strand
TACCATCAAAACGCTATGGCAACCGGCAGCCGCCACTTCGAGTGCGCGTTTTGCCTGCTTCTGTCCTTTAAGATCGGAAAAATCCGGGTAGACTGGCTTTTCGCTGATGGCAACGGGCACGTGGCGGACCAACCTGGCATTGGCATCACGCGCGGCGAAATGCGCACAGACATGCAGCAAGGAATCGGACGGAAATATCGCGGCATTCTTTACCAGGGCGGCCTCGTCGGCGTTGGCACGCGGCAGAATAAAGGAGCGTTGCTTGCCGGAGAGCGAGAGTTCGCCGGCAAATTCATACTCGGGCAATTCGTCGGCCGGCATCTGCTCGGAAGCGGCCAGGATGCCCAATGCAATCGGCAAACGAAGCGGCCCGATTCCTTGGGAAGTTCGGCAGGCGCCAAATTCACAGTGATCCTGCGCGTAAGAAACTCGAAGCGCGCATTTTGCCGCGCCGCTCGTACCCGGTCCTTGGATTCCTTGACCTCGGTCTCGGGCAGGCTGACGATCGTGACGGACGGCAATCCGTTTGCGAGGTGAACTTCAACCTTGACTTCAGGGGCATTCATGCCGGACAGGGCGCAGCTTTTCAGTACTGCCTCACAAATTGTTGGTCCTTGAGGCCGGGAAGTGCCATTGCCAAAATGAACTGTTTATTCATACAGCCATTGTTATGCCGGCATAATTGCACTTTGCCAAGTGGTTGGGTAGTTCGGCGGTTTTTGCTTTGATTTGTTGCGGTGTTTCTGTTTTTGCCGCTGGCGCGTCGGGTGAAGTTTTGGCATTGTGTATGTTGTGCGTGTTCGATGATTGATCTATCGGGCCGTATTTTGGCGAAGGCGACTGGGCGCGGGGGCGCTTTGTCTGCTTGAGCGCATTTGCCCACATGGGCACAGAAGGGCGCGCTGACTTGGTGAAAACGCCTTCCGTCTATGTGGCAGTGCGAAAATTGTTGAGATCGGTTCGGTATGCGACTGTTATGGACGAACCATGGCGGTTTCGTTCGACGGTTTGCAGGTGGACTGGAATCTGATCGATTTGGATCCGAGGGGAGGATGCAGTATGTACCGTATTCCGTTACGCGAATGGGTAATTTGTTGTCGGAGATCTGCACCACAGCTTGAAGTGTCCACGGGGGATTCGCGCAAAGGATCCCATGCGGAACGAATCTTGGCATCCATGTGGGCCACTCTGCGAGCGCCCAACATGGCACCCATCGTCGACGCCTGTGCGATGGTATTCGTGGCCCTTATGCTGATGTCGACCGGTATCGATGCGTTCGCCGGTGCGCCGATATCCCTGCGTTTCGAGCAGTTCAAGCAAGGCCAAGGCATGGATGCCAACATCGATGCAATTGCGCAGGACGTCCAGGGGTTTATCTGGTTTGCCAGCACAAACGGGCTTACCCGCTACGATGGGTACAAAACAACGACCTACAAAAGCATTCCGTCCGACCCGAACAGCCTGACCGAGAGTAAGGTATTCGGATTGCTCGCCGATAAAAAGGGCCGCTTATGGGCCGGCACGCGCGGTGGCCTGCATCTCTATGACAGAGCCAATGACCGTTTTATTCGTTACCGACCCATCCGTGCCGATTCATCGGATTTGACTGGTGAAGCAGTGGAGGTTCGAAGAATCATCGAAGACGGGCACGGCGGGCTATGGCTCGCGACGAATGATGGGTTGCGGCATTTCGATCCTGATACGGGCCGGTTTTCCTCCATGGTACATGATCCAAACGACCCGGCCAGCCTTGTCAACGACCATGTCATCCCCCTGGCACTCGACCCTGACGGCAATCTGTGGGTGGGAACAATACGCGGTCTCGATTTCCTCGCGCCTGGTGCTACGCGCTTTGTGCATTACCGGCTGGACGATGGGACGATGTCAGTCGCTCACAATAATGTGCAGTCGTTGCTGTTCGACGCCAAGGGAACGCTCTGGATTGGAACGGAAAAGGGTCTTGAAGCCTGGACGCTGCATGCCGGCGAGCCGAAACGTCGGATTTTCGGCAAGGCCGAAGGTATCGAGCCGCAATGGATTCGAAGCTTGTATGAAGACAACCAGGGAACGATATGGCTGACGTCCGTCAGTAATGGAGTGATACGCTGGGATCCTGCTAACGGCAGGTTTTTCGCCTACCGTCATCGACCGGGCGACCCGCATAGCTTGGCGGACAATTATGTGTTTTCCATCTTCCAGGACAGGTCCGGCACGCTTTGGATAGGCACATTTAGCAATGGCGCGAACCGGGTGGATTTGTCGAGCGGCGGCTTTTCCAGAATAAGCCAGCAATCCGACGGCGAGAAGCAGCTCTCCAGCGACAAGATCCGTGCGGTCTTGATGGACCCGAACTCCAAGACGCGAGTCTGGCTTGCCACGACAGACGGACTTGACATGCTTGATACGGGCACCGGCGCGGTATCCGTGTTCCGGCACGACCCAAGGCATGCGTATGACCTCGCGCACGACAGGCTGGCCTCATTGACGCTTGACCGGCAGGGCCGGATATGGGTGGCAAGCGAGTTGGGGCTCAGCCGGTTCGACACCGCTCGCAGGCAGTTTGCGGAGCATGTCCCGTACCCGCAAGATAACCCCCCGACGCACAACGAATTCATAAAATTCGACAGTCGCGGGATACTTTGGCTGGGTGGGGGCGCTGGCCTTTACCGATACGATCCGAACGACAATTCCTGGCGCAGGTTTGTCCCCGTCAAGGACGATCCGCACAGTTTGGGCGGGAGCCTTGCGATGAGTTTTCTCGAAGATCATCGCGGCGATATTTGGGTTGGTACCAATCGCGGCCTGGATAGATTGGATCCCGCCAGTGGACAATTCACCCATTTTCAAAATGACCCTGCAATCATCGGTAGTCTGAACGGGAAACTGGTCAGTACCGTGTTCGAAGATCGACACGGAACGCTCTGGATCGGCACAGAGAGTGCATTGAATCGCATGGAAGTCGCGGCCAACGGCGCGATCCGCTTTCGCGCCTATCCGATCGAAGAGGTCGACGCGATTCAAGAAGACCAACACGGCATCCTCTGGGTCGCCACCGACAGTGGGATTTCACGTTTGGATCCGGGCAGCGGAGAGACCAAGCATTACACCGAGCGCGATGGCATGGCTGAAGGCGGATATTTCGACAGCTCTGCCGCCATCGCCGGCGACGGCACACTCTACTTCGGATCGCCCAACGGCCTCACGGTTTTTCGTCCGGAGGATATTCGGGACAACCCTTATCCGCCGCTGGTACAAATTACGGATTTCCAGATCTTCAATAAATCGGTTGGGGCCGGCAAGGGTGTGGAAGGCTTTGTTTCGCCCGGATCGATCCCTCAGACAAAAGCATTGACGCTTTCTTATTTACATTCGGTATTCTCGATCGAATTCGCCGCCCTGCATTTTGCCGACCCGCAAAGCAACAGATTTGCCTACCGTCTGGAGGGTTTTGATAAGGAATGGATTTATACGGACGCATCGCGCCGCGTCGCGACCTATACCAATCTCGATGCGGGGCATTATGTGTTCCGCGTGAACGCGGCAAATAAGGATGGCGTCTGGAACGATACCGGCGCGACCCTCGATATCACAATCACGCCACCGCTATGGAAAACCTGGTGGTTTCGAACGATTGTCTCGTCTTTGCTCATGGGCGGGGCGTGGTGGGCATATCGTATGAGGGTGCGCAACCTGATACGCCAGAATGCAATGCTTGAAGCCAGAGTTGCGCAGCGCACTGCGGAGGTGGTGCGGCAGATGGCGCTAGTCGATAGGAAGAACGAAGATCTGGAACAAGCCAACCACGAGTTGGAAGTTGCCAACGATTCTCTGGCCGTAGCAAACGAAATCCAGACGCAGCAGAAGAGCGAATTGACGCGCTTCCTGGCGGTAGCCAGCCACGACCTGCGCCAGCCGATGCATGCACTCAACATTTACCTTGCTGCATTGTTCAACGTCGAGATGTCGAGTGGCGTGCGCGAGCTTCTGGGCAAAGTTCGGCAATGCGCATCGGTTATGGATGACATGTTCCTTGCGCTGCTTGATCTGTCGCGACTCGACGCCGGCGTGGTGCAGCCGAAGGTGACGCATTTCCCGATTGCTTCCGTGCTGAAAACGCTGGTGGTCGAGTTTGCGCCGCAGGCGGAAGCCAAGGGATTGGTCCTGGAGGCCTTGCCCAGTGATGCGTGGGTCGAAAGCGACGCCAGTCTGGTTCAGCAGATACTCGGCAACCTGATCGCCAACGCGGTGCGGTACACGGAGAAAGGCCGGATAAATATTGGCTGCACCGCCAGGAACGGCCGGCTGATGGTGTCGGTGCGGGATACAGGCGTCGGCATTTCTACGCACCAGCAAAAGACCATCTTCGAGGAATTCTGTCAGCTCGGCAACTCCGGCCACGACCGTACCAAGGGACTTGGATTGGGCTTGGCAATCGTCAAGCGCCTCTCTACACTTTTGGGCGCGCCGGTTACGCTGGTTTCGGAAGTGGGAAGGGGGTCAATGTTCACGCTTGATTTGCCATTGGTGGAACGGCAGATACGCGAATTGCCGGTCAGGGCCGAAGGTGAGGAGAAAAGCGTTTCGGGAGCGCTGGAGGGCAAGCTGGTCGTGGTGGTTGACGACGAAAGGGTCATCCTCGATTCCACCAGCATCTTGCTGCAGCAATGGGGATGCCGAGTCGTTACGGCCTACGACAGCAGCGATGCGAAAGCGGCGCTTGGCGGCGAAGTGCCTGACTTGCTGATCTGCGACTATCGACTGCGCATCGGTGAAAACGGGGTGGACGTGATCATTGCCTTGCGCAATCAATTCAACCGCGACATTCCGGCGTTGGTGATCACCGGCGACACGGCCCCCGATCTGATCCGGGACACGCTGTCGACCGGCTTGACTGTCATGTACAAGCCGTTGCAGGCGGCGGCGTTGCGTGAAACGCTGCTGCGTCTGGTTGCACACCGGACGACGCCCGCCTGACGCCGCTCAAGCGAATGACGAGGTTAAGAGCCTGAGCAATGCTAAACGCAGGGGAGGGAAGTGTAATTGCTTCCGCAATCTGCTCTGATTGCTTGCGTGCGCTGTGAAGCTGCGGCCCATATAGCGCAGCGATGGCGGCAATTGGAATATCGCCCGCCCGTGGATGCGCGCGGGAACGCCATCAGCACCGCAAGTCCGGAGCAGGCCGGGTTTGCAGCGCTTCATGGCATCGCCGCCTTTGCTCAACCTCTACTTGGACGGATTGGCCTTCTCCTTCGAAGTTTTTGCTTGTATGGTTGACGTAGCCGTTTCAAGCAGGAAGGAGTAATCCGCCGCCAATGCGTTTTGCGCCGCCGCCGCGCTACCGGTGGTGGCGGGGTCGTAAATTTTGGTCAGAATGGGATGGCCGGATTTCGGCAGTACCGACGCGATCGGCGCCGACGCGTGACAGCTCAGGCAGGTCAGGTTCTGCACGTAGGTTTCCATGGTCGTGTTGGCCACCGGCTCCTGAACGATCGAAGGCGACAGCTGTGCCGCAACCAGCGGCACGCGGGCGCCAGGTTGAATGGGCGTGTTCTGGTTCGACCACAGCGTATTGACCAGCTCATAGTTGAGGAATACCGATTTCGCGTTTTGCGGCGCAATCACCTGGGACCATACGTATTCGTTCAAGCCCACGACGTCGTCGTTCGGGCGCGCGGGAATTGCGGTTGTTCGCACCACCTGGATGGGCGCATTGTAGGGATTTTTTCCGCCGTTGACCTGGCTGGGATTGGCATTGGCCACACACTTGTAGTAGTCGGTAGCAGGATTGCAATCGGGATTGAAATAAGTGTAGGGCGGCTTGAATTTCCTGCTCGCTGCTTCGTCGGCGTTCGGCGCGTTCTGTACATGCTCGAAGGTGGCCCAGATGAATTGTTGGCCCAGCGCGGTTTTATGGATGATGTGCAATCCGGTCAACCCCACTACCACCTGCTTCGGCTTCTGCCC
Organism: Burkholderiaceae bacterium; assembly: GCA_036561005.1. Taxonomy (GTDB): domain Bacteria; phylum Pseudomonadota; class Gammaproteobacteria; order Burkholderiales; family Burkholderiaceae_D; genus PKWO01. The sequence continues at coordinate 16,855 of DATBQE010000095.1, read as the reverse complement.
TGGGTATGTGACCACGGCAAGCGAAGTCTTGAAACGCGGCCAATCGGCCTTGTTCGGCAACTCCAGCCATGCTGCCTTGATCTCGATGGCGCCCACGGTCTGTCCCGCCCCGGTACCGTCGGGCAGGTTGATGCCGGGCTTTTCTGCAAAGCCGGGCTGGACTGCGGCGTTATACAGCTTGCCGGCGCGAATATAGTTATATTCGTCCTCGTTCATGGAGCGTTCGTACAAGGTCAAATTCTTGTTCTGCGCGGTCAGCCAGGGCGAGCCTTGCGACGCCTGGCCGATACTGCTCAAATCGAGAAACGGTTCGGGGGAAAATGGATGCGCGCCGCCGAGCATTTTGACCGTGGGTGCGGCCTTGCCGTTCCACGGGCCCGGGTCCTTGCCACCTGTCAGAAACACCTGGTCGGATTCCTTATAGGTTTCCCACACTGTGGCGTTCAAACTGCCGGGGTTGCCGAACTGGCTTGGCGGTATCGAGGTATTGGGCTGGCCGCGCTCCGTCTTCGATGCTTCCCAATTGAGCCCGATGAATTCCTGCCAGGCGAAGCAATTGGCGTCGGCCTGCCGTGTCAGCGCTATATCCTTCGGTACATTGGTGCTCAGGGTTGGCGGCGCCAGGCAATTGCTGGTGCTACCACCCGCAGCCGGCGCGCTCTGGCCCTGGGCCAGCGCGGTGGAAGACGCCAGCACAATCGCAAGCGCGGCGGAAATTTTGGTAAATGGCGAATGTAAAATGGTCATGGTGTCGTCCTTGGGTAATCAGGCAATGACGAGGAAGGCGGGCGCAGGGATGCCTGCGTCGGCGAACGTCATTCCGTAAGGAACAATCACCACGCCGCGCACGCCTGGCTGCGCGCCTGCCGCTACGCTCACCTGCAAATTGAGCAACTGCGACGAACTCGGGTAGGTATTACCCGGCACCGCGTAACTCACGTTGGGATTCATGCCAAGCACAGTGGCCGTAATGCTTGTGTCGGGCTGGCCGTCGGCCGACGTAAATATGACGGTCGGCCACTGGGTCTGCGGCAGGATGCTGGTTCCCGTCGGTGCGGCATAGGTCAGGGCCAAAGTCTGATTGACCGCGCCCGCAGGCAAGGTCGGCGCAATAATGCTGGAATTGCTCGCCAAAACCATGTTCACCCCCACCGGCGTGCTGACTGACGTGCCGTAATAGGCGTTCCACAGGTCCTGGAACATGATCTGCAGGGGCTGCGCCATGACCGGCTTATCGAGGCCTGCCGCGCACGCCAGCTTGGGTGCGCTGACGACCGGGGTGATGGGTCGACCGAACAGCGCTATCTCCAACGTTGCCTGCACTTGCGAACCGGTCTTGATCGGCTCGCCGGCAATGGTGATGTCTTCAATCGTGAACGACACCCCCGCATCGATCCATGACTGCGGCAGCTGGAACGCTGCGTGCAATATGAACGAGCCGGGATAAGGCCTGTCGGTGATTGGATCGATCAAGTGTTCGAAGCCGCGTACGATTTGCCAGCAATCGCTGGGCTTGGCGCCGGCCGGCAGTTTCGGGTCGTCGGGTAACTTGTATTCCGCGAAGCTCGGCATCTGAATATATAGCCCCGGCGGATCTGCCAGCGAGATGTTGGTGCCGGCGGAAACAGCCAAATTGATGGTCTGGCCAATGTGCGGATCGCTGTTGCGATAATTTTGCCCATATTGGCTGCAGCAGATCAACGCCTGCGGATTGGTGTTGCCCTGGGTACGCTGCACCGTTGCGCCGGCCCCCAGGCCCAGTTCGGTTTGCAGGGTATTGGGTGTCGCGGTCAAATGCATGGCGCCGCCGCTGAAGCCCGAACTCGGTCCCGTGCGCACAGCCTTGACGCCGCTGTTCCACTTGTTGAGCGGGTTATATGCCGATTTGCCGGTCTGCGGATCGATCACCGGTTGGCCCGTCACCGGATCGAGCAATTGCAAATCTTCCACCGTCACCGTTACTTGCGCGTTCGCCGCTGCGCCTGCATTGAGCGCTGCGGTGTAGACGTCGGCCACCGTCTGCTGGTCAACGCGCCACAGGGTTTGGTAATACTCCGGGTTTTCGCAGGTGAAATCGATGCGCGAAATTTTGCCGTTTGCATCGCGCGCCACGCTGAATTCGCAGTATTCATCAAGCCACCCGCGCGGACCGTAAGGGCCGTAGGGCTCCTTGTCACCGGACCAATCCGGCTGCGGGCAACGCACGGTTGGAATCGGGTAATCGGCCAGCTCGCCTGAATCGGCCAGCATGTAGAGATTATTTTGCGTCAGCTTGTAAGGGTTGGACGGCACCTGGTTCTGCCCGAGGTATTGCACCAGCCGATTGGGAAACGCGATCCATGCCACGTCCACTGCTGCGGAACCCTTGGGAATCGGCGTCGCCAAGGGATTGTAATAAGCCGTTTGCGCCGAAGCATACTGCATGTTCCAAGGATCGCCTGCAATGGCTTGGTTGGTAAAGCCATCGACATTCTGGCTCCACGCCGCTGCCAACTGTTCATACAAGGCGGGATTGTCCGGGAAATCGTTATTGCATGCGGGTAAAGTGAAACGCAGCAATTGGTAGCTATTGGTCTTGTCGTCGAAAACATAATCGGGTTTGATGGCTGTTGCCGCGTTGTCGCGCATGACTGACTCTCCTTCCAGATAAATTCAAACCAGCTAACATTCTCCGAATACGATCACGGATCTTCTCCAGGCAATAAGATGCGCACTCAAGCAAGAAATCGAAAGCAGTCCAAGCGCAGGTTCGCAGAGGCGGAAACAGTATCCATATAGCCCAAGACTTGAGCGTGACGTCCCGCAACCGCGACTTGGCTGACAGTGCATTGCAATTTGAAGTGTTCGCAAGAGTAGGAGTTTGTCCGCACAGCACACAAGCTGTCAGGTATGACAGGTCGACTTCTTGACCTGACAGGTTCAACAGGTCGATATTCCTGTAAGCGATATTTGGACGCAGAGTAAAGTATCTAGAACAGCATGCAGTGGTTGTCGCCATCCGCCGGATGTGGAAACGAGACTTCGTTGTCCGGTTCGGAAAGTTTGCTGCTCATCTGTGTCGCATTGGATTCGGCAGGTATCGACCAACATCGATTATCACGCTCCGCCGCCCAGGTCCTTTGCATCGAGCTACGAAGAACAGTGACTATTGCTTGTCTCATTCATGAGCGAGACGGGTTGGGTGCCGGCGCTCAGTCGATGCCCCCGACTATTTGCCTGAAGGAAGATGACCGATTCACGCCGCCGGCTTCCCATGTCCGGCAATTGTGTGGTCAGGAGCTTGTATTGCAATTGCGCTTGTTTTCCGGGATTGGCCTCTGGCTTCGCGTAATTGCGGAGCTTGTAGCGGCTCATTTTTTGTCATTTAACCTTGTGGCGGCACAATACTGATGTCCCCAATCGATATTGTTTTTGCAATAACCCTTGAGGAGATGCTTCGCTCAGGCCGAGTAGTGTGGCGTGCGCAAGCGCCGGGTCTTGCATCCGGCGACATGGAAACCGCTTGTCCGGATCGACTGCGCTTGCTTCCTGTTCTGGTACTGATAATCCATACAGTTGCTGTGTCACGTCGACAACCCTGACGCACGACACGTTATTTCTTCAGTTGCGCTTCCAGTTCGGCAACTCGGGCTTCAAGTGCCTCCAGTTTTGCCCGCGTCTTGGCGAGAACTTGCATTTGGACATCAAATTCTTCACGTGTGACCAAATCAAGTTTGGAAAACCCCTGGGTTAACAGTGCTTTTACGTTCTTTTCTATGTCCTTTGCTGGTGAATTTTCGAGCGCTTCGTTGACTTTCGATTGAAAATCCTCAAAAAAGTTGCTTCCTTGCATGATATTTCGCCTTTGCGGTTAAATGTTTGCACTGATATTGTGCGCAGCGCGTTGGTGCGTTCCATTGCGGTGCATTATGTAACTGGTATGTGACAAAAAGCCCGACTGGCACCGCCCAGTTGCTGGCACGCCTCCTGCTATCACTGATTATTGACGCCAAAAACTTCGCCGGATTCATTCGAATCTCGGATGGAAATTACCTCAAAACGGTAAATTCTCGAAAAAGCTGTATTCAAGATGTCTTAAACTGGTATTACCCATACTTGGTGCAAGACGTAACTGGTATTTAAAAATAGCCGCATCGATTTTGTCTGGAATTGGCCCTTGCTCCGATTGTGGTGCGTGCCAATGGGCAGGACATTGTCGAATAATTAAATTTTTGATAACAACTAGGGAACGCCATGAAAAAACTATTTCTTGCCTCAGCCATCTTGTCGGCCTTTGCATCAACCAGCGCTTTTGCCGAAGATCCACCGAAGCCGGACAATGAAGTAAGTTTCAATGCCTCCATCGTATCCGATTATCGTTACCGCGGCATTTCCCAAACCCGCCTGCAACCTGCCCTGCAGGGCGGTGCCGACTATACAAACAACCCAACCGGCTTCTATGCAGGCACCTGGTTGTCGACCATCAAATGGATCTCCGACGCCGGCGGCAGCAGCAACGTGGAATGGGATGTGTACGGCGGCAAGCGTGGCGAAATCGTGAAAGATGTTTCCTATGACGTCGGCGTTTTGTCCTATATCTATGTATCGAACGGCTTGAACCCAAGTGCCAATACAACGGAACTCTACGCCCAGATCGGGTATGGCCCGGTTTATGCTAAGTATTCCTATGCAGTAACAGACCTGTTCGGGTTTGCGGATAGCAAGAACAGTGGATATCTCGATCTTGGCGGCAACTTCGACGTAACCGATGGCTACACCATCAATGTCCACGCCGGGCATCAGAACGTGGCCAATAACTCGGCGTTTAGCTACACCGACTGGAAACTCGGCGTCACCAAGGATTTTGGTGTTGTCACTGGCGCACTGGCTGTGATCGGAACGAACACAAGCAATTACGTTGGTCCGTCGCCCGACATGAAAAATCTGGGGAAAACATCCCTTGTATTGTCCATTAGCAAGACTTTTTAACCGAGGTTAGTATGAAACTGATAACAGCGATCATCAAGCCATTCAAATTGGACGAGGTCCGTGAGGCTTTGTCGCAAATTGGCGTGCAGGGGATAACGGTGACGGAAGTCAAAGGTTTTGGTCGCCAAAAGGGGCATACCGAGCTGTATCGGGGTGCCGAATATGTGGTCGACTTCTTGCCGAAGACGAAGATCGAGGCCGCAGTTGACGACGCCATCGTCGAGCGCGCCATCGAGGCTATCGAAAACGCGGCCCGCACCGGCAAAATTGGTGACGGCAAAATCTTTGTATACGACTTGCAGCAAGTTGTTCGCATCCGCACCGGTGAAACCGGCAACGACGCACTCTAAGGGGGACTACATGAAAAAAACAATGTTCAAGGGATTGATTGCGGCAAGCGCCTTGCTTTTCACGCTGGGGCTTTCGCAATTTGCCATGGCAGATGACGCTGCCTCGGCCAAGGCAAGCGCGGCTTCGGCTGCTGCTTCTGCGCCTGCAGCGTCGGCGCCGGCTGCCTCTGCACCAGCGGCTTCGGCACCGGCGGCTTCTGCTCCGGCAGCAGCGCCCGCTGCGGCCGATGCGGCTCCGGCAGCGGCTGCACCGGCGGCGCCTGTAGCAAACAAGGGCGACACTGCCTGGATGCTGATCTCGACTGCGCTCGTGATCTTGATGACCATTCCTGGCCTGGCCCTGTTCTACGGCGGACTGGTGCGTTCGAAGAACATGCTGTCGATCCTGATGCAGGTATTCATGATCTTCTCGCTGATCATCGTCTTGTGGTGCATCTACGGTTATTCGTTTGCATTCACGGAAGGCAATTCCTTCATCGGCGGAACCAGCAGGCTGTTCCTCAATGGCATTTGGGATCCGGCCAAGGCGACTTTTGCGACCGCAGCGACGTTCAGCAAAGGCGTGGTCATTCCTGAGTTCGTCTACGTGGTGTTCCAGGCCACATTCGCAGCCATTACATGCGGCCTGATCATCGGCTCCTTCGCCGAACGTGCAAAGTTTGCATCGGTACTGGTGTTCATCGTCCTGTGGTTCACATTCTCTTACCTGCCCATCGCTCACATGGTCTGGTTCTGGCCAGGTCCGGACGGCATCAAGGATGCGGCGACGCTTGCTACGGAAACAGCCAAAGGCGGCTTCATGTGGCAAAAAGGCGCTCTGGACTTCGCCGGCGGCACCGTTGTGCACATCAATGCTGCCGTTGCCGGTATCGTCGGTGCCTTCGTGATCGGCAAGCGTGTCGGTTACGGCAAGGAATCGATGGCGCCGCACTCGCTGACTATGACAATGATCGGCGCATCGCTGCTGTGGGTGGGCTGGTTCGGTTTCAACGCCGGTTCGGCTCTGGAAGCTGCCGACACTGCCGCGCTGGCTTTCGTCAATACCTTGTTGGCTACGGCTGCCGCTGCCTTGTCCTGGGTCTTCGGTGAGTGGATTGCCAAAGGCAAGCCGTCCATGCTCGGTGGTGCATCCGGTGCTGTTGCAGGTCTGGTTGCCATTACTCCGGCTTGCGGCTACGTCGGTCCGATGGGTGCATTGGTGATCGGCTTGCTCGCCGGTGTGATCTGCCTGTGGGGTGTCAATGGCCTCAAGCGCCTGTTGGGTGCTGACGATTCGCTCGACGTCTTCGGCGTGCACGGCGTGGGCGGTATCCTCGGCGCATTGCTGACCGGTGTGTTTGCTGCGCCTTCGCTCGGCGGCCAGGGCATTTTCGACTATGTCGCGAACAAGATGTCGCCCGACTATTCGATCATTGACCAGCTCAAGATCCAGGCTACCGGCATTGTTGTGACCATTGTCTGGTCGGGCGTTGTGTCGATCATTGCCTACATTCTTGTCGACAAGACCATGGGCATGCGTGTTGCGGAAGAAGAAGAACGCGAAGGATTGGATATTTCCAGCCACGGTGAATCGGCGTATCATGCTTGACCATTGATGCAGTAAATATCCCTGAGGCCCGCGCAAGCGGGCCTTATAGGCGCCTCATTCGTGGGGCGCCTTTTTTATTTGCGGCGCACTTTTTGCCTTTAAATCCGCAGTTCCGCCCATATCTACCTGTCAGAAATTATTCCCAGTCTTGTCACATTTCGGCACGTCGGGCTTTGGATTGGTGAAATTGGCCGGAGTTTGGCGAACATAACCGATTTAATTACGTCAAGGTGGATGACCCCGATTTGCCGGCGCAACGCGCCCGGGGATTCACTTTCTCTGCCGATTGCGGCGCACCAAAGCGTTTCCCGTTAGAATCGACGTCATGTATCAGGCATTGTCATAAGGTTTTTACTATGGTTCCCCACCTCACCACCGCCTTGAACGGCCCTTTGCTGGACCTGGAAAAGAAAATTCTCGGGGCGACACCCGCTATCGAACGCTGGTTCCGGCTGGAATGGCAGGAGCATACGCCACCGTTTTATTGTTCGGTCGACTTGCGCAATGCCGGATTCAAGCTGGCACCGGTCGATACCAATCTCTTCCCCGGCGGGTTCAATAATCTGGCACCGGAGATGCTGCCGCTGGCGGTTCAGGCGGCAATGGCCGCGATCGAAAAATATTGCCCAGATGCCAAGAATTTGCTGCTGATACCGGAAGGGCACACGCGCAACGCCTTTTATTTGCAAAATGTTCAGCGGCTGACCCAGATATTCCGCCAGACCGGCCTGAATGTTCGTCTGGGCACGCTATCGGAGGATATCAAGGAGCCAACAGCGGTTGAGTTACCGGATGGAAATGTAATCACGCTTGAGCCGCTTGAGCGTTCGGCCAACGGTCGCCGTCTCGGGCTGAAGAATTTTGATCCCTGCACCATCCTGCTCAATAACGACCTGTCAGCCGGTATTCCGTCCGTGCTTGAGGGGCTGCACGAGCAGAATGTGCTGCCGCCGCTGCATGCCGGTTGGACAATCAGACGCAAGAGCAAGCACTTTGCCGCCTACGACGAGGTGGTGAAGAAATTTGCCAAGATGATCGACGTCGATCCGTGGATGTTGAATCCGTATTTCGGCAAGTGCGGCGAGATCAATTTTCAGGAGCGCACCGGGGAAGAATGCCTGGCCGCCAATGTCGATACACTACTGGCCAAGATCCGCAAGAAGTACAAGGAATACGGCATCAAGGAAAAGCCCTTCGTCATCGTCAAGGCCGATGCCGGCACCTACGGCATGGGCATCATGACGGTCAGGGATGCGAGCGAAGTCAAGGACCTCAACCGCAAGCAGCGCAACAAGATGTCGGTGGTCAAAGACGGTCTGGAAGTGAGCGACGTGATCATCCAGGAAGGCGTGCCGACCTTTGAGCACATCAACGAATCGGTTGCCGAGCCGGTGGTCTACATGATCGATCGCTACGTAGTCGGCGGCTTTTACCGCGTGCATGCGGAGCGCGGCAATGACGAGAATTTGAATGCACCGGGCGCGCATTTCGTGCCGCTGGCATTTGCCCAGCAACATGCATTGCCTGACCTGCATGCCAAGCCCGGCACTGCCGCACCGAATCGTTTCTACATGTACGGTGTCGTAGGCCGACTGGCTTTGCTGGCGGCATCGCTGGAACTGGAGAAGACCGATCCGAATCCGGAAGTGTATTAAGCTGGCCCACCTTATCCTGGATATCGCCACATGAAAATCGCCTTCCTCGCCGACCCGTTGTCCGGCTTCAAGATTTACAAGGACTCGACTTTTGCCATGATGGCGGAGGCGGCGCGCCGTGGCCATGTGATCTATGCATTCGAGCAAAAGGACATGGCCATCGATAGCGGAACCGTGACGGCAAATGTCGCCCGCATCGAATTGACCGGCGATCCGCACGACTGGTACCGGGCCGAGCCGCACCAGCCTATGCTGTTGAACGAATTCGACGCGATCGTAATGCGCAAGGATCCGCCGTTCGACATGGAATACATCTACGCGACCTACCTGCTGGAGCTGGCGGAAAGCCATGGAGCACGCGTATTCAACAAGCCGCAGGCGATCCGTAATCACAACGAAAAACTGACGATTACGCAGTTTCCACAATTCATTGCTCCGACCTTGGTGAGCAACGATGAGGTGCGCATCACGGCCTTCCAGCGCGAACACAAGGATGTGATTTTAAAGCCGCTCGACGGCATGGGCGGCGCAGGCATCTTCCGCGTCAAGGAAGACGCCATGAATCTCGGTTCGATCATCGAGACGCTGACATGGAACGGCAGGCGAACCATCATGATTCAGCGATATATTCCTGAGATTGACGATGGTGACAAACGCATCCTGTTGATCGGCGGGGCGGTCGTGCCGTACTGCCTGGCACGCATTCCGCAAGGCGGCGAAGTGCGCGGCAATCTGGCTGCGGGCGGGCGTGGCGAGGCAAGGCCCTTGTCGCCGCGCGATCTCGAGATCGGCGAAGCGCTGGCGCCGCAATTGGCCGCGCGCGGCTTGCTGCTGGTTGGGCTCGACGTCATCGGTAGCAATTTGACCGAGGTCAATGTAACGAGCCCTACCTGTTTCCAGGAAATCGCTCAGCAAACGGGCTTCAACGTGGCCGCCATGTTCATCGATGCGATTGAAAAGTCATGACCGCGCAGCTTTGGGACGGCAAAATGTGCAAAAATAGTTCGGGCCCCCACCGCAAGGTGACTTTTTAAGACGACTATGGTTGGTATATTGCTCCTGACGCACGCTCCGCTCGGCAATGCATTCATTGACGCGGCGACGCACGTGTTTCGCGGGCGGCCGGAGCGTTTGGAGGCGCTGGACGTGTGCGCCGACCAGGATACCGGCGAAGTCAAGAGTTTGGCCAGTGATGCGATTGCGCGCCTCGACGACGGCAGCGGGGTGCTGGTCATCACCGACGTGATGGGCGGCACACCCTCGAATTGCACGCTTTCACTGGCTCATCCCGGGACGGTGGAAGTGATAGCCGGCATCAGCCTGCCGATGCTGTTACGTGCCCTGACTTATCGCCACGACACGCTCGACGTCGTGGTGGAAATGGCGCTGGCCGGCGGTCAAAGCGGCGCCGTCAGGGTGGACAATCGCGTGCGCCTGTCGCCGCATTGATGCCGATTACACGGCGCGGGCGAAGGCAGCGTCAACACAACAATAACGAATAACCAAAGCAGGGACAAGAATGATTGAACAAGAAATCGAAATCGTCAACAAACTCGGCCTGCACGCACGCGCATCTGCCAAGCTCACGCAACTTGCCGCAAAGTATAAATGTGACGTCTGGATGACGCGCAACAAGCGTCGCGTCAATGCGAAATCCATCATGGGCGTCATGATGCTGGCTGCCGGCAAGGGCGCCAAGGTGACGCTGGAGACAGATGGGGCCGACGAACAGGCTTGCTTTGATGCGCTTGTTCAGTTAATTGCGGACAAGTTCGGCGAAGGCGAATGAAGATTCGGTAACAACGGTATTCAAACCAATTGCTCGGTGTAGTTATTTGACAAAATCCAGCTAATTCATGGCATCTTTCACACTACACGGCATTTCTGTCACACGCGGCATTGCAATCGGCCGCGCGCATCTGTTGGCGCCTGCGGCGCTCGACGTCCAGCATTATCTGATCAGCGAAGAGCAGGTGGAGGCGGAGGTCTACCGCCTGCAGCACGCCATCGTGACTGTGCACAAGGAATTGCAGACGATCTGGAATGATTTGCCGAAGGATTCGCCTGCGGAAATCGGCGCCTTCATCGACGTGCATGCGCTGATCCTGTCGGACCCGATGATTTCCGACGTGCCGCTCGACATCATCCGCAACCGGCATTACAACGCCGAATGGGCGCTGGTCACGCAGATCGATGAATTGTCGGCACAGTTCGACGAGGTCGAGGACGCTTACCTGCGCGAGCGCAAGGCCGATATTCAGCAAGTGGGCGAGCGTGTGCTCAAGGTGTTGACCGGAAGCGCCAACATGCTGCCGATGATCGATGCCGGCGACGCAGCGGCAGCGCAGATGATCGTCGTTGCGCACGATATTTCGCCGGCAGACATGCTGCAATTCCGTGACCGCTCGTTTTCCGGTTTCGTCACCGACGTGGGCGGACAGAATTCGCATACCGCCATCGTCGCGCGCAGCCTCGACATTCCGGCTGCGGTCGGCATGTATAACGCGTCGACCCTGATTGCGCAGGACGATTGGCTGATCATCGACGGCGACGCCGGTGTGGTGATCGTCGACCCTTCGCCGCTGGTGCTGTCGCAATATCGCGAGCGCCAGGCGGCCCAGTTGCGCGACCGCAAGAAGCTGGGCAAGCTCAAGAAAACGCCAGCAGTCACGCGCGACGGCGTGGAGATCAGCCTGCTGGCGAACATCGAATTTCCCGAGGATTGCGGACCGGCACTTGAAGCCGGTGCCGTCGGAGTCGGTCTGTTCCGCTCGGAATTTTTGTTCATGGGCCGCGTCGGCCACGCCGGCAAATTGCCGACCGAAGATGAACAATTCGAATCCTATCGCAAAGCCGTCGCGGCAATGAAGGGTCGCCCGGTCACGATACGCACGCTCGACATCGGGGCCGACAAGCCGCTCGACACTGCGGAGCAGACTGCGCTGAATCCGGCCCTTGGATTGCGCGCGATCCGTTATTGCCTGGCCGAACCGCAATTGTTCCTCACGCAATTGCGCGCCATTTTGCGCGCGTCGGCCTACGGCCCCATCAAGTTATTGATTCCGATGCTGGCCCATGCGTTCGAAATCGACCAGACTCTGGCCATGATCGACCAGGCCAAGGCACAGTTACGCGACGCCGGGCAGAAATTCGATGCGACCATCCCGATCGGCGCGATGATCGAGATTCCGGCTGCCGCCCTGACGCTGCCGTTGTTCATCAAGCGCCTCGATTTTCTCTCTATCGGGACCAACGACCTGATCCAATATACACTGGCCATCGACCGGGTCGACCATGAAGTGGCACACTTGTACAACCCGATGCACCCTGCGATTCTGCAATTGCTGCAGTTAACCATTGCAAGCGGGGCCAAGGCCGGCATACCGGTATCGGTCTGCGGTGAAATGGCCGGCGACACCAAATGGACCCGCTTGCTGTTAGGCATGGGTTTGCGCGAATTCTCGATGCACCCGACCCAGATTCTGGCCGTCAAGCAAGAGATTCTGAATAGCGACTTGAGCAAGTTAAAGCCGAAAACCGCAAAGATCGTGCGCACCTATGAATCCGCAGCCATTGCGCGCGAGGTGGAGTTGTTGCGTCAGCTCTAAGGGTGGGGCCAGGGCGATTTGACGCCGTACGCCCAGTTGGTTATTCTATCGACGCTGCGCCGATTTGACCGGTTGATCGCCAACCTCAGCTTGCGGGCGCAGGGAGGTCCGGAAACTCTCCGGATTTCTGAATAAATACGGCTAAAGCGTGCGTGCAATATTGACCATTATTTAGCCCGACAGCCACTGCTTTCGGGCTTTTTGTTTTTTGCGCGCCATGCCCTCGTTATTGGAAATTTATGTCTGCACTTGGAATTGTCAGTCCGCAGTCGATGCATTTTGCAACGCCTCTGGCGCTGCAAAGCGGCGCGGAAATACGCGACTACACGTTGATGTACGAAACCTACGGCGAGTTGAACGCCGAGCGCTCCAACGCCGTGCTGGTGTGCCATGCCCTCAATGCATCGCATCACGTGGCCGGCACCTACGACGCGAACGATCCGAAAAGCGTCGGCTGGTGGGACAATATGGTCGGTCCCGGCAAACCATTGGACACGGACCGTTTCTTTGTCATCGGCGTCAACAACCTCGGCTCCTGTTTCGGCTCCACCGGCCCCATGCATACCAACCCGGCAACCGGCAAGCCTTATGGCGCCGGCTTTCCCGTGGTGACCGTGGAGGATTGGGTCGATGCGCAGGCGCGTCTGGCCGATGCGCTCGGAATCACCCAGTTCGCAGCCGTCATGGGTGGCTCGTTGGGTGGCATGCAGGCCTTGGCCTGGAGCATGCGTTTTCCTGCTCGCTTGCGCCACTGCGTGGTGATTGCGTCTACCGCCAAGCTATCGGCCCAGAATATTGCCTTCAATGACGTGGCGCGCCAAGCCATTTTGACCGACCCCGAATACCACGGCGGCGATTTCTATGCGCACGGCACGGTTCCGAAAAGCGGCTTGAGGGTGGCGCGCATGGTGGGGCATATTACTTACCTGTCGGATGACGACATGGCCGAGAAGTTCGGCCGCGAACTACGCTCCGGCAAGTATCAATTCGGCTTCGGCGTCGATTTCGAAATTGAATCCTACCTGCGCTACCAGGGCGACAAGTTTTCTGAATATTTTGACGCCAACACCTATCTGTTGATCACCAAGGCGCTCGATTACTTCGATCCGGCGCGCGAGTTCGGCGGCGATCTGAGCAAGGCTCTCGCCAATACGCAAGCGCAATTCCTGCTCGCATCGTTCACCACGGACTGGCGTTTTTCACCCGAGCGCAGCAAGGAAATCGTACAGGCGCTGGTGAAAAACAAACGCCGCGTAGCGTACGCGGAAATCGACGCGCCGCATGGGCATGATGCGTTCCTGCTCGAAGATCCGCGCTACATGAATTTCGTGCGTGCCTACTACGAGCGTGTTTGGGACGAATTGAATCAGCAGGTGGCCGCATGAATTTCCAGCAACTGTCGCAACTTCGGCCGGATCTCGCCTTTATCGCGCACTGGGTGGCACCGCAATCGCATGTCCTCGACCTCGGTTGCGGCGATGGCGTGATGCTCGATTACCTGCAGTCCGACAAACAATGCAGCGGCTACGGCATCGAAATCGATGACGAACAGATTCCCAAGTGCGTGGTGCGCGGCGTGTCCGTCATTCAACAAGATGTTGAATCCGGCCTTGCCATCCTGTCTGACAATGCCTTCGATACCGTGCTATGCCTTTCGGCGCTCCAGATGATGAAAAATGTAGAAGGTATTTTGCGCGACATTGCGCGAGTCGGCAGCGAGGCCATCGTCTCGTTCCCGAATTTCGCCTACTGGCCGCATCGTGTGGCTCTGCTGCGTGGGCGTATGCCGGTCTCGAAAACTCTGCCTTACGAATGGTATGACACCCCTAACCTGCGTTGCGCCACGATCAAGGATTTCGAGGCGCTGGCCAATCAGGTCGGGCTCGATGTGCTGGAATGCGTGGCACTGGAAGACGGCAAGCCGGTGTCCTTTCTGCCCAACTGGCGTGGTAGTCTGGCGGTATTCAGATTGAAGAAGAAATGACGCTGCTCCGTTATCCGGAACTGCTGGCGCGCGCTTCGGCTAAACCATAATTGACAGACCATGTCCGACACTACTTCTATCCGCCGTAAACGTTCCGCGCTGCAGGTGTTGCAAGAATTGCGGCAGCCGAAGGTTGCGATGATGCTGGCGCTCGGCTTCTCATCGGGCCTGCCGTTTCTGCTCACCGCCAACACTTTCGGCTACTGGTTGCGCGACGCCGGCACCAGTCTGCTCGCCATCGGGTTCATCTCATGGGTTGGATTTGCCTACGCTTTCAAGGTTTGCTGGTCGCCCCTGGTGGACAGGTTGGACCTGCCGCTGTTCGGGCGTCTTGGACGCCGTCGCGGCTGGATGCTGCTGTGCCAGCTTCTAGTGGCGGGCGGACTTGTCGGCATGGCGATGGTTGGAACCGCCAGTCTCTTGGCAATCGGTGCGTTTGCGCTCCTGACGGCGTTTGCGTCGGCGACCCAGGACATTGTGATCGATGCATGGCGCATCGAAGCCGCAAGCAGCCCGGATGAAATCGGCCTGATGACTTCGGCTGCGCAACTTGGCTACCGCACCGCAATGATCGTGACCGATGCGCTGGTAATCGCGATAGCTGCGCATATTGGCTGGTCGTTGTCGTATGTCGCCATGGCGGCTTTGATGGCGATCGGCGTGGCAGCGACTTTCTTTGCTTTCGAGCCAGTCCGCGCTGATGTGGCGCTGCAGAGCAAACCGCCGTTATGGACGCTGCGAGGCGTCATGGACGCGATCATCGGTCCATTCCTTGATTTCTTCGCCAAGCATAAGGCCGTGGGCCTGTTGATGTTGCTGATGGTCGCGTTGTACCGCTTGCCCGATTTCGTCATGGGGCCGATGTACAACCCTTATTACCACGACCTCGGGCTCACCAAGGACACGGTCGCGTTTGTGCGGGGCACTTTCGGGCTGGTGGCGACTTTCGCGGGGCTTGCCGCCTACGGCCTCTCGGCTGTGCGCCTGGGCATGCTGCGGACGCTGGTTGCAGGGCTCGTGCTCGAAGGCATCGGGACGGCGGCCTTCGCACTGCTGAATTCGCATCCCTCGCCTGCCTTGTTCGCCGGTGTAATGGCGTTTGACAGCTTTGCGCAATCCTATGCCGGCGTTGCGCTGATCACCTACATGTCTAGCCTCACGAGCCTTGGCTACACGGCCACGCAATATGCCTTGCTCTCGTCTACCTATGCCTTGCTCGGCAAGCTCCTTAAAGGATTTTCCGGCATGGCAGTCGAGATGCTCACGCCTTTTTACGGGTTACTCGGCGCGTATGCCACTGCATTCCTCGCCACCGCTGCAATGGCAATACCGCCGCTCTTGCTTGTGGTGCTGCTTTGGCGCGTGCAGATGCGCAGTGCCCGCGCCGGCGGACCGGGAGGCGCGGGCTGAATTTGTTTGCACCCCAACCCGGATCGAAATTATCCTGCCTGATCGTATTCGATAGTAAGCGGCGCGTGATCAGAAAAGCGCTCGTCCTTATAGATCGCCGCAGCCCTGGCCTTCGCGGCGATGCCGGGTGTGGCAACGTGGTAGTCGATGCGCCATCCGACATTCTTGGCCCATGCCTGGCCGCGATTGCTCCACCAGGTATATTGTTCGGCGCGCTTGTCGATACTGCGGAACACGTCGACCAGTTTCAAGTCATTGAACACCTTGGTCAGCCAGGCGCGCTCCTCGGGCAGGAAGCCGGAATTCTTTTGGTTGCTCTTCCAGTTCTTCAGGTCGATTTCCTGGTGTGCGATGTTCCAGTCGCCGCAGATCACGATCTCGCGGCCGCTCTTGGCCAGCATTTCCAGGTGCGGCAGGAAAACTTCCATGAAGCGGAATTTGGCCAGCTGCCGCTCTTCGCCCGATGAGCCGGAAGGGCAGTACACGGAAATGATGCTGAGATTGCCGAAGTCGCATTGCACATAGCGGCCTTCGTCGTCGAATTCCTTGTTGCCGAAACCGATGGTGACGGCGTCGGCCTTTTTCTTGCTATACAGACCGACGCCGGAGTAGCCTTTTTTCTCGGCATAGTGGAAATAGCCGTGGTAGCCCGCAGGGGCCAGGATTTCCGGCGCCATGTCGGGCTCTTGTGCCTTCAATTCCTGGACACAGACAGCATCAGCCTTCTGCTTCGCCATCCATTCGAAAAAGCCTTTTTTGGTGGCGCTGCGGATGCCGTTGAGGTTGGCGGAAATAATTTTCATCTTGATGAGATTGAAGGTGGTCGAGCGCGTAGGATAGCGTATCCGGGGCGGCCCTGTCTCGCATCCAGTAAAATGGCGGCTGTCGGGGGAAATCCCAAATATTGAAGGGTGAACAAGATGTCGGACAAGCTGCGTCAGGAGTTTATTGAATTTTCAGTTTCGGCCGGCGTGCTGAGTTTTGGCGAATACGTCACCAAGGCGGGCCGGCTGTCGCCTTATTTCTTCAATGCAGGCCTGTTCAACAATGGCGCCAATCTCGGGAGGCTGGCCGAGTTTTATGCCGACACCCTGCTCGACTCGGGTGTTGAGTTCGACATGCTGTTCGGTCCGGCTTACAAGGGCATCACACTGGCTTCGGCGACGGCGGTGGCGCTGGCGCGCAAGGGGCGCAACGTTTCCTTTGCCTTTAACCGCAAGGAAGCCAAGGACCACGGCGAGGGCGGCACCATCGTCGGCGCAAAATTGCAGGGCAAGGTCGTGATCATCGAC
>DATBQE010000094.1:0-10566 GCA_036561005.1 Burkholderiaceae bacterium | reverse complement strand
GACATCGCGCCATGGGGCGCCGGGCCCGACCCGCAAAAAATCGAAGCGCCGGATGGCGCCTCATATCTGAAGAAAAATTTTCCTGCGCTTGACTACATCAAATCCTGCAAGAGGGGATAGTCTCGCACCAAGATTGCTTCCGGTTCATTTCATAAAATTCCGATTCCTCGCAGGATTTGTGAACGACTGGAAACAAACCCGTGGAATACTACTGCGCCTGGGTCGCCAAGGTTTTTTCCATCCCGCGATTGCCTAGCTGCCTGCACAACCAGCCCATGCCACGCACCACGCTTTCTTCTGCACGTGCATCTTCGAAAATGGAAAGGCCGCGCTGGAAGGCGTTCAAGGCATCGACGCTGCCGGCGGAAGGATGCGCCACCACCGAAGCGCCCGGATATTTTTCCGCCATGGCCACAACTGCAGCATAATCCTGCACCGGCATGACACTGGGCGCGCCCGCAACCAGCAAGCGCGTTTGCACCAGCGGATTAAAAAGTTTGGCGGAATCCGCGATCTTTCTCAGTTCGTCCTGACTTTTCAGTTGCATGTGCCGATGCTCGATCGGGACGATAAGCACTTTGGCAGCGATCAGGGCTGTTCTGAGCAATGAGGAATTGTTTGCGCCGACATTGATGACGATGTCGCTGTATGACGAACCGTGTTCCTGCAGCGCCCGATAGAGTCCGCCGTCAATCAGCGGCAATACCGGAAAATTCAGCGTTGCCTCCCTCCTGTAACGGCGAAGCGTCCATAGCAGCAGATGCATGTGCAAATTGGCTTCAATCAACAGCACCTTGCGGCCTTCTTTTGCGCGCGATGCCGCCAGATTTGCCGCAAGGGCGGCAGTCTGTACGCTATCTGTGTCGCTGACGATGGTATAGATCATGCCAGCAGTCTAATGCTCGGCATATCAAAATTTCGTAAAAAGGAAAATCCTGCGCGTATTAATTGCGTAAAAATTCTTGCAGCAACGGCGCAAACTTTACCGATGGTGATCGGGCCGCCGGACGTCGCAGAACGAGGGAAATATACGGTTTGTTTGCACGTATGGGCTCCCTTTTTAGAAAATATTTACACCCGGTTTGTTAAGCTCATTTCACGCACATCACATGGCCCGGAGCAAATATGAATCGGATCACAATCAAACAAAGAGGTTCGATTTCCGCACTCCACAACGGCAACGGAAAATCCGGCCGGAGCGATAACGCTGGTCTGGCGCCACTTGCAGCTCATGAATCCCTCGTGCCGAAGACCCGCAAGGCGTTTTCGACGGATCGAACATTGAATGTGTTGCGCAGCCCCGGTCAAATACGCATTACCAAACGCGCGCTCGCAGCTCCCCGCTCACGATTGACCGGGCAGGGCATGCTGATGCATTTGACGGTGGATTCTTGCGATGTGACCGAATTGCGCCGTCGGGTGATAGCCGTCTGTGGAGATCTGATGCTATTCATGCGCATCCAGCCTCTGCAACACGCGAGCAAGATGCGCGTGTGGATCTTGTTGCAGCGCCAGGATTACGACCTTGTCATGCGCGCCATCAAATCGGGTATGCCCGACGCGGAGATTACCGAAGCCGAATGAATGGGCGCTCGTTCAGCCGAGCGAATCGAGTTTGCCTGGATTGCCGCGTATCTGGCCCGGACACTCCCGCAGGCTGCGGAGGGCCGGCGTATTCCGGATCAGACGTTGGTCAATCCCATGCTGGTGCCCGCCACGAACAACAGCGCACCCGCAATGGCAAGGTCTTTGAAGAACAGGGTTCGTTCCACCTTGTTGCCCAATTCCCTATGAAAAACCAGGGCCGTCGCGATACAGAAGGCGCCAAGCGCGCCTGCGGCAATGGGTAGTTGCCAGCCGACCAGCACAGCCAGCCCGGCAACCAGTTCCAGGCCAATGACCAGGGGCAGCAATATCTTGGGTAGCTTTTGCTCGCCCATATGCACAATGAACGGCTGGGGATTCATTACCTTCGCCACACCGGCCAGCACGAATAACATCGCCAACAGGACGCGGCCGGCAATAATGATGATGGAAGTCGCCATGATTTAATGCTCCAATCAGATTGAGCCAAAAAAGGTGCGTTACAACTACGCTGAAAAACCGTAAGCGAGGCATTCCGGCATTGCCCAAGCCCCGCTTGCTCGATAACATCCGCTATGCCCGTGCGATTTGTCCATCGTTTGGCCGTGTTAGTATATCCATTGATATCCAGATGTCAATTGATATCTGAAATATCAGGATTGGGTAAATCGGGGGAAGGCAATGCAGAGATTGAACCGGGAGGAAAGCCAGGCGCGCACCAGAAGTCTGCTGGTGGACGCGGCACGCAGTGAGATCGCCAGGAAAGGGTTTGCGAAATCCTCGGTGCGGGACATTGCCGACGCGGCCGGATTTTCGCAAGGCGCGTTCTACTCAAACTTCACGAGCAAGGAGGACATCCTGCTCGAAGTCGTTCGCCAACACCAGCTTCAGGAACGGGCGAAGATCGAGGCGGCAATGGCCGGCGCGCAGGGCGATGCAGCAGGAGCCATGGCCGGCATACAACGTTGGGCGGCCACGATCCATGCCGATCCGGATGCCGCAGCACTGGCGCTGGAATTGCAGCTTCAGGCGCAACGCAGCCCGGCGTTCGCGACCGGATATCGCGAACTGAATCGCGCACACCTGCACGAACTCGGGGAATTGATCGCCAGGCTCTTCGCCTTGCTTGGCCGTGAACTACCGGGCGACAAGACCGAGATAGCCACCGGATTTATTGCACTCGTGCGCGGCATGGCATTGATGTCCGGCGATCTCGAAGCGGGCAGTACCGGCAGAATCGTCACTACCTTCCTCAAGGCGATCGTTGCTTCCGGCGAAAAGCGCGCTGGTTGAGCACGCTCGTGCCGTGCAAGGCGGGAGCGTGTTCCATCACGATCTGCATCTGTCGAAAAAATCCCGGCAACATATAATAGGCCGCAGCGCCAAGATGAGAGTCGACTATTCGCCATGGCGCAGCCCAACTATAACAATTCCAGTCCAGACCCTAAAACATGCGCTTTCTGCCACTGCTGCTTTCCGCTTTCATCACCCTTCCTGCCTGCGCCGAACGCCTGACCATTGAGCGCCTGCACGCCGATCCCGCCCTGTCCGGTCCCGGTGTGCGCCATTTGCAAATGGCGCCGGACGGTTCGCGCGTCACCTTTCTGAAAGGCCGCGTTGACGACCAGTTCCAGCTCGACCTGTGGGAATTCAACCTGCACGACAAGTCGACGCGCCGCCTGGTCGATTCCAAGGCCTTGCAGCCGGAAGAGAATATCTCGGATGCCGAGAAGGCCCGGCGCGAGCGCGAGCGCACCGCCAGCTTTCACGGCATCGGCGACTACAGCTGGTCGCCGGACGGCAAGCAACTGCTGGTGACGCTGGCCGGTAATCTGTATCTGGTCGACGCTGCGCACCCCGATCATGCAAAGCGCCTTGCTGCGGGTGATGTGATCGACCCACAGATTTCACCCAAAGGGCATTATGTATCCTTCGTGCGCGAACAGAACCTGATCGTGATCGATCTGGCCTCCGGCGCCGAGCGCAAATTGACCAGCGACGGCGGCGGCACGATACACAATGCCGAAGCCGAGTTCATCGCGCAGGAAGAAATGGCGCAAACCAGCGGCTATTGGTGGGCGCCAGACGATTCGGCAATCGCCTTCAAGCGCTTTGATGAGGCACAGGTACCGGTGGCGCGACGCTTCGAGATTTACCCCAATCGCACGGAAGTCGTCGAGCAACGCTATCCCGGCGCCGGCGAAGCCAACGTGGTGGTCGGGCTGTCCATCGTTTCGCCGGCGACAGGGGCGCTAAAGCCGGTCGACCTCGGCGCAGAGCAAGACATTTACCTTGTTCGCGCCGACTGGAGCAGCGACGCGCGCGAACTCGTGTATCAGCGCGAAAGCCGTGACCAAAAGCGGCTCGATCTGGTGGCCGTCGATGCGGCAAGCCTGGCGCAGCATACGCTCGTCACGGAAACCTCCGCCACCTGGATCCACGCCGGCGAAGAACCGCACTTTCTGGAGCACAGCAAGGCTTTCATCTGGCCCTCCGAGCGCAGCGGACGCAAGCATTTATACCTGTTTGATCTCGACGGGCATTTGCTGCGCCCGATTTCTTCGGGTGAATGGGGCGTTGATAATCTGTTGTCCGTCGATGAAAAAACCGGCCGCGTGTATGTCGCGTCGAATCGCGATGCCGTGATCGACAAGCAGGTGTATGCGCTGGCGCTCGACGGCAGCAACGCCGACCATCCGCAGCGTGTGACGAAACCTGACGGCTGGCACGAAGCGAAGTTTTCCAAACACGGCGAAGCTTTCGTCGACACCTGGTCCGATCCCGACACCCCGCCGCAGGTGAGCGTGCACCGTCCCGACGGCAGTCTGGTCGCCTGGGTTGAGCACAACGAGTTGAATGACGCTCATCCCTACGCCCCCTACCGCAGCGCCCATATGGCAACCGAGTTCGGCACCATGCTCGCCGCAGACGGGCAGGTGCTGCATTATTCGATCATGAAGCCGCTCGGCTTCGATCCGGCCAAGCGCTACCCCGTGTTCCTGCCGGTGTATGGCGGGCCGGGGGCGCAAACCGTCGAGCGGCGCTGGGGCGGGCTGTTCGATCAATACATGGCGCAACATGGCTATGTCGTGTTCAAGCTCGATAATCGCGGTTCGGCCCGGCGTGAGCGCAAATTCACCGACGTTATCTATCGCAATCTCGGCAAGCATGAAGTGGAAGACCAGTTGAGCGGCATCGACTGGCTGGGCAAGCAGGGCTTTGTCGATGCCAGACGCATCGGTGTGTTCGGCTGGAGTTATGGCGGCTTCATGACCGTGCGCCTTCTGGAAGCCGGGTCGGACCGCATCGCACTCGGTGCTGCCGTGGCGCCGGTGACGGATTGGCG
This sequence comes from Burkholderiaceae bacterium, assembly GCA_036561005.1. Lineage (GTDB taxonomy): Bacteria > Pseudomonadota > Gammaproteobacteria > Burkholderiales > Burkholderiaceae_D > PKWO01. The sequence continues at coordinate 5,636 of DATBQE010000094.1, read as the reverse complement.
CTTGTACGACACGCATTACACCGAGCAGTTCCTTGATCGCCCGAAAGACTATGCCGAAGGCTACGCCCAAAGCGGTGTATTCACCCACCTCGACGGCTTGCACTCTCCGCTCTTGCTGGTGCATGGCATGGCGGACGATAACGTGCTGTTCGTCAATTCAACACAATTGATCGCCGATCTGCAAAAGCGCGGCATTTTGTTTGACTTGATGACATATCCGGGCGCCAAGCATGGCATTTCATCGCCATCGAGCCAGGTGCATGTGTTCCGCACTATTGCGACCTTCTTCGACAAGCATTTTGGTGTTGAGGGTTCAGCAAAGCCCTGAGAGCCGGCTGCAAAGGCCCTGGACGCCAAGTACACGATATGCCCGGTCAGAATTCTGATCGGACATGCTTGCCGGCGAAGCCGGCAGAGACTGACATATCAGTGTCAAATATTTCATGTACATTGACTGTCTCTTTAGCCAGGAATCACGCCATGCTCAACCTGCATCGATTCACTCAAACTGTCGCAATCGTTGCGATTAGCACCCTGTCCAACAGCGCGCTCGCCTGGAATGCCCAAGGCCATCAGGATGTCGGCGCCGTGGCCGACCGTCTGATCGCCGGTTCGCATGCGGAAGCCTGGGTGCGCACCCTGCTCGACAACAAGAACCTGCAGACGGTTTCGGTCTGGGCCGATTGCGCCAAGGGCGTAAAGAGCGTGGATGACATCAATTTCGTCTATCAGGACAACCCGCAGTACTTCGAATGCGCGCCGTTTTCCAATCCTGACGACAAGCAACGCTTCGAGAGCTACGTCAAGCGCAACTGGAAGCAGTGCGGGACGGTACACGGAAACGAATTTTGCCACAACCAGTATCACTATACCGACGTCTCCAACCTGCGCAAACACTACGAAACCGGCTATGCCGGCACCAGCACGCACGACGTGGTGCACTCCATCAATGCGGCGATCGCCGTGTTGCGCGACCGCACACCCGATGCGCCATTCTCGATTGCCGACAAACGCGAAGCATTGATGTTGCTAACGCACTATGTTGGCGACATCCACCAGCCTTTGCATGTGACGGCGCTCTACCTGAATGCCAAAGGGGAAGTGGTTGACCCGGACAAAATGGGCTACAAGCTCGGCAACGACACCGCCGGCGGCAATAACATCATCGACGGCAAGAAGTTATTCCATGGCGAATGGGACACGCCGCCGGCTGACCTGATTGTCAACGGCACCCCGGACGCGAAATTGCTGCAAATGGCCAGGGCAGTGCCTCGTACCAGCGGCGCTGTCGACGGCTGGTCGGGCGTATGGGCGAGCGATTCGATCAAACTGGCGCCGCAAGTATTTGGCGGCCTGCATTTCACGATGAAGCCCGGGACGGGAGACGACCCCGACAAGAGCCCGGAAAAATGGGACGTCACGGGCATCGATAGCGACTATCAAACCAGGACAGACAAGCTCAAGCTGCAGCAAATCGCCAAGGCCGGCGCACGTCTGGCGCAGTTGCTGAAGGCAATATGGCCTGAAGATCGGGACTTGCCGCACGTGGGCAAATAGACCAGCAAGGTCGAAGCGCTGATGCACCCCAAGTTTGACTAACGCGCCGCCAACGCGTCCTGAAGCATGCTGCGCAGCTCGCCCGGTTCAAGTTCACCTTCAACGCGAATCAGAATCCGGCCGTCCCGACCGACCAGATAGGTCGTCGGGACCGCCTTCAAACCGCCAAACGCAGCGGCGACCTTGTCCTCGATATCGAGCGCCACGGGAAACGGCAGGTGCCGTGTATCAGCATAGTTCAGCACGGAATTGGGCGGATCGTAGCTGGCGGCAACGGCAACAATCTCCAGTCCGCGTTCATGGAGTTCCCGATAGGACTCGGCCAATCTCGGCATCTCGTGCATGCAAGGGGCGCAACTGGTGGCCCAGAAATTAACCAGTACCACTTTGCCGCGCAAAGCCCGCAAGCTGATTTTTTGCCCGCTAAGGGTGGCAAATACCACTTCCGGCGCAGGCTGCTTGATCAACGTCGCCCGCAACAGGAAAATGGCCGCAATGACAAGAATGGCTACGACCACTGCCGCGCCAAGGCGCCAGGGGTGATTGCGGACGGCAGATGGAAGCGGCATTCGGCGACTCTTTGCAAGGGCGGAGACCAGCATCATTATAAGTCCGATGGTGCGCGCAATCGCGACCGGGCCGTACCAATTCAGGCTGGGTGTTTTCTCCGAAAGCACATTGCACCGCGACCGAAATCCGCGGTTCGCATTTCAGATAGGTAAAACTACCTATACCCGCAGGTATATCTCAGGATTGTTGCCCCACGGTCACGGCCCTAGAATCGCCCTCATGCATCGGCTGGAATGGGTATAGTTTCATGTAGCTCGGGCCTGCCCGGCGACGTTCCAATCGAACCAACGGAATCACTATGAAAAAAATCGGATATCGACCAACGCGGAGACTGACGGCCTGTGCCGCAATTTGCTCAATGCTGTTCTGCGCGGCGGCGCAAGCGACGGAATTGAACATATGGGTCATGTCCACCACTTCGCAGCAGCAGCAGGACATGAAAGATCTGCTGCGGCCCTACCTTGCAAAGAATCCGAACCTGCGCGTAAACGTCACCGTGCTCAACTGGGAATCGGCATGGAGCAAGATCACGGCTGCGGCCGCTTCGGGGCAGGGCCCCGACCTTCTGGAATTGGGCACGACCTGGGTCGCGGCGATTTCATCGATGGGCGCCCTCGAACCCTTGAGCACCCAACAGCAAAATGAAGTCGGCGGCGGCAAGGCTTTTTTTCCCGCCGTTTGGGGCACCACACATCGCTATGACGACAGCACCATTTACGCCCTGCCCTGGTATGCCGACGCGCGCGCAGCGTACTACCGCACCGACGTCTTCAAGAAAGCCGGCATCAATCCGCGCGATGCCTTCCTTAACTGGGGCAGCTTCAAGCAGGCGATGCAAAAGATCAATGGTGTCGAAATCGACGGCAAGAAAATCGCCGCGCTCGGCTATCCCGGCAAAAACGACTGGAATGTCATCCATAACCTGGCACCGTGGATCTGGAATGCCGGCGGCGACCTGCTGAGCCCCGACCGGCGCCGCTCGGCCATCAATTCCCCGGAAGCCCTGCAGGCCATCACCTATTACACCAGCTTTGCAGCCGAAGGCCTGGTGCCGCTATCGGCGCTGGAGAAGGACTCGACACAAATCGAGAACGGTTTCTTCAACGGCCAATACGCAGTGATTTTCAGCGGGCCCTGGATCTTGAAGCAAATGAATACACCGAAAGCCAAGGGCGGCCAGATGGAATCGGTGACGGCGCATAATTTCGGCGTTGCACCCTATCCGGCTGGGCTCAAAGGCAATCAAACCTTTTTCTCCGGATCGGACATGGCGATCATGAAGTCGTCCAAGAACAAGGATGAAGCGTGGAAGCTGCTGTCATACCTGACCTCACGCGAGGCGCAGGTTACCTATAGCAAGATGTCGGGCATGCTGCCGACGCGCCTGGACGCGGCCAACGACCCAACCCTGATGGCCGACACCCACTACGCCGAGTTTGTCGCCCAGATCAAGAACGGACGCCACTATCCATCGATTCCGGCCTGGGGTCCGCTGGAATCGGTCTACCTGAAAAATATCGGCAACACATTCGATATCGTGGCCGGGGTGCGCGGCAAATATACGCCGCAGGCAATCAAGCAGGCGCTTGACGCCACGGCCAACGAAGCCAACGACGTGTTGGATGAATCGCGATGAGTGTGCGTAGCACCGCTTCCGCCGGGCCCCTGCTTTCGCCGATGCGCCCTGGTGATGGCACAGCTTCAAGTGTGATACCGACACATCAGACAGGAAAACGCGTGCGCAAAAAGAAGTTCGATGCCTTCCCCTACATGCTGCTGTTGCCGGCCATATTGATGATGCTGGTGGTGAACCTGGTTCCCATCGTGCAGGGCTTTTACATGTCCTTGCTCAAACTGAATCAATACACGCTGTCGCAATACCTGGATGCGCCGTTCATCGGAATGGAAAATTATCGCCGCGTGCTGTTCGAAAGCCACAGCCCGATCCGCGCCGGCCTTGGCCTCGCGTTGCGCAACACGTTGCTTTACACACTTGCCGTATCAGTACTGGCCGTGGTGATTGGCCTGGCAGTTGCCATGCTGCTCAACCGCGACTTCCCCGGCCGAAATCTCGCGCGCACACTGTTGCTATTGCCCTGGGTCGTGCCATCCTATGTGGTCGGCACGCTATGGGGCTTCATGTGGCAACGCGACGTCGGCATTATCAACGTCGTGCTGGTCGACTGGCTGCATCTGCTTGACGAAAAGCCTTTCTGGCTGCTTGGCTCGAACAGCTTCTGGGCCATCGTGATCCCGACCGTGTGGCGTGCCTGGCCGGTGATGATGCTGATTTTCCTGGCCGCGCTGCAGGCCATTCCGGAAGACCAATACGAAGCCGCGACGCTGGACGGCGTGAGCAAGGTCAAACAATTTTTTCACATCACGTTGCCGATGTTGAAGCCCATAATCGTCATCCAGCTCATGTTCCAGATCATCGACAACGTGTATTCCTACAATATCGTTTCGATGATGTTCGGCAACGGCGCGGGCCATGCCGGCGAATGGGCCGACCTGCTCATGCCGCTACTGACGCGCCAGTCGTTCTCCTACTGGTTCTTCGGTCAGGGGGCGGCGGTATCGTTCATCATGATGGTGATCATGCTGGTGTTCGTTGGTATCTGGATGAAAGCCTTCAAGCGGAGCATGACCAATGACGACTAGCGTAACCAAGTCGCGCTTCACCAGCCGCAAGGCCACGTCGCTCATGCTGACCAGCCTGACCTGGGCCGTCGTGGTTCTGACACTGCTGCCCATTCTGTGGATGGTGCTCTCGTCGCTGCGCAACTACAACGACATGCAAACGGGCAATCAGCTTGATTTCAATCAGCCCTTGCAGTGGGCGAATTACCGCGACATGTGGGTCAATGTCGACTTCTTCAATTATCTGAAAAACAGCCTGATCATTTGCGGCGCCACCACGGTGCTGGCAACCGCCTCGGCCACATGCGCCGCCTACGCCCTGGCACGCTTCCGCTTTCGCGGTTCGGATTCGGTCAGTGTCGGCATCACCATCACGCAGGTGATCCCCGGCATGCTGTTCTTCCTGCCGCTGTACATGCTGTACCGCAATCTGGGGCAATCCTGGGATTTCCAGATGCTCGACAGCTATCGCGGCATGATCTTTCTCTATGTGGCCTTGTTTACGCCGGCCAGCATCTGGATCATGCGCGGCTTTTTCGTGTCGATTCCGCGCGAACTCGAAGATGCTGCTGTCATTGACGGCTGCTCGCGCTTTGGCGCTTTCATACGCATTGTGTTGCCGATCAGCGCGCCCGGCATCATCGCCACCGCCACCTTCATCTTTTTACTGGCGTGGGACGAGCTGTTTTTCGCCTGGGCACTGACCAGTTCTTCGGCTGTCCAGACGATACCGGTCGGCATACGCCTGTTCATCGGTCAGTTTCAGCAACGTTACGATTTGATGATGGCGGCGGCGACAGTGTCGACTCTGCCGGTATTGATTGCATTCTTCGTCTGCCAGCGTTTCTTCATCAAGGGGCTGGCGGCGG
>DATBQE010000093.1:0-4646 GCA_036561005.1 Burkholderiaceae bacterium | reverse complement strand
CAGCGCGATACCGGTGTTGCCGCTGGTGGCCTCGATCAGCGTATCACCCGGCTTGATCGTACCGCGTTCTTCCGCGCGTTTGATCATGGACTGCGCAGCCCTGTCCTTCACCGAGCCGGCCGGATTATTTCCCTCCAGCTTGCCAAGGATGACGTTATTGCGCCGTGCGGCATCCTCCCCGGGTATATGCTTGAGTTGCACAAGCGGAGTATTGCCAATGGTGTCTTCAACAGTCAGGTAGGGCATGGTGTCAGTTTGAACTTGCGGACTTTGGTTGCAGCTTGGTTCGCGGTGGTGAAAAAACGGTCAATCAGCATTCTAATCCGAGAACCGGATCGGCGTTTGATTGCGGCCCTCCAGCAGACTTCGCGCTTTCTTCACGGAATGCAAAATATTTTTTCGCGGATGGAATAAGCTGCATGGATACACGTTTATCCCTGTATAGCGGTCAAATTTACCTATCCATCCCAAACAGATGACAGTCGAACTGCAAGAAGCCAGCGCCGCCCTGATTGCCAGCATACCTCGCTTGCGCCGCTATGCCCTTGCGCTGACCGGCGACCGCGGCGATGCGGACGATCTGGTGCAGGATACGGTCGAGCGCGGCTGGCGCAAACTCTCGCTATGGCGTTACGGCACCGACATGCGCGCCTGGCTATTCGGCATCATGCACAACATGCACATCGATCATTTCCGCCGGCGCCCGCCGCCTGCCGATCCTCTGGATGAAGATACGCCAATTCCGATGGTCAGGCCAACGCAGGAACAAGGCCTCGAATTACGCGATCTCGCCTCGGCATTGCAACGGCTGCCGCTGGAACAGCGCCAAGTGTTGCTCCTGGTGGCACTGGAAGAAATGAGCTACGAAGAAGTCGCGGCCAGCCTGGCCATTCCGATAGGCACGGTCATGTCACGCCTATCACGCGGTCGCGAAAAGTTACGCATCCTGCTGGAGGGGCCGGCCATCAAGGCGCACTCCTTGGCTACACCACTGAAGGTAATCAAATGATCCCTTCCCCGATCTGCGAAACCGAGCTGCACGCCTATATCGATAACCGGCTGACGCCGCAGCGCAGACAAGACGTGGAAAATTATCTCGCCGAACGGCCCGAGGTCATGCAGCGTCTGCAGGCATATCGCACGCAAAACGAGATGCTGCGCGCCGCATACAATCCTGTCCTCGGCGAACCCTTGCCACGCCACTTCTTGCGGCCTGCAAAAAACGACCGGACATATTTGCAGCACATAGCCGCAGGCATATTCATCGCGCTGGTCAGCGGCAGCGGCGGCTGGCTGTTGCACGCACCCACCGCCGCGTCGCCTGAACCGATAGCGAAGCTGACGGTTCCGGACCTGGCAGACGCGGCACGCAGCAGTCTCGCGCATCAGGCTGCCATTGCCCACGTTGTGTACAGCCCAGAAGTGACACGTCCGGTCGAAATCGGCGCGGAACAGGAAGATCAACTGGTCACCTGGCTGTCCAAACGGCTCGGCAGCAAGATCAGCCCGCCGAAGTTGGGAAAGCTCGGCTACGAATTGATAGGCGGCCGCCTGCTGCCCGGACAAAGCGGTCCAGTCGCGCAATTCATGTACCACAACATCGCAGGACAAAGATTGACGGTTTATGTTTCGACCGACCAGAAGCAAAACAAGGACACCGGATTCCGCTTTGCTCAGGAAGGGCCGGTCAATGTCTTTTATTGGATTGACGGCAAGTTCGGCTACGCCTTGTCCGCCGGCATCGACAAAGGCGAGCTCGCGCGCATTGCCGAAGCTGTCTATCAACAATTGCAAAAGCCTTCCTGACATCACACTATCAAGGATACTTCCATGTCACTTACAACTTATTTCCGCCGCAGCGCCGGCTTGTTCCTGGTTTCCGGCCTGTCTTTGGCTGTTCAAGCGCAAACCGCACCGGTTGCACCAAACCAGGTTGTCGATTCATTGATAGGCACGTTCGGCAATCACCCCGGTATGCGCAAGAACCATGCGAAGGGCACCTGCGCAAGTGGCGAATTCGTCGGCACGCCGGAGGCTGCAAAATATAGTCGCTCGCTGCTTTTTTCAGGCAAACCCGTTCCGCTGGTGGCGCGGTTTTCACTGGCCGGCGGCAATCCTGAACTGGCAGACAGTGCGCACAATTCGCGCGGCATGGCGCTGGAATTTCGCCTGCCGGACGGCAACCGGCAACACATCACCATGTTGAACACGCCGGTATTCGGCGCCGCCCATCCCGACACATTCAACGACATGATAGTCGCAGCCAAACCCGACCCTGCGACCGGCAAAGCCGATCCGGCAAAACTCAAGGCTTTTTTTGCCACCCATCCGGACGCCATGGCCCAGGCCAATTTCCTGCAAACGCACAATCCGCCGGCCGAATATTTCACTTCAGCCTTCTACGGCATTCACACGTTCAAATTCGTCGATGCCAAAAAAGCCGAGCATCTGGTCAAATGGCGTTTCGTACCGCACGACGGAGAAAAGTCTCTGAGCGATACAGAACTGAAGGCGGCATCGCACGATTTTCTGGAACGGGATTTGATTGCGCGCACCGAAAAAGGGACGGCGCAATGGGACATGATCGTAACGATAGGCAAGCCGGGCGACCCGCAGGATAACCCGACTGTCCTATGGCCGGAAGACCGCGAGCACTTCAAGGCCGGCACGCTGACCATATCGCATGCCGCACCACAGGCTGGCGCCGAGTGCGAGAAAATCAATTTTGATCCGCTGGTCATGGCTGACGGCATTGCGCCGACCAATGATCCCATCTTGCTATTCCGCTCGCCGGCCTATGCCATATCGTTTGGCAAAAGATTGTCGGGGAATTGAAGAGACAAACTTGATCCGTAGGTACCCTGCGGTCATGTAGGGGACCTACGGGGAGCAGCTCAATTATTTCTTGGGTGCTGTCGCCGAAGCACTGGCCGCAGGCGCAGAAGCCTTGGCCGACGAAGAAGCAGAAGCAGGAGCCGATGCCGCAGCAGATGCACTGGCAGCAGGTGCGCCCGCCTTGGCTTGCCCATTGACGGTCAATCCGGCCTGGGAAAGCTTGCTGCTGTTCTTGTCGCCAATGCCCTTGACGCGTTTTTGCAGATCAGCCCAATCCTTGAATTCGCCGCCCTTGGTGCGTTCGGCGATGATCGCCTTGGATGTCGCCGGTCCGATACCCTTGACGCCATCGAGCGCCGCCTGGTCAGCCTTGTTGACTTCAACCTGGGCAAATGCCATGCCCATCGTCAGGATAAAAGCAATACATGCCAACAACAGTTTCTTGAACATGACTTCTCCTATAACAAAATGTACAAAGTTAGACTGCGAAAAGTTCTTCCCTCGTGACCGTCGCGGTTCCCAGCTTGCCCACCACGATGCCGCCGGCACGGTTGGCGATTGCTGCGGCTTCGGCCATCGCCATGCCATTGCCGAGCATCACCGCCATTGTGGCAATGACGGTGTCACCGGCTCCCGATACATCGAACACTTCGCGCGCCATGGCAGGAAAATTGGTTACGCCGTCAGCGGTGTAAAGCGTCATGCCTTCTTCGGAGCGGGTCAACAGCAAGGCTTGCAAATCGAGTTCGTTGCGCAGATTCTGCGCCTTTGCCGTCAACTGTTCCTCGCTGCTCCAACTTCCCACGATACGCTTTAACTCCGATTTGTTCGGCGTGAGCATCGTTGCGCCCGCGTAGCGCGAAAAGTCGTCACCTTTGGGATCGACAAGAACCGTTTTATTATTGCGCTTCGCCGCAACGATCATTTGCGCAACATCAACCAAACTCCCTTTTGCATAATCGGACAACACGATGACGTCGTGCGCGGGCAACAGGGCATTGAATTGGGTTAATTTGTCGCGCAGGACGACCTCGGTTGGCGCTTCCTCGAAATCGATCCGCAGCAATTGTTGCTGCCGTCCGATCACGCGCAATTTCACGATTGTCGAGATACTCGGGTCGCGCTTCAAGTGGCTGGCGATTTGCAGCGCCGTCAACATGCTTTCCAGCGAATTGCCCGCCTCGTCGCTGCCCACCACGCCGAGCAGGCCGACTTGCGCACCCAACGCAGCGGCATTACGTGCCACATTGGCCGCACCGCCCAGACGTTCCTCGCGCTTCTCGACGCGCACCACGGGCACCGGTGCCTCAGGGGAAATGCGATTGACCTCGCCGAACCAGTAACGGTCCAGCATTACGTCGCCGGCAACCAGAATGCGCGGGGCTTTGCTGTTGTCCATGTTCAGCGCCACCGTCAAGCCCGCGTCAAGACCGAACGGCCAATGCCGTGATATTCAAAGCCGGCTTCGGACATGGCCGCCGGTTCAAACAAATTGCGTCCGTCGAAAATCACCGGTTCCTTGAGCCGGCGCTTGACCAGCTCAAAGTCCGGGCTGCGAAAGGCCTTCCATTCAGTAACAATGGCCAACGCATCGGCAGACTGCAACGCATCGTTCGGGCTATCGGCAAAGCGCACGCGTTGCAAGGCCTCCGGCGCGTCGGCGAAGTCGAGCGCCAACACGCGTTTGGCTTCCGGCATCGCCACCGGATCGTACACGGCAACACTCGCGCCGCGCTTGACCAGTTCACCGATGAGCACGCGGGACGATGCTTCGCGCATGTCGTCGGTGTTCGGCTTGAACGCCAGACCCA
>DATBQE010000092.1:0-7960 GCA_036561005.1 Burkholderiaceae bacterium | reverse complement strand
CGCAGAACGATTTACCGCAAGAGGTTAAAATGAATCCGACTTTACCACCGCGCCGCTCGCTCTTGCTCTCCACAGGGAGCGGCGATCGGCGCCGTGGAAAAGTCTACGAGCGCCTTGCACACAAAAATTCAGACACTCCCGGCGCAGCGTGCAGCGGGAATTATTCAGATACATTTTTAAGAACGCCAAATACCATGAAGCCAAAATTTTCCCGCATCGCAATTTATTCCAAAGCCGTGCTGGCCTGCATGGCGATCACCCTCAGTGCATCGAGTTTCGCGGGTGATGTCGCAGCGATAGGTTATGAGCTCCCTGCAAACGGCGCCACGATTCAGGTGAGAAAGGTCGAGACCAATGCGCTGGACGCGCAGAAGTAGGGCAAAGTGAACGAACTATTTGATGAATAAATTTTTCGCAATCGTGATGGCGTTGGCAGTCGGCGCGGGAGTTTATTCGTCGCTGTATTTGCTTGACCTGGAATCGGCACCATTCACGTATGGACTCGCGATACTATTTGCCGTACCCGCAGCCGGCATCCTTACATATCAAGCTATCGCCGATGTAGATCGCCAACTGATGCGTCGATGCGCGAAATGGCTGTGGTCCGCAGTTCTTGGATGCCTAAGCCTGGCGCCGCTCGGTATGCTTTTCGATCATGAAGGTTGGGCGGTGTTTCATTCGTGGGGGCTGGGCCACGGTTCATTTATAGTCGCATTACCCATACTGACCGTGATGTGGTCTATTTTGATCGGAAAAATGTGGCGCATGGTATATCACGAGCGGGCAATCGGTCAGAGTCGGCGATAGCCATGGACGCCAAGTCACCAGGGAGAACCTACCCACGCTGGCTGTCTGCGCCATGAATGGCCGCCTTCGCTACACGTCCCGCGTCCTGATGACTGTCACGCGGGTGATCAGGAATTCGCCATCCACGACCGAGCGAAATGGCACGCCCACCACGTTGAAGCCTGGCCCGCCGTCGTCGAGCCACCCCTGCGCCAGGGTATCGAACGCCGCCGGCGCCATGCGCAGCATTTGCGCAGAGATCACGAAGGTGGCGCCTTCCTTTTGTCTTCCTACGAACGTTTCAAGCATGTCTTTTGACCTGGCGAACAGCGAAAGTATCCATGATACACAAAATGCCCTAATTGCCGGTCTAATGAATGCGGCATGAAGAGCCGAGTGCGCGAGGGCCAATAGTTTTCGGCTTTGTAATGTTTTGTGAAAGCGAACTGGAATCGAATAATTTTCCTGATGCCCGGCAAGGACGATCCCACCAAAAATTGATCCGCCTAAAAAATCATATTTCTTAAGATTGTCAATTTGACGTTCTTTCGATTGTTTGTTAGTCTCGCATCTCGCCACGAGCGGGCGTCAATCAATTTACAATCAGCTCAACCTTTTAATACTCAATCGGGGAATCAACTCAATGAAAATCACGTCTATCCTGGCGCTTGCAGTCGCACTTCTCATGACCGGATGTGCATCCGTAGAAATGGCGTCGCCGGCGGAATCGGCAAAAGCCAAGGAATTCAATGCGCCTACTCCAGGCAATGCCGGCGTTTATGTCTATCGTGACAGTTTCGTCGGCAAGGCGCTCAAGAAAGACGTGTGGATTGACGGTAAATGCGTCGGTGAGAGTGCGCCAGATGTCTTTTTCTACACAGAAGTTGAAGGCGGAAAGACGCACAAAGTCGATACACAGTCTGAATTTTCACCAAACACGCTCGAACTAATGTTCGAAGCGAACAAGAAATATTTCATTCGCCAGTTCATCAAGATGGGCGTATTTGTCGGCGGTGCGGGTCTGGAGCAAATTCCGGAAGAGCAGGGGAAAGCCGATGTCGCCAAGCTGGAAATGGCGAAATCAGGCAAGTGTAGCGCCCCACGATAATTAGAAGCCTTCTCAACCCAAAGCGCCGAGGCCGTGCTTTGGGTTTTACTTGCGTTCATCCGGTCACATCACTGGCCTCATTGTTGCCGTAACGAGCGCCCGGTAAAACACACGCAGCGGACTGCGCGACGCAGTTGAGGTCGGCATTCGATCTGCAATCCAGGCGGCAAGCAGATTTCCTTGCGCGCCGCCGTCACCTGCCAACACATTCCACTTCAGTCAATTGCCCGAATTTGTCCGGGCCACCTTTTCCATTTGCGCCAACACGATGTTGACCGGCACCCGCGTCAATTCCCTGACGTGGTAGCCGTGCCTTTCGTAAAAGCGCACGTTCAAAGGCATGACGGTATTGGTGGTTAGCGCGAAACGGGCCACCTCCGGATGGGCCGCTTCCAGCGCAGCAAGCAGGGCCGAACCCATGCCGCAGCCGTGGTGGGCGGGCTCGATGCACAGACCGCGTATTGTGCAAACGCCGTCCGCCGCAACGCCGCGTATGGCGCCCACGATGTCTTGCCCGATGCGGGCGACGAAAGCGGTGTGGTGCGCGATATGTTCGGCAATGGCGGCAAGCGGCTCGGCTAGCGGCAGGATATCCATGCTGCCGCAGAGGCGTCCTTCCTCGGCGAAGGCGCGGCGCTGCATGGCGAGAATGGTGGGCGCATCTTCGAGCGCTGCGCGAGAGATCGTGAACATGGGTGAAGTGTGGGGGAGTGGCTGCATGGTCGCCTATTGTACGACTTGTCGCTGCTGGCAGGGCGTGCCGGCACGTTTCTGCCCGCAAGCCGTACCGACGCGTCTGCCTGCAACGCGGCAAGCTGCGCGCGCGGCGGATGCCTTCGCCTTCACCGATGCGCGCAGATCAAAACATGCTACGCGATTTTAGTCCAGCCTATCGAGCCTAGCATGGTGAGGTTCACTTGATAATTTGCAACGAGTTGAAGAACACCTTTACGTCGTCAGGTAGTTCACCCGACTTCGCAGCGACAGACATAGTAATGGAGAGGGTTGGGAGGAACAAAGTTCGCATCACCACTTCCACCTTTGGCGATATCGTCTTCTCTTCGCGCCCTAAAGCTCCGGCGTAGAATAACCGCGTCGTCGGTATTGTCGTTACCGGATCCCCATACGCGTCTTTGAAGCGTTTGCGAATTTGATAGACCTGTCCAGCCATCCTTGCCTGATTTGCCGCTGGCACACCAAAATCGCCGCGCGAAAGCTGCACAGTATATGCGTGCTGTTCAACTGCACAAGTGTATGTAACGGCTTCATCGACCTTTTTCGTTGCGGCGCACGGAAAATATAACGACACCTTCATATCCGGGTCGTCGACGCGCTGCCACTTTTCTGGCGGCTGGGCATAACGTTCGTTAACCATGGTGGCTTTCGCCCAAGCGGACTGGTCTTCCTTGATGATCTGAGTTTGCTCTTCTTTTGTCATTGCACCGCTTGTTTGGCACAAAAAGAATGTGATGACAAATATGATCGACCTTATTTTTAGAACTTGTGACATTCGCATTTCTCCGTTATACGATTGGCCAACTATTTGCCAACAATACACTATGTTGCCAGCTGGCTGCAATGGGGAACGACATCGAAAAACTGGTGGTAGGCTGGGATGAAATCCCAGCTATCCCGGAGCAAAACATGTTGGGATTTTATCCCAGCCTATGCGATCTCAATCGAGCAAGGCGTGATATACGGACCAATGAACCGCTTGCCCAGTACCGACAGTGATTTGCCGATCAAATCGCGATCTTTGCTCCGTGCGCCACCCCTCACCGCAAGCCGGACAAAATATTCAATAGCTTGTTCATGTCCACAGGCTTGACGAGGTGATAGTCGAAGCCTGCGTCTATGGTGCGTTTTCTGTCCATGTCCTGGCCGTAGCCGGTGATGGCGATGAGGACGGTGTTGGCGGTTTTTGTGTGCACGCGCAGCGCCTGGGCCAACTGGTTGCCGTCCATATCGGGCAGTCCGATGTCGAGCAGGCAGGCGTCGGGCGCTTCGGCCAGCGCTCGCACCAGCGCAGCCTTTGAGCTGTTTTCCACCGAGACCTTGTAGCGCGCCAGTTCCAGGTACATGCCCAGCATATTGGCGGCATCGATGTTGTCGTCGACAATGAGCAGGCGCAGATTTTTCCCTGGCGGTAAATTCGTTTCTGCCTGCGGCGCGCGTGCCGCCTGTTTCTTGAATGTACGCGGCAGCACAACCGTGAATTGGCTTCCTTTGCCCAGCCCGTCGCTGTGCGCGGTGACCTCGCCCTCATGCAGTTCCACCAGGCGCTGCACCAGCGCGAGGCCAATGCCCAGGCCGCCCTGGGTGCGGTCCGAGGTTCGCTCCGCCTGGGCGAACATTTCGAATGCATGGGTGATGAGTTCGGGCGTCATGCCGATGCCGTTGTCGCTGACGATGAATTTGACCTGGTCGTTCGTGACGTCAATGGCAACCGCGATGTCGCCGCCTTCTGGCGTATATTTTGCGGCGTTGTTGAGTATGTTCGCAACAATCTGGATCAGGCGCTTCTGGTCGCCGTCGATGTAGGCCACTTCCGGGGACTTTCTGATTGTCAGGCGATGCCGACGGGCGTTGATGAACGGGCGCACCTGCTCCACGGCGTTCATCACAATCTGCTCCGCGTCGAGCAGTTCGTTGTCGAGCGTCACCAGGCCGCGCGACACGCGCGAGACGTCGAGCAAGTCGTCCACCAACCCGTTCATGTGTTTGACCTGGCGCGAAATGATTTCGCTGGTTTGCTGGATGCGCGCCTTGTCGAGATTGCCGATGCGCAGCAGGTCCGATGCCGCGCTGATGGGCGCGAGAGGGTTGCGCAATTCATGCGCCAGCATGGCGAGAAATTCATCCTTGCGGCGATCGATTTCGCGCATCTCGTATTGACGGCGGCGCGCGCGCAGGGCGGACGTGGCTGCGCTGACCAGCGTAAAACTCTGCAGCGGCCGTTCAAGCAGCGTCACATTCCCCAGGTCCGTATACATGCTGCGCATTTCTGCGGAGTCGAGCCGCCGGTTGCTCAGCACCACAATCGGAAGGTCGGACCAGCTCGGTTCCTGTTTGAGAAGCCGCGAGATGGGCGTGCGCACTTCCGGTGTCAGGGCTTCGCTCACAATGAACAATGCACCTGCCTCCTTGTCCAGTTCGCGCACCACCTCGGACGCTTGCAGGCAAACAAATGATTCCATGCCGGCCAACCGGAGCGTTTGCGATATCAGCCGCGCGTCCTTGCCGATGGGGGCATGGATGATGATCCGAAGCTCCACGCTCTTCTTTCTCGTTACAATAATATTTGCCTCATTAAAAGTCTTGTTCCATTTGCAGGTCGCTTACCGCCTTCTTCCCGCTTGCGTCGTGGAGGAAGGTTGGCACCCCGGTGAGGATGCCCTGAAAGTTGTCGAGTATCGCGCCGACATGCAGCCCTTTGGACGTGATGGCGAATTTGCGTAACGACGTTTCATGGCCGCTGCCGCGCTTCTTGAACACGGAGATGGCTTTTTCCACTTTGCCGCGCGCTTCGAAGTAGCGCAGAATCAGCACGTTGTCGGCCATGTAGCTGATGTCGATGCCGGTGGTCATGGCGCCCACAATGCCTTGCTGCACGCCGATCAGAAACGTCACCACGCCGCGTTGCCCCAGATAGGTGAGCACTTCATGCAAATGCGTGTTGAGGAAGCTGGCTTCCGGCATGGCGTTCAGGTAGCCGTTCAGGCTATCGATCACCACGACCTTGGCGCCTGCCTCGGCCGCGCGGCATACGGTGTGCGTGAATTCACCGGGCGACATCTCGGAAGGATCAATTTGATGCACCTTCAACATGCCGGACTGGAAGGGCGTGCGCAAATCCATGCCGATGCCGTCGCATCGATTCAACAGCGTGTTGAACGACTCCTCAAACAGGAAGATGGCAGCCTGGTGGCCGTTTGCAGTGACGTTTTTGACGAACTGGCATGCCAGCGTCGATTTCCCGGTGCCTGGCGGACCGGATATGAGCGTGCTGGAACCCTCCTCGATGCCGCCGCCCAGCAGTGCGTCGAATGCAGCCAGACCGGTGTCGAGCTGAGCACGCTTGATCAGCATACGCGATTCGGCCGCGACGATTCTTGGGTAGACGACGATGCCGCCGGTGACGATGGTGTAGTCGTGCGGGCCGCGGCGAAAGCCGATGCCGCGGTATTTCACCACCCGCACGATACGCCGTTCCGCGCCATATTCGGAATCGGTATGCTGCAGCGAGATGACACCGTGCGCGATACTGCGCACCTGCTTGTCGCCGCCGACTGCGGTCTTGTCGTCAAGCAGTAGCACGGTGCAATTACGTTTGGCAAAATACTGCTTCAGTGCCAGAACATGCCGGCGATAGCGCAACGCGCTGCCCGACAATAGCTGCAGCTCCGAGAGCGAATCGAGCACGACGCGGCTGGGCGACACCCGGTCGACCGCGGCGAGAATGAGGGTGTTGGTTTCGCTCAGTTCCACTTCCGACGGATGCAGCACCGTGTATTGCTCGCTGGGGTCGAGCACGCTGTCCTCCGGTATCACTTCGTGGATGGACAGGCCTTCGGTAGGAAAGCCGTGCGACTGCGCCACCGCGCGCAACTCGACGTCGTTTTCTGCGAGCGTGATATAGAGCACCTTCTCCCCGCGCCTCGCGCCTTCTATCAGAAATTGCAGCGCAATCGTGGTTTTGCCGGCACCCGGGTCGCCTTCCAGCAGATACAGCCGCTCTCTGGTCAGGCCACCGCCGAGGATATTGTCGAGCCCTGGGATGCCGGTGGATATGAATGCATTGCTTTGGGCATTTTGAGTGCTTGCCATCGATATTTCCATTGGTTATTGTCGGCCGCGAAGTGCGGGCTTGTTTGGATCCGGCCACGGCGTTGGGCATCGAAACGCTCATGGCCTTCTCTCGGATTTTTACGGCTTCACCAAGGTGTGAAGCGCCATGTCACTCTCGCGATCGAAAGGAAATTGCTTTGCGCCTGAATCGAGGTGGTTCCGGGCAGGAAGAAGTATGCGATCGAGACGATTGGCAAAGTGATGGCTTATAAAAGTTCCCGTAAAATAATTTCTTGTCGCTAATTTCGAAAAATTAGATGCAAGAATTTCAGTTTGGTTTCTCATTTTTTGCAATTTTTCCATTTTGTGCCGGAGAAGTGTGCGCTGCGCCACACTCCATTCGTTTTATGGAATGCGTTCGGTCGACAAACTACATTGGATTTGCGGGTGTGACGTTGTCGGTGGTTTGAGGTTTCCGTGGCCCGGCGCGACCGTGGCGTCATGGAGCCGCGGGTGGAATCGCAGGGTTGGGAGCGCCTGCGTGCGCCGCAATGCGCGGCGTTGTTCTGGTATGCGCTTTACGTCAAAGCGATGAGGAAGGCGTACCCCCGGATAATCAGGAATCCCGATGCGAAGGTAAGTGCGAACAAAATAAACCTTCCCCTTGCGATGCGCCAAGGCGCATCAAGCTGCTTCGATGTGAAGTACTCCAGCATGTCCGTAGACCAAAAGTCTTGCCAATCTTTATCTGCGCCGAGGAAGGCAAAATTATTGAATACCAGGCCGGCCATTGAACTGATGGTGACCATCGCCACGAACGCGATGACGGCGACATCGAGCGCACTGCCATGTGGCGACGCACCCCACGCATTCATCCCCTTCACAAGCGCCACCAGGTAAGCCAGCGCCGCAATGAGCGCGGCAATGCCATATAACATGAGCAGGTCGTGCCTGAAAGTGGCCTTCGATTGTGTTGGGTTGGGCATGGGGCGAATTGGTAAGGGTGTCCGGGGAGGCCCGAGGAAATGCGTTGCGCTATGTAAAGTGACGCATCACGCCGCGCGGCGCCACAGTAACGCCTCCACTATCCATGCTGGAATTTCATGAATGGATCGGCTGACGCGGAATAGGGGTTCAGAGCAGGAGATTGGTCCATGGGTGGCATGATGATTTACAAGCTTGGGTTCTGACGGCACAATCCATATGTGGCGATATGCGTCAGCGGACGCGCATTGGCGGAGAAATGAACCATGCTGCCATTGATGGCTTGCATTTGCA
>DATBQE010000091.1:0-54141 GCA_036561005.1 Burkholderiaceae bacterium | reverse complement strand
TTTTTTGGTAAACGATGTTATCGATAACAAATAAATTGACATCCATGTCATTTCTTGTTTCAATGACCCCTGTCACAACATTCCGCCCACGTCGGCATCAAGCGCAGGGCAAGGCAAGAAGCGGGCAATTCCCCGTCACAGCCAAAGGAAGAGGGGCAAGATGGTATTCAAGGGACAATCCCCATGAAGCCAACACGACCCCGACAAAGAACCATCCATAATCATAAGGAAGAGACAAATGAAAACATCGAACACACTGCTGTATTCCTCCATCACGATTGCAATTCTGGCATTGATGAATCAGGCCGGAGCGCAACAAGTCGCCGATCAAAACGCAGCAGCGCCAACAGTCCAGTCAAACGCCCAAGCGGGCTCGCAAGACGCAGCGGTGAAGGCTGAAGTGCAACAAATCGTCGTGACCGGCGTTGCCTCCGGCGGCTCTCGGCGCAAGATTGACAGTGGCTATTCCATCACGACCGCGACGGAAGAGCAGATGAAGGAAGCCGGGCCAACCAGTACGGCCGACCTGATGAAAATCTCCCCTGGCGTATATGTTGAATCGACCGGCGGACAAACCGGCGCCAACATCCAGATTCGCGGTTTTCCCTCCGGTGGCGATGCACCTTTCGTAACACTGCAGTTGAACGGCTCGCCCTTGTTCCCGGCGCCGACGCTGTCATTCCTGGCCAACGATTCAACCTTCCGCATCGACGACACGATAGCCCGCGCCGAAATCCTGCGCGGCGGCCCCAGCGTTATCTATTCAAACGGCCAGCCTGGCGCCACCATGAACTTCATCCTCAAGCAGGGTGAAGACACGCCGGAGGGCAGCATTCGCGCCACCTATGGAACGGGCAATCTGATTCGATACGACATGTTTTACGGCGGCAAGCTCAGCGAAGGCTGGTACGGATCGATCGGGGGTTTCTACCGCACCGACAACGGCGTGCGCGACGCAGGCTTTCCTGCCGATAACGGCGGCTCTATCACCGCAACTCTGTCGCATAAGATTACTGATGGCGAAATGCTGTTCTACGTGCGCGGCACTGACGACAAGAACGCTTTCTATACCGGCGTACCCGTCGTGCTGCAACCGAACGGCCAATTGAGCGCTTACCCCGGCGTCAATCCGTTGACATTTACCCCGATGAACAATGAAACCAGATTGTTCACTCTGCCAGACGGCACCAAGGGCGACCTCGCAGATGGACGTGGCGCAAGGAACGTTGTGCTTGGCTTCGACTTCAACCAAAAGGTCGACGGCTGGGATGTCAATAACAAAATGAATTTCTTCAAGGGTGATCAACCGACCATCGCGTTGTTCGGCGGCCCGACGCCGCTCACCATGTCGGCCCAGATTGCAAATTTTGCCACTGGAGCAGGCGCAACAGGCGGTACCGGCGTCTATGTCGATGGCGGCGGAACGGTGGCGGGAACGACCCAGACGATCCAATACGGACTGTGGGACGTGGACAAGAAACTGCAAAACTTTACCGACGAACTGCGCTTCACCAAGGAGATCGTGAAGGACCATACCGTCACGATGGGTCTGTATGCATCGCAATATTCGTCCGACGACGTCTGGAACCTCGGGAACAATCTGCTCATCGATCTTTCCGGTCGTCCGATCCAGGTAACCCTCAACAATGGCGTACAGGCGACCAACGCTAGTGGCTTCACATCGGGCTGCGGTTTCTGCATCGCCGAAAACGGCAACACCGGCAATCGCGCAATCTACGTTGCCGACGAGTGGAAGTTGAACGAAGCGCTGCGGCTCGATGCAGGTGTGCGCTACGAACATCAGCAAATGAGTCTGGCCTTCCAAAGTCCGTCAACGGTGAACGGCGTGTCGCAACCGAACGGCCCGGTCATTTCCTATAACGATGACTGGAATCTAACCTCCTTCACGGCAGGCGGCATTTACAAACTCGCCAAGGACATGAGCGTGTTCGCCCGCTTCAACTCAGGCGGCCAGTTCCCCTTCTTCGACCAGGTGCGCGGTTCATCCACCACCAACCCGCCGCCCGAGACCAAGATCAAACAGTTCGAACTCGGCTTCAAAAACGTCAATTCGTTCTACACGGCCTTCGTCAATTTGTTCGCCAATCAATTCACCAACCAGTTCCTGGGCCTAAGCAATGCCAACGGCCAGCCGTTTAACACCGTTGGCGGTTCCAAGACTTACGGCGTCGAGTATGAATTCGCGATCCGTCCGATCAAGGACTTGCAGATCGCCTGGAGCGGCGACATGCAGCATGCACGTTACCAGGACTACAACGACAGTCTCAATCCGGGCATCAACGGCTTCATGGTGCAGCGCCAGCCGGCCAGCCAATGGCGCCTGACGCCGAGCTATTTCATTCCGCTCGGTTCCAACTCGCTCAAGTTGTACAGCACATACTCGTTCATCAATGCGCGCTACGACGACCAGCAAAACCAGCAATACCTGCCGAGCTACCACACGCTCGACGCGGGTGCCTTGCTTGAAGTCGGCGAGAAGCTGGAATTCCGCCTGTCGGGCAACAACCTGACAAACGAACTTGGCCTCACTGAAGGTTCGGCAGGCCGGGTTGTCAGCACCCCGGGCAGCATTCCTTACGCCAGCATCGGCCGCCCGTTGTTTGGACGAACGGTCGAATTGTCGGTCAAGTATCGCTTCGACTAACGAGAATCATGCATGGCTTGCGCACAATCCGGCGCTCGTTGCCGGACTGCGCATACGCCAAAGGCGCCCGCACACATCATGATTGAATCGACGATAGCAGGAAAAATGGTCCTGGCGCGCGCACGTGAACGCTACGCGCCGAAGCTGCTGGCAGACATCGGCGGAACGCACGCGCGTTTCGCTGTGGAAGTGGCGCCTGGCATATTCGAGGCGGTTGAAGTCTTGCCTTGCGCATCCTATGCCACTCCGGAGCTGGCTTTGCGCGCATATCTCGCCTCGGAAGCGGCACGCGATGCAGGTGCAGCCGCGATCAGGGAAGGCGCGTTGGCGATTGCCGGTAACGTGGCGGGTGAACATGTGCAAATGACCAACCATCATTGGCGCTTCTCTCCCGCAGCAATCCGCAAGGAGTTCGGCTGGCATGCGCTCACACTGTGCAACGATTTCACGGCACTGGCTTTGTCCATTCCACGTTTGAGCAATGCGGAACGGCGCCAGATCGACGGCGGCGAACCTTTGGTCGATGGCGCCATTGCCGTGCTGGGACCGGGCACCGGCTTCGGCGTCTCCGGTCTGGTCAAGACCCAGGAAGGATGGACGCCGCTGGAAACCGAAGGCGGGCATGTCAACTTCGCGCCGGCAAACGAGACAGAATGCCGCATCCTTGAATTTGCCTGGCGCGAATACACCCATGTCTCGGTCGAGCGGCTTCTATCCGGCATCGGCCTGGATATTGTCTATCGCGCGCTATGCGATCAGGAAGGCGTTCCCGCAAGCGTGGTCGGCGTTCCGGAAATCATACGCCGCGGGTTGGCGCTTGAATGTCGCATATGCAGCGCCACCATCGATGCGTTTTGCGCCATGCTCGGCACCGCCGCGGCCAACGTCGCGCTGACTTTGGGCGCGAGCGGCGGCGTGTATATCGGCGGCGGCATCGTACCGCGCCTTGGATTGCGTTTCGATACATCGGGCTTTCGCGCACGGTTCGAAGCAAAGGGGCGATTCTCCGCCTACCTGGCACAAATACCTACCTACCTCATCACGGCAGACTACCCGGCCTTCAAGGGGCTGTCGGCGAAATTGGCCATGGCGGCCTATCAGGGCCAATGAATAAAGAGGAATAGCATCGTGCAGCAGAAACACAGCCGTCTTCACACTTTTCCGCTCGATCCGTGGATGATCCGCGAAACCGGTTTCGATTCCGATTCGCATTTTCTTGACGAATCGCTGTTTGCGCTGGGCAACGGCTACATCGGCCTGCGCGGCACCCATGAAGAATCCTATACCGGCCCACAGGGAAGCACGCGCGACGGCTGCTTCCTGAACGGATTCTATGAGAGCGAGGAAATCCACTATCCGGAAGCCGCCTACGGGCTGGCCAAACAAAACCAGTTCATGCTCAACGTACCCAACGGCAAAACGGTGGAATGTTGGCTTGATGGCGAACGCCTTGATTTGCTGCAAGGGACTACCGCAGCTTACGAGCGCGCACTCGATTTTCGCACGGGGATATTGACGCGCCGGTTCGAATGGATCTCCCCCAAGGGGCTGCGCCTGGCGGTGCGGAGCCGCCGTATCGTCTGCCTCGCGCACAAGCACCTGTATGCCGTGCATTACGAAATCGAGGCACTCAACTTCTCGGGACGCATGCGGATGACATCCCCGCTCGACGGTGCAGTCAAGAACATGGAAGCAGGAGACGACCCGCGTGTGGGATCTTCGATCAACGGACCATCGCTGCATCTGGTCGATATCGAGCAACAAGCCGGTTTTGCGGCCCTGACGCAACGAACCGGCAACAGTGGATTCTCGCTCGTCAGTGCAGTCGATAGCGAGCTCGATATCAGCGGGTCCGTGAGTCTGGCACAGGCGGTGCACGACCAGCGCGTTGAGATCCACTTCGATTTTCATCTTGCACAAGGGGAAACAGCGGCATTGGTCAAATTCGGCTGCTATTTCTCTTCGCGCGATTATCCGGAACAGGAGCTATTGCCGCGTGCCAAGGAAGCACTGAACCTGGCCAAAGCGACAGGGTTCGAGAAACTGTGCGAAGAACAGCAACGCTACCTGGCCGACTACTGGCAGCAGGCCGATGTCGAGATCGCCGGGGACAACGCCTTGCAGCAGGGCATGCGCTTCAACCAGTTCCACCTTTTGCAGTCGGTCGGTCGCGACGGCAAAACCAATATCGCCGCCAAAGGCCTGACCGGTGAAGGTTACGAAGGGCACTATTTCTGGGACACGGAGATTTATATCCTGCCCTTTTTTCTTTACACCAAGCCGGACATCGCGCGCAAGCTGCTTGAGTATCGATATAGCGGCTTGGGCCACGCGAGGGAGCGGGCGCGCCAGATGTCGCACGCCAAGGGCGCACTTTATCCATGGCGCACCATTGCCGGCGAGGAGTGCTCGGCGTATTTTCCGGCCGGCACGGCGCAATACCATATCAATGCCGATATCGCCTATTCGATCAGGCAATATGTCGAAGTCACCGGCGACACCGGCTATCTGATGCAGTACGGGGCAGAAATCGTGCTTGAAACGGCACGCATCTGGATCGGCATCGGTTGCTATTCTCCCAGCGACCCCGGGCGGTTCTGCATCAACGAAGTGACCGGACCCGACGAATACACGGCTCTGGTCAACAATAACTATTACACCAACATCATGGCGCAAATGCATTTGCGCTATGCGGCCGAAGTGGCCGAGAACATCATGCGTGCCGATCCGGTGGCGTTTGCCAGACTGGCCGCCGCAATCGAGCTGGAACCGCAGGAAATCGGCGAATGGCAACGCGCTGCAGCTGCCATGTATCTCCCTTATGACGACAAGGCCGGCATTCATCCCCAGGACGACAGTTTCCTGTCCAAGAAGCTGTGGGACTTCGCCGCAACCCCGAAGAACAAATATCCGCTCCTGCTGCACTTCCACCCGCTGGTGATCTACCGGCACCAGGTCTGCAAGCAGGCCGACATCGTCCTGGCCCTGTTGCTCCAGGGCGACCGCTTCACAATCGAGGAAAAGCGACGCGATTTCGACTATTACGAAAAAGTCACGACGCATGACTCGTCGCTGTCTTCCTGTATTTTCAGCATTGTCGCTTCGGAAGTCGGTTACCGTGAAAAGGCCTATAGCTACTTCATGGAAACCGCGCGCCTGGATTTGGACGACACGCATGGCAATACTTGCTACGGCGTGCACACGGCTGCGATGGCCGGCACCTGGCTGGGCGTGGCATGCGGCTTCGGTGGCATGCGCGTCTACCAGGGGCAGCCAGGTTTCGCGCCTACCCTGCCGGCACGCTGGAGCCATTACCAGTTCCGCGTTCACGTGCGCGGCCAGTTGCTACAAGTGCGCGTCGCGCCCGAAGGTGTGGAATACCGGCTGCTCGATGGCACGCTGCTCAATTTCAGTCATCACGATCAGGCGGTCGAACTGACAGCCCAGGTGCCAACACGAACCCTGCCTTTGGTGCAAGCATCATGACGCCGCGCTTCGATGCCGTGATTTTCGATCTCGATGGCGTATTGACTGATACCGCCCACTATCATTTCCTGGCCTGGAAACGCCTCGCAGATTCGCTGGGCATTGCATTCGACGAAGCAGCCAATGAGCACCTGAAAGGGATAGATCGCATGGGTTCGCTGGACCTGATCCTCGGCGACGCTGCGGGCGGCTATTCATTCGACAGCAAGCTGGCGCTGGCCGAGCAGAAGAATGACCATTACAAGCAATTGATTGCGACCATGACGCCGGACGACCTCTTGCCTGGCGCGCGCGCTGCGCTGCAAGCAGTCCGCCGGGCCGGCCTCAAGACCGGCCTGGCGTCGGTGAGCAAAAATGCGGCAACCGTGCTGGAGCGACTTGGCATAACTTCATTATTCGATGATATTGTGGATGCCGCGACGATCGCCAACAGCAAGCCGCACCCGGAGATTTTCCTGACCGCGGCAAAGCACCTGGCAGTCGATCCGGCACGTTGCCTGGGTGTTGAGGATGCCATCGCCGGCGTGCGCGCGATCAAGGCCGCAGGCATGACGGCATTGGGGATCGGCGATCCGGCCGTGCTCGTCGAGGCCGATCGCGTGATAGCGGGGTTGCATCTGTTTTCCATGGACATGTAATGACAAAAAACTGGCGCATCACAGCCTCGCTGTTCCTGATCTACTTTCTGTTCGCCATCCTGTTGAACAGCGTCGGCACGGTGATCCTGCAAGTCATTCATCATTACGATGTCAGCAAACCGGGCGCAAGCGTACTGGAGGCATTCAAGGATCTGACCATCGCTGCGGTGTCCTTCATAGCCGCCGCCTTCTTGCCGCGCGTCGGTTATCGCAATTCCATGCTGATCGCCTTGGCCATCATGGGCGCAGCATGCGCGGCCATGCCCTTGCTGCCGAGCTTCCTGACGACCAAGCTGTTTTTCATGTGCGCCGGCATGTCGTTCGCCCTGGTCAAGGTATCGGTCTATTCCTCAATTGGCTTGCTGACGCGCGATCAGAAGGAACATGCCCAATTGATGAACCTGCTCGAAGGCTTCTTCATGATCGGTGTGTTGAGCGGCTATTGGCTGTTTTCCGCCTTCATCGATTCGGAGCACCCGAAATCGGCCAGCTGGCTCGGCGTGTATTGGGTCTTGGCCGCTTTGTGCGCCGTGATCTTCCTCCTGCTTCTTGGCGCCGAGCTCGATGAGTCGCAAGCCAGGCCGGACCAGGCGCAGGAGAGTCAAGGGTTCTTCCTCATGTTGGGCCTATTGGCCAAACCCATTGTCTACGTGTTTTTGCTCTCGGCCTTTCTCTCGGTGTTGATCGAGCAGGGCGTGACTTCGTGGCTGCCGACCTTCAACAATGAAATATTGCACTTGCCGATGGCCATGAGCGTACAGGTCACCAGCATCCTGGCGGCATCGACCGCGATCGGGCGCCTGAGTTTCGGCATGCTGGTGAGGAAAATCAGCTGGTACGCCCTGCTCAATATCTGTGTGATAGCCATGGCGGGGCTGGTGCTCCTGGCTCTGCCGCTGGCACGCGGCCTTGCGCCGGGTCAGGTTGTTGGTTGGGCCGGCGCGCCGCTGGCCGCCTTCATGTTCCCCTTGATCGGGTTATTCATGGCGCCGATCTATCCGGTCATTAACTCGCTGATTCTGTCGGCCTTGCCCAAGCATCAACATTCGGCGATGACGGGGTTGATTGTGATTTTCTCGGCGCTGGGCGGGACGACCGGGTCCTTGATTACGGGGTTTGCGTTCGCTCGCTTGAGTGGCGAGGTGGCGTTTTACCTTACGCTGGTGCCTATGAGTGTGATTTTGGTGGCGTTGTTTTTGTTTCGGAGGGAGTTGGATCGGGGGCGTGTGCCGCAGGGTGGGGAGATGTTGCGGGGGAGTGGGGCGCATTGAGATGCCTCTCGCGAAAGCAATTGTCCGTCCCGCGGGAACCAAGGAATTTTGTTTTGCCCCGTCCGGCGACATTTAATATCGCAGTCGCTCCGTTGACACTAGCCGGGGGTAGCCCGGCGGCTACTCACTTTTTTTGCTTCGCCAAAAAAAGTAAGCAAAAAAAGGCGACCGCACGACGACGCCCCTTCGGGGTCCCCAAAAAGACCGAAGCCAAAGCGGGAAGCGCGGAAACTCGCCTTCGGCTCAGACATCCGCGCTTCTATTCCGCTTTGGCTTCGGTCTTTTTGGCGTCGTCGCAAGCGGAACTTCTTGGACGCAACTCTATATTGTCTTGCCCAAAGCGCTTAGACATTAACAGTCAAATGCAAATTCGCCATTTCTGCGGAAGCGAGACTAAGGTAGAAGTTAAAGTTTGGGATGAAATTCCAATCTACGGCGCTACCGGTTGATGAGCGCATCATCGAATTTTAGTGATGCCTAGTGTGTGTAATCCTCTGATCTTCGCCCAAGAGCTGCGATTCGAGGGTTTAATTGAATTTGCTTCCTGCCTGGAACCAGCAAGCTAAGCGATACAAGATGCCGTAGCGCCGGGTGCAGTTCCGCTTGCGACGACGCCAAAAAGGTCGTAGCCAAAGCGGATCAGAAGCGCGGATGTCTGAGCCGAAGGCGAGTTTCCGCGCTTCCCGCTTTGGCTACGACCTTTTTGGGAACCCCGAAGGGGCGTCGTCGTGCGGTCGCCTTTCTTGGGTTACCTTCTTTGGCGAGACAAAGAAGGTAACTAGCTGCCGGGCTACCCCCGGCGAAGGTACCGACGAGAAAGAAAAATTTGATCAACTTCGCGAGCAATGCGAGAAACGGCCATTTCTCTTCGCGATTGCAATCAAGTCGCGAACCCCCTCTCCCCCGGCCCCCTCTCCCCTGTGTCCCTGCAGGGAGAGATTACCCGCCTGCATGCGGGTACCGTTACGTCGGCGGTCAGCATGCTGACCGAAACCCCGACTCCACCGCCTGGGGGCGAGGGGAGTCCAGTCAGCGCGCTGTTCAGCGTGTACTTGGGCTCCGTTCAAGGCACATTAAACCCATTCGAAGCACTCCAAACCGCAAACCAATGATCCCGCGCCAGCGTCAACGAAGTAGCGGCAACCGCCTCACGCGCAGCGTCAATCCGACGCGAACCGGTAAGCACAACCGGGCGCGACGGATGCTGCAGAGACCAAGCGTAGGCAATTGTCGTCGCCGACACGCCATACACCTTGGCCAAGCCATCAAGTGTCGCGCGCAGCCGTTCCCCCTGCGGCGTGGCGTCGCTGAACAGGCGTCCACCGGCCAGGGCTGACCAGATCATGGGAGCAACCCGCAGCTGCTGACATTGGTCCAAGGTGCCATCGTGCAGCGGCGCGAGGAACATCGGCGACAGCTCGACCTGATTGGTCACGAGGGGCGTGCGCGAAGCCAGAAGTTCGAATTGGGCAGGACTAAAGTTCGACACGCCGAAATGCTTGACCTTGCCGGCGGCTTTGAGCGAGGCGAACGCTTCGGCCACCTCGTCGGCATCCATCAAGGGGTCGGGGCGATGGATCAGCAGAACGTCGATTGTCTCGATCCCCATCAGGCGCAGCGATTGCTCGGTCTGGGCGATGATGTGGGCGCGGCTGGTATTGTAGTGTGGCGCATGGGTGGCCGATTGTGCATCGCGCAGCGGAACGATACCGCATTTGGTGACGATTTCGAGCTTGTCGCGCAGGCTCGGTGCCAGCGCCAGGGCTTCACCGAACGGGGCTTCGCTGCCGTAGATGTCGGCGTTGTCGATGGTCGTTATGCCAAGTTCCAGCGCCTGCTCGAGGAATTCCAGTCTCTGGGCGGGCGACATGTCCCAGCCGCCCAGGCGCCAGAGTCCCAGCGCGATACGGGAAAATTCGGGGCCATTGGGGCTGATCTGGATGCGCGGCGTTTGCATGCTGTTCCTGGAATTTGGAGAATTGGGAATCGCGATTATGCCGATTTTGAGAACTTCACGTCGAATTAGGTAGATTTGTCCCGGTTTTGTGAAAATTACCGTGGCCCAGGGCATCAAACTGCAACAGTTTAGGCGCTTCATGCCATCGAAACAGGCGGGCCTGATATACAATATTTCTCGTTCCCTGAATGTCAATGGAAAAAGAGATGGCAGCCCGTCTGAGTGCCTGTTTTGCGTGCGAGTTTGTGGCGGTAATACCGTAATGTATGAGTTATCTGTCTCCTGAGTTTGCGGTCTTCTTCCTCGCATTTCTGGTTTTATATTGGTCGCTTGGCAAGTGGGGCCAAACGCAGAAAGTCCTTCTGCTGGTGGCAAGCTACGGGCTGTATGCCAGTCTCGATTGGCTGTTTGCCGTGATCCTGGGCGCCTATTCCGCCTGTTTGCTGCTGTTTCTTGCTGCGGTCAATCGCTGGCCTGATCGGCGCCGAGCCATCGTCGGCGTCGCTGTGTTCCTCTCGGTGCTCAATCTGGCCTTCTTCAAGTATTTCGATTTCGTACGCGACATGATCCAGAGCGGGGCGGCCCAACTCGGTTTCGACGTGGCGATTCCGGCGCTCGATATCATAGGCGTGGTGGGGATTTCGTTTTATACCTTTCAGTCAATTGCTTACCTGGTCGCGGTGGGGCGCGCAGAGCGCGAACCTGCAGCCTGGCGCGACAGCCTGCTCTATCTGGCGTTTTTCCCGACCCTGCTGGCGGGGCCGATCTGCCGTCCGGGGGTCTTGCTGACCCAGATCGAGAATGGTGAAACGCGTCGCATGGTCAATCCCGACCTGGCAATTTTTCTCTTGTTGTCGGCCCTGGTCAAGAAGGTCTGGCTCGCAAGCTGGGTGGCAGAAGCGTGGGTCAAGCCGCTGTTTGCCAATCCGGATGCCTTCCAGGGACCGGAATTGCTGGTCGGCATGTATGCCTATGCGGTACAGATTTACCTCGATTTCTCTGGCTATTCCGACCTCGTGATCGGTATGGCCATGTTGCTCGGCTATCAGTTACCAGATAATTTCAATTTCCCTTACCTGGCGCGCAACCTGCGTGAGTTCTGGCGCCGCTGGCATATTTCGCTCTCGACGTGGATTCGTGACTTCGTCTATATCCCGATGGGCGGGAGCCGCGGCAGTTGGTGGATGACCCAGGGCATACTCTTGAGTTCCATGCTGATCAGCGGCCTGTGGCACGGCGCCAGTATCAAGTACCTGATCTGGGGCGCATTGCATGGCCTGGGCGTGATCGCGCAGAACGCGTATCAGAAACTGGGCGGCAAGCCTTTGCCCGGGAAGTGGGGTGGCTTCGTTTCCGGCATTGTCACTTTCAATTTCGTTTGCCTGGCCTGGGTATTTTTCCGGGCCGATGGCTGGCAAGAGGCTCTCAATTTCCTGTCCGGTTTTGCCAGATTCGACGCACCGCTGCATTTGAATGTGGTCGGCGGACTGGCCATGCTGGCGTTATTCTTCGCCGCGACCTATTTCAGCGAGCGCTTCAGCCGTGGATCACTGACGGTCTTGAGCCGCACGCCCATGTTGCTCAAGCCGTTGTTGCTGGCGGCGGTGGTACTGGTCGTCACCATGCTTGGCCCGTCGGGCGTGCCGGCCTTTCTTTACTATTCCTATTGATTGCCAATTCGATGAATCGGGAAACAGAATCACCAGAATCACCTACAGGATCGCGGACCGCGCCAAGCGGGGCTTCCGCCAGCCCAACCGTCACGTTGTCGGTGCTTGCCGCCACGCTGACCCTGGTCTGCTGGATGCGCCACGACGCGCTCGATACCTATTGGCAGCAGACCCGGCATAGCGAGCTCGGGTTGACGGCGATGAGTAATGATCCCGCATGGAAAGGCGGCGTCCAGCTCAGCCAGAACCTTGCCGCCGGACTGGACGCACAGCAGCAATGGTTCGATCTGGTCGGGGGCCGAATGACGCTTGCGACCAATATTGTGCTGCTGGGACCGGAGACGATGGAGTCGCCGCACGCCAATCCGGCTGCCGGCAAATCCTTGGCAGTCGCTGCTGCGCCCCGGCTCGATACCAATCTTCCTGTTCCGTCGCAGAAAGCAGTGCCTGCGCCCGCCGGCCAGATTGAAGGCAGGACCGACGGCAAGTCGGGCGTGAGTCCGTCGTCTTTGCCGCTTGCAGCGGTGCCGGCCGGGACCAAGGCAGAGGTCCCGGACTTCGAAGCCACTCCCAAGCCGGCATTGCCGCCGCTTAACGAAGATGGCCGCATTGTTCTGACTCCGCAAGACAAGGTGTTGCTGGTCGGCGATTCGATGATGCAAGGCGTCGCGCCGCATGTCGCACGTGCGCTGCAGAAGGCCAACATCACCAGCGTCGACTTGAGCAAGCAAAGTACCGGTCTGGCCTACCCGAGCTATTTCGATTGGCCCGCCACTGTGCAAAAGGCGATTCCGGACTCCCGGATCACCGTCATGGTGGTGTTTCTGGGTGCGAACGATACCTGGGATATTTTCATCGGCGGCCGCGCCGAACGTTTCGGCACTGAAAAATGGCAATCGGTCTATGCTTCGCGTATCGACAGCATGGTCAAGTTCGCCGAATCGCAGAATGTGCGCGTGGTGTGGCTCGGTGCGCCCAACATGGGCCGGGAAAAGATCAACAGCGGCGTGAAAATCCTCAACCAGTTGTATGCGGCCGAGGCCAACGATGGCCTGGCGCGTTTTGTATCGACGCGGGAAATACTTGGCGGCGGCAATAGCGACACCTACCAGAAGCACATCACGACGGAAAACGGCAAGACGGTAACGGTGCGGACCGATGACGGCGTACATTTCACACGGGTCGGCCAGGAAATGTTGTCCAACCTCATTTTGCGCCAATTCTCCATCGCGCAGCTGCCTGCGGCAAAGCAGGCTTCCTGATGTCGCTGCGATTCATTCGGACGGTCCTGCTCGCGGGTCTGCTGACTGCGCTGGGAATTACGTCGGCCCCAGGGGCCGCCGTCGTCAATTATGGCGACGCCAACGCGCCGCATTTATGGAACCAGTTGGCGGCCCTGGAGCGCGGCTACGGCGAGGATGTGCGTATCGTGCAATTGGGGGATTCCCACACCGGTGGCGATTATTTCACCCACACCGTGCGCGAACGCCTGCAGCAACGCTTCGGCTATGCCG
Source organism: Burkholderiaceae bacterium (assembly GCA_036561005.1). Lineage (GTDB taxonomy): Bacteria > Pseudomonadota > Gammaproteobacteria > Burkholderiales > Burkholderiaceae_D > PKWO01. Next base: position 40,940 of record DATBQE010000091.1, on the reverse strand, counting down.
GCATTGGGTGGCTCACGCCCGGCTATGTCAAGAACCAGCGTTCTGCGCAAGTGCTCATGCGCATGAGCGGCCAATGGAAGACGCGGATCAGCCACAGCGAGCCGGACAATTTTCCGCTAGGCGGCGTGGTCAACCAGGCTGGACCGGGCGCCACGATTGAAATCGTGCCGAAGACTCCCTTGAACGGGCTGCTGCGCGTTTCGATCTGGACGCGCCGGGTCGGCGACGCCCCTGCAGGGGGATGGACATTGACCTTTCCCGATGGGGAAGTGCGCGAATTGCCGCCGGCTTTCGGCAGCGAATGGCAGGTCAGCTACGTGATCGGCAATGGCAATGATGTCAACAGCCTGCTGCTGCGGGCCGGCGGCAATCCGCCCGAGCTGGGGGCAATTACGGTTGACGCGATCGCACCGGGCGTGACGGTCGATGCACTCGGCATCGTCGGCGCGACCCAAAAAGTTATTGCGAACTGGCAACCGGAAGCGGTGCGCGAGCAGCTTGGCTGGCGCCGCCCCGATCTGGTGATCCTGTCCTATGGCACCAATGAAGCGTTTGACATCCGCTTTGATGTTGAAGGCTACCGCACCGACCTGCGCCGCACCATTCGCGAGTTGCGCGATGCCGCGCCGAATGCGGCCATCCTGCTGATCGGCGCACCCGACGCCGGCAAGAAAACGGGCAGGGGCCAGCGTGTCGGCTGCCGCTACGACTTGCCCGATGCGCTGCGCGCCGTACAGGATGCGCAGCGCCAGATTGCGCGCGAGGAACGCTTGCTGTATTGGGACTGGGCCGCCTCCATGGGTGGCATGTGCGCCATGCAGCAGTTTGCCGGCAGCAATCCGGCGCTGGGTCGGCCGGATCTGGTCCATTTTACGGAAGAAGGTTACATCCGGAGCGGCGCCTCCTTTTATGACGCCCTGATGGAAAGTTACCTGCACGCGCGCTGAAGGCGACGGGTGTCGGCGCGGCGTTGCTCGGCGCCATTCGGCCGGATTTCCCTTTCAAGGCCGGTATAATCGGGCAATACGAATAATTTCTCGTGCTCCATGGGGCGTGTGCGGCAGGCCGAGCAAGGCAAAATGGGCGTTTTCTCAAGCCTTTGCAGCCGGCGCGCCTTTGCCATACCCGCCCCGGGAGCGGATTTTCGCCGTCGTCTTTTTCGTACGGCATGACTTTCATAAGCGATTTCCATGCTAGCTGCACAAAAACACCAGATTGTTTCCCTGTTTGAGGCTGCCTTGACGCCTATCCTGGCCGGCAGCGACATTGCCGCAAATATTGTTCTCGAACGGCCGCGCGACCCTTCCCACGGCGACATTGCTTGCAATATTGCTATGCAATTGGCCAAGGCACTCAAGAAGAATCCGCGCGAACTGGCGCAAAACCTCGTTGCTGCCGTGTTGGCCAACCCGGCGCGCGCCGACTTGATCGAGGCGATCGACATTGCCGGCCCCGGCTTCATCAATATGCGTCTTTCTGCCGCCGCCAAGCAATCTGTGGTCAAGACGGTTTTGACCGAAGGCGCTGGCTTCGGTACGGGTCGCGACGGTGTAGGCAAGAAGGTGCTGATTGAATTCGTTTCCGCCAACCCGACCGGGCCGCTGCACGTCGGCCATGGCAGACAAGCCGCCTTGGGTGACGCCTTGTCTGCCTTGTTCGAGTCGCAAGGCTATGATGTCACCCGCGAGTTCTATTACAACGATGCGGGTGTGCAGATTGCCACTCTGGCCAATTCCGTGCAGGCGCGTTTGCACGGCCACAAGCCGGGCGACCCAGGGTGGCCCGAATCGGCTTATAACGGCGACTATATCGCCGAGATTGCCGCCGACTTCCTGGCCAAAAAAACCGTCTCGGCCAGCGATGGCGAGCCGGCCCAGGCCAGTGGCGACATCGAGGACCTCGAATCGATCCGTCGTTTTGCCGTGACCTATCTGCGCCATGAGCAGGATCTCGACTTGCAGGCATTCGGCGTCAAGTTCGCCAATTATTATCTCGAGACGTCACTCTACAAGGAAGGGAAAGTGGACGCGGCAGTCGAGGCCCTGATCAAGGGCGGCTACACCTATGAGCAAGATGGTGCGCTATGGCTGCGCAGCACCGACTTCGGCGACGACAAGGATCGGGTCATGCGCAAGTCGGACGGCACCTATACTTATTTCGTGCCGGACGTGGCTTACCATATCGTCAAGTGGCAGCGCGGCTTTCCCAAGGCGATCAACATCATGGGCAGCGACCACCACGGCACGATTGCGCGCGTGCGCGCCGGGTTGCAGGCGGTCGGCATGGGTATCCCCAAAAGTTTCCCCGACTATATCCTGCACAAGATGGTGACTGTGATGAAGGGTGGCGAGGAAGTGAAGATTTCCAAGCGCGCCGGTTCCTATGTCACCGTGCGTGACCTGATCGAATGGTCGAACGGCGAAACGCCGGAGGGTGAGGTGCGCGATCTGACGCGCGGGCGCGATGCCGTGCGTTTCTTCCTGATCTCGCGCAAGGCCGATACCGAATTCGTGTTCGACGTGGATATCGCCCTGACTCAAGGCGATGAAAATCCTGTTTATTACGTGCAATATGCGCATGCGCGGATCTGCTCGGTGCTGTCCCAATGGGGCGGCGACGAATCGACGCTCGGTGCAGTCGACCTGGCACCGCTGACGGCACCGCGCGAAGCCTCGCTGATGGCGCAACTGGCCGAGTATCCGGACATGTTGCAACATGCGCTGGAAGAACTCGGCCCGCACCAGGTGGCGTTTTACCTGCGCGATCTGGCGGGCGAGTTGCATAGCTATTACAATGCGGAGCGGGTGCTGGTCGACGACGTGCCGACCAAAATGGCGCGGCTGGCTTTGATGAGCGCCACGCGCCAGGTATTGCGCAATGGTTTGGCATTGATCGGCGTTTCGGCGCCATCGCGGATGGAATCGAGGAAGAATGATTAACTACGGTAATTTCGTCAATTTGAAGCGTGGCCTACGCAAGCAGCGTGGCGGCACGGTTGTCGGCATCATCATCGGCCTGATCATCGGGCTGGCGATTGCGCTGGTGGTGGCGGTGGCGATCACCAAGAGCAGCCTGCCTTTCATGAACAAGGTCGCCAAGCAGGACAAGGCACCGGAATTGACGGCCGGCCAGGCTGCCGATCCGAACAAGCCGCTTTACGGTAACAACAATGCGGCCAAGGACGCGGCGAAGGATTTCTCGCCGGGCGCTACGCCTGGCGCCGCAACTGCTGGAGCGCCGGCAGCCGACGGCAAGCCTGCCGCACCGGCTGCGCCGGCGACACCTGCTTCGGCATCGACTCCGGCCAAGCCAGCTGACGCCAAGACCGCGGAAGCAGCGGCGCCGGCAGCCGCTGCCAAGCCTGACAACGCAGAAGACAAGTGGACTTATTACCTGCAGGCAGGCGCTTTCCGCGACCAGGCCGATGCCGAGAACAGCAAGGCCAAATTGGCGCTGGCTGGTTTCGAAGCGAGCATTTCCGACAAAGGCAATGATGCGAACGCTCTGTACCGGGTGCGCCTCGGCCCGTTCAATCAGCTCGAAGCGATGAATCGGGTGCGCGGGAAATTGTCCGATAACGGAATCGACGTCGCCGTGGTGCGCGTCGCAAAATAGGGGAGTTGAGAATGCGCACGCTCAAGCCTGTGGTTGCGGCTCTTGGTCTGGGTCTGGGACTCTGCCTTGCTTCCAGCCTGTTCGTCGGGGCTTGCAGCGCCTCGGTAACGAGCCCGGTTGCAGGTCAGGAATATCGCATTGTCGGCGGTGCTCAGCAAGCGGTGCCGGCAGCCAGGGTTGAAGTGATCGAGTTCTTTTGGTATAGCTGCCCCCATTGCAATGCATTCGACCCCTATCTCACTGACTGGGTCAAATCGCAAGGCGCCAAAATCGAATTCAAACGCGTACCTGTCGCTTTCCACCCCGGCGATGAAAACCTGCAGAAGCTTTACTTCGCACTGGAAGTTCTCGGCAAGGTCGAGCAACTGCACAGCAAGATTTTCCACGCCATCCATGTGGAACATCTCCACCTGAACGATGATAATGCGATTGCCGATTTTGTCGCCGGCCAGGGTGTTGATCGGACCGCCTTCCTGTCGGCGTATCAATCGTTCAGCGTCGCGACATCGATTCAGCATGCGCGCCAATTGTCGGCAAACTATCAGATTGATAGCGTGCCGATGTTGGTGATAGGTGGGCGCTTCGTGACTTCTCCGTCCCTGGCAGGCGTCAGCCTTGGCGATCAACCGGAGATCAACTATTATCAGGCCTCCTTCAAAGTTGCAGACTGGCTGGTAGCCAAGGCTGCCAGGTAAGGCTGTCAATTCAGGCCGCCACCGCGGCAACTTGCCTGCCTGGTGGTTCCGGTATAAACGGGTAGTGCACGCCAGGCGCGCGATGCGCGACTGCGGCATTTTGTATCGATAATGACGGAGCCGCCATGCAAAGAATATTTATTACCGGTGCCTCAAGTGGAATTGGCGCGGCCCTGGCACGGCGTTATGCCGAGCAGGGCGCCAGCCTGGGTCTTGTTGCGCGCCGCGGCGATGTGCTGGAGGCGCTGCGCGCCGGCTTGCCGCATCCCGAGCGCCACCGCCTCTATGCCGTCGACGTCAACGATCATGCTGCGCTGGCCAAAGCGGCGGCCGATTTCATCGCCGCGCACAGCGGCATTGATGTGGTCGTGGCCAGTGCCGGCGTGTCACACGGCACTCTGACCGAGCATGCGGCAGACCTGCCTGTATTCGAGCAGATCATGGCGACCAACCTGCTTGCGACAGTAGCGACGTTCTCGCCATTTATTGCGCGCATGAAAACGCAAGGCGCCGGCCGGTTGGTCGGCATTGCCAGCGTCGCCGGCATACGCGGCCTGCCGGGAGCAGGCGCTTACAGTGCATCGAAGGCGGCGACCATCAGTTATTGCGAATCCCTGCGCGTGGAATTGCGCTCCTCCGGCATCAAGGTCGTCACCGTGGTGCCCGGCTATATCGATACGCCGATGACCGAGCGCAATGCCTATCCGATGCCGTTCCTGATGCCGGCACAGAAGTTTGCCCGTGCGGCAGTCGCTGCCATCGCGAGCGGCACCAGTTATCGTGTGATACCGTGGCAGATGGGTTTAGTCGCCAAAATATTGCGCCTGCTGCCGAATGCAGTGTACGACAGGCTGTTTTCGCGCGCGCCGCAAAAAGCCCGCATCTGAGCCGATAGCGCCATGACCGCAAGTCTGACCGACGCCGCCGGCACAATCCATACACCGGTCGACGTGCGCGCGGGAGTGCCGCGTATCGTGTCGCTGGTGCCGTCAGTCACGGAGTTGCTGTGCGACCTCGGGCTGGGACCCTGTCTTGTGGGACGCACCGGCTTTTGCATTCACCCGGCGCCGATTGTCTCCGGCATTGCCAAGATAGGCGGCACCAAGGACGTCAACATTGGCAAGGTGCGTCGGCTCGCGCCGACGCATTTGATCGTCAACATCGACGAGAATGAGAAGCCAACCGTCGAGCAGCTGTCCGCGTTCATTCCGAATGTGATCGTCACACATCCTCAGAAGCCGCGTGACAACCTCGATTTGTATCGTTTGCTGGGCAGTATCTTCAATGCACGGGCTGCCGCAGAAGAACTTTGCCTGGCATTCGAACAAGAGTACGGCGCATTGACTGGCGGACCGGTGCCGCGGCAGCGGCGCGTCCTGTATTGCATCTGGAAGGATCCCTGGATGACTGTGGCCCGCAACACCTACATCGGTGCCATGCTTGACTTGATCGGATGGCATCAATGGCAAGCCGATTCGGCCGTGCAGGCCGAGCATGGGCGCTTGCGCTACCCGTCGTTCCAATGGCGGCCGGAGCTGACCGGCATGATCGATGAAGTCTTGCTGTCGAGCGAGCCCTATCGCTTTACACCGGAGGATGCTGCCGAGCTGGCGCGTCAGATCGGCAAGCCGGTACGACTGGTCGATGGTGAAATGTTGTCGTGGTATGGCAGCAGGGCGATTGCCGGATTGCGCTACCTTAGGGCGCTGGTCGGCTCTTGACCGGCATTGAATCCAACTGGTATTGGAGTCTGGCCGATACTACTTGCGGTGACTGAGACGCACCAGCATGCGAATGATCTCGCGCGCGACGACGCGGTACTGGTCGTCAAGCCGCTGCAGGTCGGCGATCAGCTTGATGTCGTCCGTCTCGAAGCGCAAGCCTTGTTCTGGGCCGACGCCGCCGAGCACCTTCTCGCCGCCGTAGCGTAGCCATTCTGCGGTCACGCCCAGCCATTGCGCCAACGTGCGCAGTTTCTCCTGCGTGGGAATCGCTTCGCCCACCAGCCACTTGCGCGCAGCATGGACGGTAATCGGCCTGCCCGCGAATCGGACATTGAATTCCCGCGCCAGCTGGGTCGGGCTCTCTGGGGAGTAACTTGCGTTGCGCAGGGATTGTTGCAGGCGCTCGCTGAAGTCTTCTCGTTCTATTGCTGCTTTCATTAGTGCGCACTATTCCACGTCACGACGTGACAGTCAGTCTCTGTATGACAGGAACTTTCTGTGTTTGTTCACACAAACTTTCAATTGCAGCAGCTCAACGAGGATTTTGTGTGTGCGGGCTCTTCTATCAACCGGCCTTGACGCGCAGGAAGCGAATCACGCCGTCATTGTCGACACGGCGGCGCAGCACGCCATCGAGCCACAGCGCGTGCAGATGGGCCAGCGCTTCGCCTATGGCGAAACTCAGTTGATGTGCGTCCAGGGGGCGCTTGAACATGAGCGGCACAATATCTACAGCAGATTGAGGGGTAATGCACGCGTGTTCCACCTCCAGCAAGCGTTCGGCATGGTGCGTCTCCAATTGTCCGATGCGCGTCGCCAGGCCGCGAAACGGCTTGCCGTGCGAGGGGAGAATCAGGACGTCCTGCGCCAGAGAGGCGAATTTTCCCAGAGAATCGAGATAGAGCCGTACCGGATTGGCTTCCGGCTCGATTGCGAAGACCGACACATTGGTGGAAATGCGAGGCAATAGCATGTCGCCTGAAATCAACAATTTCTCTTCGGCACAGTATAGCGAAGCATGCTCCGGCGAATGGCCAAAGCCGGTGATGATGCGCCATATGTTGCCACCGATGCGAAGTTCCTGTCCGTCCTGCAGGCGCGTATACGCCAGAGGCACGGAGGGGACCAATGACGCATAGTAATGTTTGCGTGCCTGCAATTTTTCGAGCATCTCCGGATCGGCCAAGCCATGTTTGCGGAAATGCGGGAACATGGCCGTGCCATCCGCGCCGGGCAGGGAGGCCGACATCATGCGCGCAAACGCATATTCGCCGGCTGTCATCCAGAGGCGCACCGACCAGCGTTCGCATAGCCAATCGGCCAGGCCAATATGGTCGGGATGGCAATGCGTGGCAATCACGCGCAGAATGGGCAGGCCGGCCAGTTGCGACGCGAATACTGTCTCCCAGGCCGTGCGCGAGGCATCGTCGGCAATGCCGCAATCGATCACCGTCCAGCCTTGCACCAGGCCGGTGCCCAAGTCGAGTTCGTCACGCAGGAGCCACAGGTTGATATGGTTGAGTGCGAATGGCAGCCCCATGCGCAGCCAGAACACGCCGGGCGCCAGCTGCAGCAATTTGCCGGATTCGGGCAAGGTATCGCCGAGAGGGTAGTCAAGTTGCGCTTCGAGCAAGTTCATTGTGCGTTCTCAAGAGTTGTACTGTGTCGGGAAGGCGTTTGGACGGCTGCGCGCGGGAGTTAACTTTTTTTCCTGCGCAGCCTACAATAGGCTTTACGTTAACGTAAACTGGGCATCATTCTAAACATAAAATGCCGGCCTGGCATTCACCCCGCATCTGGACTGCTTCTTTCATGCCTAATTACACTATCACCGAACTGTCCCGCGAATTCGATATCACGCCACGTGCGATCCGTTTTTATGAGGACCAGGGTTTGATCAGCCCCAAGCGCGAGGGTGCCGGCGGCCGGACGCGCGTCTACAATGCGCGCGAGCGCACCCGCCTCAAGCTCACATTGCGCGGCAAGCGCCTCGGCTTGACGCTATCGGAGATCAAGGATCTCGTCGACATGTACGAATCGCCGAAGGATTCCGCCGCCCAGTTGAAACGCTTCATGCTGGTGCTCGCGCAGCATCGGGAAACGCTGGAACGCCAACGCGAGGATATTGAAATCACGCTGGCGGAAATCACCGCCCATGAAGCGGAATGCCGCAGACTGCTGGACCACGGCAAGACGGCCAAGCCTCGGGTCAAGGCTGGTGCGGCCAATGCCGCCGCCGGCGCGGCGTCCGTTACGTCATCTTCGGGACGCGGTCGCGCCAAGGAGTTGGCGTGAATCAGCAAAAACAGCAAAATCAGCAAAAATTTTTGTTAAATAAAGAATAAGATAATAGACCGGGCGAAGACACGACAGAGGCACGGAAACGTGCGTCGTGTGCCTACCTTACGTTTACGTAAACGTCAATTGAATGTATGATGCCGTTATCCGGCCGCCCTGCAGGAAGAGGGCGGCCGCAGAATACGCAAACTTTAAATTGCCCCAGAGCAGCGCGCTTCGCCGAGAACCGTAGTATCAATAAAAGAGGACACCATGATCCATTTACCCGGACTTACCTTTGACCACGGCGAAGACATCGCCGCCCTGCGCGAAACCGTGCAGCAGTTTGCCCAGGCCGAAATCGCGCCGCGTGCAGCAGAAATTGATCGCAGCGATCAGTTTCCCATGGATTTGTGGAAGAAGATGGGTGACCTCGGCGTGCTCGGCATCACGGTTAGTGAAGAATATGGCGGCACCGACATGGGATATCTGGCGCATATCGTCGCCATGGAAGAAATCTCGCGTGCATCGGCCTCGGTCGGTCTTTCCTATGGCGCGCACTCCAATCTGTGCGTCAACCAGATCAAGCGCAACGGTACGCCCGAACAAAAAGCCAAATACCTGCCCAAGCTGATTTCCGGCGACCATATCGGCGCGCTCGCCATGTCCGAACCGAACGCCGGCTCGGATGTGGTCAACATGCGCCTGCGCGCCGACTGGAAGGGCGACCGCTGGGTCCTGAACGGCACCAAGATGTGGATCACCAACGGTCCCGATGCCGATGTGCTGGTCGTCTATGCGAAGAATGATCTCGAAGCCGGTGCGCGCGGCATGAGTGCGTTCCTGATCGAAAAGAACTTCAAGGGATTTTCCATCGCACAAAAGCTCGACAAGCTCGGCATGCGTGGTTCGCATACCGGTGAACTGGTATTCCAGGATTGCGAAGTGCCGGCGGAAAACATGCTCGGCGGTATCGGCAAGGGCGTCAACGTCCTGATGTCGGGGCTCGACTATGAACGCACCGTGCTGTCCGGCGGCCCGCTCGGCATCATGCAGGCATGCATGGATGCGGTCGTGCCCTACGTGCATGACCGCAAACAGTTCGGCCAACCGATCGGCGAATTCCAATTGATGCAAGGCAAGTTGGCCGATATGTACTCGACCATGATGGCTTGCCGCGCCTACGTCTACGCGGTCGGCCAGGCTTGCGACCGCGCCAAGACGCCGGACGCCGTGCGCGCCTTGCGCAAGGACGCAGCCGGCGCCATCCTGTATTCGGCGGAGAAGGCGACCTGGATGGCCGGCGAGGCAATCCAGACCTTGGGCGGCAATGGCTATATCAATGAATATCCGGTGGGGCGCCTGTGGCGCGATGCGAAATTATACGAAATTGGTGCCGGCACCAGCGAAATCCGTCGTATGCTGATCGGCCGCGAATTGTTTGCAGAAACCAAGTAATCTGGCCGCAAACCTGAGGCACATTGCAAGCGAACCAGCGAGAATCCATGCAGCCAGAGCCGACATCGTTCAATCCCGACATCAAGGCGGCAGTGGCGCGCGGATTTGCCGAGGCGCCGTTTGTCAATGACATCGGCATTGTCCTGCTCGACTGCGGACCGGGTTGGTGTGAATCGAGCATGATGCTGGCGGCGCGGCATCTGCAGCACACCGGCGTCGTGCATGCCGGAGTGCAGACCACGCTTGCCGACCATACTGCAGGTTCTGCGGCTATCACCATGGTGCCGCTCGGGCACCATGTTTTGACCGCCGAGTTCAAGCTGAACTTGTTGCGTGCAGCGCGCGGTGAGACTCTTTGGTGCCGCGCGCAGGTCCTGAAGGCCGGGCGAACCATTGTTGTGGCCGAGTCCGAGGTCTATGCGCAAGAAGGCGCCGCGCGCGTGCTCGTCAGCAAGCTCACTGCGACATTGGCCGTCATCTCGCCAAAGTGAATCGCCGAACCAAATAACCCGCCTACCCATTCCAAATGACTGCATTGCACGCACAAACACCGCTGGTCGAGCATGCCGAATTGTCGGCATTGCTGGGCAAGCAAGTCTACCTAAAACTCGAGAATCTGCAATCTTCCGGGTCGTTCAAACTGCGCGGCATCGGCAAGTTGTGCCAAAACGCACACGCAGCCGGCGCTTCGCGCATCGTGTGCCCATCGGGTGGCAATGCCGGCTTTGCCGCCGCTGTGGCGGGCAGAGCGCTTGACATGGCGACTTTGATCGTCGTGCCGACCACCACGCCGGAATCGGTGCGCGAACGCATACGCTCCTATGGTGCCGAGGTGATCGTCGCGGGTGGCGTCTGGGACGAGGCCAACCAGGAAGCGCTACGGCTCTGCGCCCAGCCTGGCAGCGTTTATGTTCCGCCTTTCGATCACCCGGACATTTGGGACGGCAATGCCACCATGATTGACGAAGCGGCAGACCAAGTGATTAAGCAAGAAATGTTCGACGTTGTGGTTTGTGCCGTTGGTGGTGGCGGTCTGTTAAGCGGCATACTGCAGGGATTGCATCGCAACGGCATGGCGCATGTGCCGGTCATCGCGGCAGAAACCGAGGGTGCTGCTTCGTTCGCAGCCGCGATCGAAGCTGGGGCGCCGGTCAACCTGCCTGCGATCACATCGATTGCCGGTTCGCTCGGCGCGAAACGCGTTGCCGACCAGGCATTTGACTGGACCAGGCGGCACGACATTCGCAGCGCCATCGTCAGCGATGCCGACGCAGTCGATGCCTGCCTGCGCTTTGCCGACGACATGCGCATGTTGGTCGAACCCGCCTGCGGCGCCGCGTTGGCCGTTGCCTATGGGCAGCTGGCGCAACTGGCGCCATTCAAACGACCGCTGCTGGTGGTATGCGGCGGGATAGGCGTCGATTTGGACAAACTGGCCGGCTGGAAAGCCCAATATCGTCAGCTTGCAATCTAACTCGAGCACAACGAGAGCCATGCAACCAGCCTTCCCCAAACTCCTGTCGTCGCAAATTGCTTTCGATACGGCGCGCACGATATTAGACGGCTTCGACAAGCACTACCGTCTGTTTCGCAGAGTGAGCGCTACAGCGAAGTTGCATTTCGAAAAGGGCGATTGGAAGGCAGCCCAGACCGAGGCGCGCGACCGAATCGCGTTCTATGACACGCGCGTCGATGAATGCGTGCGCATACTGGAAGACGACTACGGCGAAGATGATCTGACCGACGAAGTCTGGCGTGAAGTCAAGCTGCACTACATCGGCCTGTTGACGGACCACAAGCAGCCGGAACTAGCCGAAACCTTCTTCAACTCCGTGTGCTGCAAGATGCTGCACCGGGCCTATTTCCACAACGACTTCATTTTTGTGCGCCCGGCAATTTCGACCGAGTACATCGAAAACGAAGAAGCCACGCCGACTTACCGCGTCTATTATCCAGACAAGGACGGCCTGCGCTATACCTTGAAGCGTATCGTCACGAATTTTCAGCTGCAGCGCCCGTTTGCCGATCTCGACAGAGACGTCGGTTACGTAGAGGACCGCTTGCTGAAGATATTCGGCACCGACGCGCAGGAGCCGAATCACCAGATCCAGGTACTGGCAAGCCTGTTCTATCGCAACAAGGGCGCCTATATTGTCGGCAAGCGCATCAACGGCAACCGTCAGTTTCCCTTCATCGTGCCTATCTTGCACAATCGCAAGGGCGAATTGGTGCTCGACACGGTGATTTTCGATCCGGTATTGATCACCGTGCTGTTCTCGTTCACGCGCGCCTACTTCATGGTCGACATGGAAGTGCCGTCGGCCTACGTGCAATTCCTGCGCAGCATGATGCCCTATAAGCCGCGCAGTGAAATCTACACCATTATCGGCTTGCAAAAACTCGGCAAGACGCTGTTTTACCGAGACTATCTGCATCACCTGCGCCATTCGTCGGATCGCTTCGAGATTGCGCCCGGCATACGCGGGCTTGTCATGGTGGTGTTCGCCTTGCCCTCATTTCCCTATGTGTTCAAGGTGATCAAGGACAGTTTCCCGGCACCGAAGGAAACCACCAAGGAAATCGTCAAGGAAAAATATACGCTGGTGAAAAACCATGACCGTGTGGGACGCATGGCCGACACGCTTGAATATTCCGACGTGGCGTTTCCGCGCGCGCGTTTCGACGACGAACTGTTGGCCGAACTGAAGCAGGTTGCACCTTCGATTGTCGAGGAAGACGAGGATCAGGTGATCATCAAGCACCTGTATATCGAACGGCGCATGGTGCCATTGAACATCTGGCTCGGTAATGCCGAAAAAGCAGGGGACGACGAGGCCATTGAACATGGCGTGCGCGAGTATGGCAACGCCATACGCGAATTGGTCGGAGTCAATATATTCCCCGGCGACATGCTCTACAAAAACTTCGGCGTCACGCGTCACGGCCGGGTTGTGTTCTACGACTACGACGAGATTGAATACATTACCGACTGCAATTTTCGCGCAATCCCGATGGCACGCAACGAGGAAGAAGAGATGTCGGCCGAGCCGTGGTACGCGATCGGCAAGAACGACGTGTTTCCCGAACAACTCGGCACCTTCCTGCTCGGCAACCCAAAGGTAAAGAAATATTTTATGAAATATCACGCTGAACTGTTAACGCCGGAATTTTGGCAAGGCCGTAAAAAGCGGATAATGGAAGGTCACATTGACGACGTATTTCCTTACCCGCAAGAATTGCGTTTCAGCTACAACACCAGTCACCCGGCAACATCGGCTTGAGCCCCCACATTAAGCCGAAATTTTTTGGAGAAGCAACATGAATGATCCTATCGTAATCGTTGGCGCAGCCCGTACCCCCATGGGCGCATTTCAGGGCGACTTCGCCGCCGTTACTGCTGTTGACCTCGGCGCAGCCGCAATCCGCGCGGCAATTGAACGCGCCGGTGTACCCGCAGACAAAGTCGATGAAGTTCTGTTCGGCAACTGCTTGATGGCAGGACAGGGCCAGGCGCCGGCACGCCAGGCAGCGATCAAGGCTGGTGTGCCTGTTTCCGCAGGTGCAGTCACCATGTCCAAGATGTGCGGTTCGGCCATGAAGGCCACCATGTTTGCATTTGACTCCATCATTGCCGGCACCAACGAAGTTGTGGTCGCAGGCGGCATGGAATCGATGACCAATGCGCCTTACCTGATCCCGAAAGCACGCGGCGGTTACCGTATCGGCCACGGCACGATTTACGATCACATGATGTTGGACGGTCTGGAAGACGCCTACGACAAGGGCCGTGCCATGGGTACCTTTGCGGAAGATTGTTCCAGTAAATACGGCTTTACACGCGAAGCACAGGATGCGTTTGCCATCGAATCGGTCAAGCGCGCGCAAAACGCCACCAACGATGGTTCGTTCAAATGGGAAATCGCTCCGGTGACGGTGTCGGGCCGTGGCGGCGATGTCGTCGTGGAGAAGGACGAAGGCCCGCTCAAGGCCAAGCTGGACAAGATACCTTCGCTCAAGCCGGCATTCAAGAAGGACGGCACAATCACTGCTGCCTCGTCTTCCTCGATCAACGACGGTGCTGCTGCACTGGTTGTGATGCGCGAATCGACGGCGAAAAAACTTGGTTGCACGCCGATCGCCCGCATTCTCGGTCACGCAACGCATTCGCAGGAACCAAATTGGTTCACCACCGCGCCGGTCGGTGCCATGCAGAAGCTGCTAAAGAAGGTCGACTGGACCGTCAAGAGTGTCGACCTGTTCGAAATCAACGAAGCGTTTGCAGCCGTGCCTATGGCAGCCATGCATGAGCTCGACATTCCGCACAGCAAGGTTAACGTGCATGGCGGCGCCTGCGCCTTGGGCCATCCGATCGGCGCCTCCGGTGCGCGCATTATCGTGACCTTGATTGGCGCGCTGAAGAAGACCGGCGGCAAGCGCGGTGTGGCTTCGCTTTGTATTGGCGGTGGTGAAGGTACGGCTATCGCCATCGAATTGGTGTAAGCATTTCAAAGGAACCCCTCTCCCGCAAGCGGGCAGAGGGGAGTGAAACTGACGAAAGTTACAGTAGTTATCCAAGACGAAGCAAAAATGCCCACAGCCCTAGTCATCGGCGCCTCGCGCGGCATAGGCCGCGAATATGCCCGCCAGCTCGTGCAGGACGGTTGGAAAACCTATGCCACCGCGCGCGATGCGACGGCGCTCGAAGAATTGCGTGCCGAAGGCGCGGAGGTATTGAAGCTCGACGTCGCCAAACCCGAATCGCTCGCCGCCCTTGGCTGGCAACTCGACGGCGTCAAGCTCGATTTGGTCTTGTACGTCGCCGGCCTGCTCGGCCCGCAACAGGATGCCAAGGAACCGCCCAGTGCGGCAGACTTCGACGCCGTCATGCACACCAACGTGCTCGGCGCCATGCAGGTCACGCCGCTGCTTGCGCCATCGGTTGAAGCGGCCGGCGGCCAGTTTGTGTTTGTCACGAGCGGCATGGGCAGTATTGCCGAATCGGCCGAAAGCGGCCCATGGTGGCTGTATCGCGTTTCCAAGGCGGCATTGAACATGGCAGTGAAAAGCGCCGCGTTTGATTATCCGAAAGCGACTTTCGTGGCGATGTGTCCTGGCTGGGTGCAGACCGACATGGGCGGGCCTAACGCCACGACGCCGGTCGACGTATGCGTAGCCGACATGCGGCGCGTGCTGAAAACCTTGAAGCGCAGCGATAGCGGCATTTACATCAACCATGCGGGACGCCTCCTCCCTTGGTAACACAAGAAAGATAAACATGGTCTTATCCGAACAGCACGAAATGATCCGCGACGCCTTGCGCGCCTATTCGCAGGAGCGCCTTGCGCCCAATGCCGCACGCTGGGACAAGGAACACCATTTCCCGCAGGAAGAATTGCGCGGCCTGGCCGAACTTGGCGCCTACGGCGTGGCAGTGCCGGAAGAACTGGGCGGCGCCGGTCTCGACTATGTGTCGCTGGCTCTGGTGCTGGAAGAAATTGCGGCGGGCGACGGCGGCACCTCAACCGTCATCTCGGTCAACAACTGCCCGGTGTGCAGCATCGCGATGATGTATGCCAACGATGCGCAGAAAGAGCAATGGCTGCGACCCCTCGCGCAAGGAAAGATGCTCGGCGCGTTCTGCCTGACGGAACCGCACGCCGGCAGCGACGCGTCCACATTGCGCACTACCGCAACCAAAGACGGCGATCATTACGTGATCAACGGCGTCAAGCAATTCATCACCAGCGGCAAGTATGCCGACGTGGCCATCGTGCTGGCCGTGACCGACAAGGCGGCCGGCAAGAAAGGCATCAGCGCCTTCTGGGTGCCGACCAAAACGCCGGGTTACATCGTGGCTCGCCTCGAAGAAAAGCTCGGCCAGCATTCGTCGGACACGGCGCAGATCCTGTTTGAAAACTGCCGCATCCCGGCGCAAAACCTGATCGGCGAAGAAGGGCAGGGCTACAAGATTGCCTTGTCCGGTCTGGAGGGCGGACGCATCGGCATCGCTTCGCAATCGGTCGGCATGGCGCGCGCCGCATTTGAAGCAGCGTTGGCCTACGCCAAGGAACGCACCAGTTTCGGTCAGACATTGTTCGAGCATCAGGCCGTGCAATTCAAGTTGTCCGACATGGCAACCCAGATCGAAGCCGCGCGCCAGTTGATCATGCACGCCGCCAGCATGAAAGACGCCGGCAAGCCCTGCCTCAAGGAAGCCGCCATGGCCAAGCTGTTCGCCAGCGAAATGGCCGAACGCGTCTGCTCCGACGCGATCCAGATCCACGGCGGCTACGGCTATGTCACCGATTTCCCGGTCGAGCGCATCTACCGCGACGTGCGCGTATGCCAGATCTACGAAGGCACGAGCGACATCCAGAAAATATTGATCGCACGAGCACTGGCTTGAGTCGATAGAACAAGAGACAAGGAACGCCATGGCAAGCGACATCGATTTCTACTTTGACTTCTCTTCCCCCTACGGCTATTTCGCCGCCACGCGCATCGACGCGCTGGCCGCCAAATATGGCCGCAAGGTCAAATGGCACCCGGTGTTGCTCGGCGTCGTGTTCAAGAAAAGCGGCGCCGCACCGCTGACAATGGTGCCCCTGAAAGGCGAATACTCGCGCCACGACTTCGTCCGCAGCGCCCGCTTCCACCGCATACCGTTCAACATGCCAACAACCTTCCCCATCGCCAGCCAGAACGCCGCGCGCGTCGTGCTGTGGTTGCAAAACCAAGGCAAGGAAGAGCAAGCCGTTGCCTTCGCCAAGGCCGTCTACCACGCCTTCTTCGTCAATGGCCAGGACATCAGTGACCTGACCAAGTTGCAAACCGTAATGGCGGCGCAGGGACTGGACGTGGCGGCTGCGACCGAAGCGATCAATGAGCCGCTGATCAAGGAACAGTTGAAGAGCGAAGTCGAGCAAGCAATTGAGCTCGGCGTGTTTGGTTCGCCCTATTTGATCGTTGATGGAGAACCGTTCTGGGGGTTTGATCGGTTTGAGCAGTTGGAAGCGCTCCTAAAGAACGGAAGCATTTGATTTAGGTTGCGCGAGCTAAGACACGGGTGCAAAGACAACATAGAGAAGCGCCGGAGAGGTTCCGCTTGGATGTCGCCAATTTCACGGCCAGCAAAGCGGATAAGAAACGAGACATGTTTGAGCCGAAGGCGAGTTTGTCTCGTTTCCCACTTTGCTGGCCGTGAAATTGGGAACCCCCGAAGGGGGCGGCATCCTGCGGTCGCCTTTCTTTGCTTACTTTCTTTGGCGAAGCAAAGAAAGTGAGCGGCAGCCGGGCCGCTCCCGGCTAGTAACAACGGAGCAGTAACGGTATCGAGAATTGCGCAGAACGTGGTCACTTAATTCAAAGTTAGCTTGGATCCCCGCCTTCGCGGGGACGACGGAGAAGGAATAAGCTGCACTTAAAGTAATGAAATATCAAAGCGTAGAACGGAAGAACAGAACCTCACCGGAGAACATCATGACAATGAAAAAAGGCTACAAAGCCCTGGTAGACGAAGCCACATCGCAAATCAAGACCTACACCGTCGAAGAAGCCAAAACCAAACTGGCCGACCCCAACGTCCAATTGGTCGACATCCGCGACATCCGCGAACTCGAACGCGAAGGCATTGTGCCCGGCGCCTTCCATGCCCCGCGCGGTATGATCGAATTTTGGGTCGACCCCGATTCCCCTTACTTCAAACCGGTGTTCGGCGAAAAGAAGGAATTCATCTTCTTCTGCGCCGCCGGCTGGCGCAGCGCGCTGACCACCAAGACTGTGCAGGACATGGGCTTGGCGCCTGTTGCCCACATCGACGGTGGCTTTACGGCCTGGAAAGCCCAAGGTGGCACCGTGGCGGAAAAACCGAAGAAGGCTTGAGTCGGTGGCAAAGAACAAAACAGTAGCGGCCGACTGCCCATGCGGCGGCAAGAGTTATGCGACATGCTGCGAGCGCTTTCATCGGGGTGCGCTGCCCGAAACGGCGGAGCAGCTCATGCGCAGCCGCTATAGCGCGTATGTGCTCGGTCTGTGGGATTACGTATTCAAAACCTGGGACGAGCGTACCAGGCCAGAGTTGGCCCAATTGCAGCAGGACGGACGCAACAAATGGCTGGGTCTCGAAGTGAAGAAGCACACGCCCGATGGCGACAAGGCGACGGTTGAATTCGTCGCACGCTACAAGGTGGATGGCCGTGCACAGCGCCTGCATGAGGTCAGCCGCTTTGAGCGCCACGAAGGACAATGGATTTATGTAGACGGCAGTTTTCCGGAAAATTAGAACATGACAATACTCGACTCGAAACTCAATAGCCGCGGCGACGACTTCAAGGCCAATGCCGCTGCGATGCAAGCCGTGGTGGACGACCTGCGCGCCCACGTCGAAAGGCTGGCCCTGGGCGGCGGCGAAGACGCGCGCAAGAAGCACACAGCACGCGGCAAGCTGCTGCCGCGCGACCGCGTGCAAATGCTGCTTGATCCCGGCACGCCTTTCCTGGAATTTTCCCAGATGGCGGCCTACAACATGTACGACAATGCCGCGCCGGCCGCCGGCATCATTACCGGCATCGGCCGTGTGGCGGGACGCGAATGCATCATCGTGTGCAATGACGCGACCGTGAAGGGCGGCACCTATTATCCGATGACAGTGAAGAAGCATTTGCGCGCGCAAGAGATTGCCGAGCAAAACAATCTGCCCTGTATCTATCTGGTCGACAGTGGCGGCGCCAATCTGCCGAATCAGGACGATGTGTTTCCCGACCGCGACCATTTCGGCCGCATCTTCTACAACCAGGCCAACCTGTCGGCGCGCGGTATTCCGCAAATTGCCGTGGTCATGGGCTCGTGTACGGCCGGCGGCGCCTATGTGCCGGCCATGAGCGACGAATCGATCATCGTCAAGGAACAGGGCACGATCTTTCTAGGCGGTCCGCCGCTAGTGAAAGCCGCCACGGGCGAGGTGGTCAGCGCCGAAGATCTGGGCGGCGGTGACGTGCACACGCGCCTGTCCGGCGTGGTCGACCATCTGGCGCAGAACGACATGCATGCCTTGTCGCTGGCACGCACCATCGTGTCGAACCTGAACGGGCAAAAGAAGCATGAGATGGTGCTGCGCGAGCCGATTGAGCCGAAGTTTCCCGCGCAAGAGTTGTACGGCGTGATTCCGGTCGATACGCGCAAGCCGTTCGACGTGCGCGAAGTGATCGCCCGCATCGTTGACGGCAGCGATTTCGACGAGTTCAAGGCGCGTTATGGCACCACGCTGGTATGCGGCTTCGCCCACATCTTCGGCATGCCGGTTGGCATCATTGCCAACAATGGCATCCTGTTTTCCGAATCGGCCTTGAAGGGCGCGCATTTCATCGAATTGTGCTGCCAGCGCAAGATACCGCTGGTGTTCCTGCAAAACATCACCGGCTTCATGGTCGGGCGCAAGTATGAAAACGAAGGTATTGCGCGCAACGGCGCCAAGATGGTGACGGCTGTGGCCACCGCCGCCGTACCGAAATTCACCGTGATCATCGGCGGCAGTTTCGGTGCCGGCAATTACGGCATGTGCGGGCGCGCCTATTCGCCGCGCTTCATGTGGATGTGGCCCAATGCGCGCATCTCGGTGATGGGCGGCGACCAGGCAGCCAGCGTGCTGGCAACGGTCAAGCGCGACGGCATCGAAGGCAAGGGCGGCACGTGGAGCAAGGATGAGGAAGAGGCATTCAAGAAGCCGATCCGCGATCAATACGAACACCAGGGCCATCCGTATTATGCGACGGCGCGGCTGTGGGACGATGGCGTGATTGATCCGGCCGACACGCGCATGGTGCTGGGGCTCGGACTGAGCGCGTCGTTGAATGCGCCGATACCGGAAACCAAGTTTGGCATTTTCCGGATGTGAAGCGCGCATGTAAAGCGCGAATGTAAAGCGTGCATGTAATTTGACTGGAAGCGAGATGGAATACACCACCCTTACCTGCGAGCGCGATGGCACCACGGCCGTGATTCACTTGAACCGGCCTGACGTGCGCAACGCCTTCAACGAAACAACAATCGCCGAATTAACGGCCGTTTTCACCGCACTGGGCGCCGAGGCGGATTTGCGCGCGATTGTGCTGGCCGCGCGCGGCCCGGCCTTTTGCGCCGGTGCCGACCTGAACTGGATGAAGAAAATGGCCGGCTACACGCACGAGGAAAACCGTGCCGACGCTGAGCAATTGGCGGAAATGCTGCGCACAATTTACACCTGCCCCAAGCCGGTGGTGGCGAAAATTCAAGGCGATTGCTACGCCGGCGCCATGGGTCTGGTGGCAGTGTGCGATATCGCCGTGGCTGTAGAAGAAGCATATTTTTGCCTGTCCGAAGTCAAGTTGGGCCTGATTCCGGCGACAATATCGCCTTATGTGATCAAGGCCATGGGTGAATACGCGGCGCGGCGCTATTTCCTGACCGCAGAGCGGTTCACGGCGCAGGAAGCATTGCGCATCGGTTTCGTCCATACGGTGGTGAAGAGCGCGGAGCTTGATGGGGCGGTAGCCGACCTGGTCAAGCATTTGACCAACGCCAGTCCGAATGCAGTGCGTGAGGCGAAGAAACTGGTGCGCGATATTGCCGGCGCACCGCTTAACGCAGAATTGATTGCCGACACGGCCGAGCGCATTGCCTTGATTCGCGCATCTGAAGAAGGGCGCGAGGGTGTGCGCTCGTTCCTGGAGAAGTGCAAGCCGAATTGGCTTACATAGAAAATGCAGGGTGGGAAAGCGCAGCGCATCCCACCGGCATGTAAAGGAAGCAAATTGACGAGTTGGTGGGATGCGCTCCGCTTTCCCACCCACGCAATTGGGATGTAATGCCGGCGATTGCCGGCAGAGATTTGCTGGGATTGCATCCCAGCCTACAAAGCGAAGCGTTATTGGAGCAAGTTTGGAGTCGAACAAGCAAGCCGATTGGGTCAAACGCAGCCTGGACAGCGTCTGGCATCCGTGCACCCAGATGCAGCATCACGAAAGTGTGCCGCTGATACCGGTGTCGCACGGGCGCGGCGTATGGCTGTACGACATGGACGGCAAGCGCTATTTCGACGCCATCAGTTCGTGGTGGGTCAACCTGTTCGGCCATGCCAACCCGCGCATCAATGCCGCGCTGCGCGACCAGCTTGAACGCCTCGAACATGCGATGCTGGCGGGCTTTACGCATGAGCCCGTGGTGCGCCTGTCCGAGCAATTGTCCGCGCTGACCGGTAACGTGCTCGGTCATTGCTTCTACGCCTCCGATGGCGCATCGGCCGTCGAGATTGCTCTGAAGATGAGCTTCCATGCCTGGCGTAATCAGGGCCTGGGCGACAAGCGCGAGTTCGTTTGCCTGAAAGGCAGCTACCACGGCGAAACCGTCGGTGCGCTGGCTGTCACCGACGTGCCGCTGTTTCGCGGTGCCTACGGCCCCATGCTGCAGAGCGCGCATGTGATTGCCTCACCCGATGCGCGCGCGGCAGAGCCGGGAGAAACCGCTGCCGACGTGGCGCGCCGCGCCGCGCAGGCCTTGAAAGCATTGCTCGAACAACGCGGCACGCACATTGCAGCCATCATTGTCGAGCCGCTGGTGCAATGTGCGGCCGGCATGCAGATGTATGATCCCGTCTATCTCCAGGAAGTGCGCGCCCTGTGCGACTTGCACCAGGTGCACATGATCGCCGATGAAATCGCGGTCGGCTGCGGCCGCAGCGGCAGCTTCTTCGCCTGCGAGCAGGCCGCCATCTGGCCCGATTTTTTGTGCCTGTCGAAAGGCATCAGCGGCGGCTATTTGCCGCTCTCGCTGGTGATGACGAAGGACGAAATTTATCAGGCCTTTTACGATGCGGACGTGCGGCGCGGCTTTCTGCACTCGCACTCCTACACCGGCAATCCGCTGGCCTGCCGCGCCGCCTTGGCGACGCTGGAAATTTTTGAACAAGACAACGTATTGGTTGCCAATCGCAGCAAGGCCGAACGCATGACGGCGGCGCTGGCGCCGCTGGCTGTAAATCCGAAAGTGCGCCACTTCCGCCAGCGCGGCATGATCTGGGCTTTCGATGCCGTTAGTGCTGACGCCCAAGCGGCCGCTACGTTCTCGCGGCGGTTTTTCAGCACGGCATTGGAGCATGAGATGTTGTTGCGCCCGATAGGGCAGACCGTTTATTTGATGCCGCCGTATGTGATGAATGACGAAGAGATCGACCTTCTCGCAGCCGGCGTGCAAACCATATTTGAAAAGGTAGTGGCAGCATGAGCAACCCCATGATCGCCGCCATCGAGCGCGAATTGCAACAGCTCGACGCGCAGGCATTGCGTCGGCGCCGGCGTGTGGCGGAATCGCCGTGTGCGCCGCGCCAGCAGGTAGATGGACGCGCCATGCTGGCGTTTTGCAGCAACGATTACCTCGGCCTGGCGGCACACCCGCGCGTAGTCGAAGCCTTGCGCGAGGGCGCATCGCTGTATGGCGCCGGCAGTGGCGCATCGCACCTGATCAGCGGACATGCGCGATCGCACGCATTGCTTGAACAACGCCTGGCCGAGTTCCTTGCGCCGAACGTCGACGCGGCGCGAGCATTGTATTTTTGCACCGGTTATATGGCCAACCTGGCGATTATCACGGCACTTGCGGGTAAGGATGCCGAAATATTTTCCGAAGAACTCAACCATGCCTCATTGATAGACGGCGCCCGCCTGTCGCGCGCCAAGGTGCAGGTATATCCGCATGCTGACCTGGCGGCGCTTGCTGCCATGCTTGCGGCAAGCGGCGCCACGACCAAGATCGTCGTTACCGATAGCGTATTCAGCATGGATGGCGACATGGCGCCGGTCGAGGCCCTGGTCGCGTTGTGCGAACACCACGGCGCATGGCTGGTGATCGATGACGCGCATGGGTTCGGCGTGCTGGGCACCGACGGGCGCGGTGCACTATCGCATTGCGGCTTGAAATCGCCCAACGTCGTCTATATGGGGACTTTGAGCAAGGCGGCCGGCGTCGGCGGCGCGTTTGTGGCGGCTCATGAAACCGTGATCGAATGGATGATCCAGCGCGCCCGGCCCTACATTTACACCACGGCAGCGGCACCGGCCTTGGCCCATGCCTTGTTGACCAGCATTGACATTATTGCAAGTGAAGAAGGACGCCAGCGGCGCGCGCATTTGCAACAACTGATCGGGCAATTGCGCGAGGGCCTGCACTTGCAACGTTGGCAACATGCCAAGTCCGATACCGCCATTCAGCCGTTGATTATCGGCGCCAATGACGTGGCCATGGCGGCGGCTGCCTCGCTCTATGAACAAGGTTACTGGGTCCCGGCAATTCGCCCGCCGACCGTGCCGGTCGGCACATCGCGCCTGCGTATCACGCTCTCTGCCGCCCATGCTGTGGAAGACGTGGCGCAGTTGATATCGGCGGTCAATGCGCTGGAACAGCAGCATGCAGAGGCGGCCTGACATGTTGGCGACTTTTCAATGTTTTGTCACCGGCACCGACACCGAAATCGGCAAAACGCTGGTTTCCTCGGCCATCCTGCATGGCCTCGTGCAAGCCGGCGTCAAGGCGGCCGGCATGAAGCCGGTAGCTGCCGGGGCCGAAATGCGC
Source organism: Burkholderiaceae bacterium (assembly GCA_036561005.1). GTDB lineage: Bacteria > Pseudomonadota > Gammaproteobacteria > Burkholderiales > Burkholderiaceae_D > PKWO01. The sequence goes on along the minus strand of DATBQE010000091.1, from coordinate 17,572 downwards.
GGCGGCATGATGCATAATGACGATGTGGCACAGCTTGCCGCCGCATCGAACGTGGTCTTGCCCCAGGAATTGGCGGTACCCTACCTGCTGCGCGAGCCGGCCGCACCGCATTGGGCGGCCGAATTGGAAGGCGTGGTCATCGACGAAGCGCATATTCTGGCGTGCCACGGCCGCGTCGCCAGCATGGTCGATGCAGCGGTCGTCGAAGGAGTAGGCGGCTTTCGCGTACCGCTGTCGGAACGCTTCGACACAGCGGATCTGGCCCAGCGTCTGGGTTTGCCGGTGGTGCTGGTAGTCGGCTTGCGCCTGGGCTGCATCAGCCACGCCTTGTTGACGGCAGAAGCCATCGCCGTGCGGGGCTTGAAACTGGCTGGCTGGGTGGCGAACCTGGCCGACCCGAACATGAGCCATATTGAGGCCAACCTGGAAGCACTGCGCGCGCGAATCGACGCGCCACTGCTTGGTTATGTGCCGCGCTTGCAGCAACCGAGCGCTGCCGCCGCTGCGGCATGCCTCGATTTTTCGATTTTGCCGAATTGGCCGAATTTGCCAAATCGCGGTTCCAGATAATTTGTAGATATTCTTTGTTGATCAAGTAAAGGAAACCAACATGTCGTCGCATCCAGTCACCTTCCATCCCTCATCGGCGGCAGTGCCGGCCATCGTTGCCAAGACCTGGTCGGTCGACGACATCGCCGCGTTGTACGATCTGCCATTCAACGATCTGCTGTTCCGCGCCCAGCAAGTGCACCGTGAACATTTCGATCCGACAGAAGTCGAACTGGCAACGCTGCTGTCGATCAAGACCGGCGGCTGCCAGGAAGATTGCGGCTATTGCCCGCAAGCGGCGCGCTACGACACCGGCGTGACCGCGCAAAAAATCCTGCCGCTGGAAACCGTGCTGGAAGCTGCCCGCGAAGCCAAGGCGCACGGCGCCACGCGCTTCTGCATGGGCGCCGCCTGGCGCGAACCGAAAGACCGCGATCTGGAACACGTTGAAGAGATGGTGCGTGAAGTCAAGGCGCTTGGCCTGGAAACCTGCGCCACGCTCGGCATGCTAGGCGTTGGCCAGGCGGAAAAGCTCAAGGATGCCGGCTTGGACTATTACAACCACAACCTCGACACCGCGCCAGAGTTTTACAGCAACATCATTTCCACGCGCGAATACCAGCAACGTATCGACACGCTAGACCGCGTACGCGACGCCGGCATCAAGGTTTGCTGCGGCGGCATCGTCGGCATGGGTGAATCGCGGCGCCAGCGCGCCGGCCTCGTGGCGCAGTTGGCCAACATGGATCCGTATCCGGAATCGGTACCGGTGAACAACCTGGTGCAGGTCGAAGGCACGCCGTTATATGGCACCGAACCGATTGATCTGCTCGAGTTCGTGCGTACCGTCGCCGTAGCGCGTATCACCATGCCCAAGGCGCGTGTGCGCCTATCGGCCGGCCGTCGCCAGATGGGTGAAGCGATCCAGGCGCTGTGTTTCCTGGCCGGCGCCAACTCGATCTTCTACGGCGACAAGTTGCTCACCACCGGCAACCCTGATGTCGAACAGGATCAGGCGCTGCTGGCCAAGCTGGGCATGCATGCGCGCGGCACGGCGATCGATGCGCGTTGCGAAGTGACGCAATAAGGTAGCTCACGCAAAGGTTGGCACGACCTGTAGGCTGGGATGCAATCCCAGCGCTTGCTGAATTTGATGCTGGGATTGCATCCCAGCCTACGAAATCAGATCGCCTCGGGAGTGAATGAAAATGAACTACCTGGCGCATATTTACCTGGCCAACCAGAGCGACGAGGCGATGGTTGGAGCCTTGCTGGGTGACTTTGTCAAAGCTGATTTTGCGGGGAACTTTACGCCGGAAATCGAGCAGGAAATTCGCATACACCGCAAGGTGGACGGCTACACCGACAGTCATCCTGTGGTGCTGGCAGCGAAGCAGGGGTTCGATCCTTTACGGCGGCGCTATGCGGGAATTTTGCTCGACATGTTTTACGACCATGTGCTGATTGCGAATTGGTCGATGTATAGCGACACACCGGTAGAACAGTTGATTGCCCGGTTCTACCAAGCCTTGCTGGATCGGCGGACCATGCTGCCGGAACGCCTGGGCCGCATGCTGCCGTACATGGTGGGGCACGACTGGCTGGGTTCGTACCGCGATTTCTCCGGAGTCGAAATCGCAGTCGAGCGGGTGTCGCAGCGCCTGTCGCGTAACGGCGATCTGATGCGTGAAGGCGTGCAGGATTTGCGTGCCAACTATGCTTCACTGTCGACGGGGTTTCATGTGTTTTTCCCGCAATTGGTTCGTTTTGCGAATGAACTGCGGGAAAGCATGCAATAGAGTTGAAGACGGACCGACAGCACAATCTGCGCCTGGTTCGATGGAGAGAGGCCGATTACAAGTCGGCTGCCAAATTGTCGTATAAAAAAAGGATGTTGAGGAAAACATGTTCACAAAAATCCTGATCGCCAACCGCGGCGAAATCGCCTGTCGGGTTGCTGCCACAGCGCGCCGTATGGGTATCAAGACGGTTGCCGTTTATTCGGAAGCAGATACCTCTGCCAAGCACGTCGCAGTTTGCGACGAAGCTGTACTGATAGGCCCGGCCCCGGCAAAGGAAAGCTATCTGCGCGCGGACAAGATCATCGAGGTGGCACTTGCCACTGGCGCCCAGGCAATCCACCCCGGCTATGGATTTCTTTCGGAGAATGAAGCCTTCGCCGAAGCATGCGCCAAGGTTGGATTGGTATTCATCGGCCCGCCCGCATCGGCGATTCGCGCCATGGGTTCCAAGTCCGCCGCAAAATCTCTGATGGAAACCGCAAAGGTGCCGCTCGTGCCTGGCTACCATGGCGACAATCAGGATGCAGATTTTTTGCACAAGCAGGCCGACCAGATCGGCTACCCGGTGCTGTTGAAGGCCAGCGCCGGCGGCGGCGGCAAGGGCATGCGCATCGTCGAGAAAAGTGCCGACTTCAAGGATGCGCTCGCTTCCTGCAAACGCGAGGCGATCAACAGCTTCGGCGACGACAAGGTGCTGGCGGAAAAATACCTGACGCGCCCGCGTCACATTGAAATCCAGGTGTTTGCCGATACGCACGGCGAATGCGTCTACTTGTTCGAGCGCGATTGCTCGGTGCAACGGCGCCATCAAAAGGTGCTGGAAGAGGCACCGGCCCCCGGCATGACGGCCGAACGGCGCGCCGCAATGGGTGAAGCGGCCGTTGCTGCGGCGAAGGCGGTCGGTTATGTCGGAGCCGGCACAGTCGAATTCATCGCCAATCAGGACGGTTCTTTCTATTTCATGGAAATGAATACGCGCCTGCAGGTCGAGCATCCGGTGACGGAAATGATTACCGGCACCGACCTCGTCGAATGGCAATTGCGTGTTGCCGCCGGCCAGCCGTTGCCGTTGAAACAGAGCGAATTGACCATCAACGGCCATGCGCTGGAAGCGCGCATCTATGCCGAAAATCCGGAGAAGGGTTTCCTGCCATCAATCGGTACCCTGCGCCACATGCATACACCGAATGCCGTGACCTTCCGTCTCGGCGATGCAGGCCATGCACCGGCAGCAGTGCGCATCGATTCCGGCGTGCGCCAGGGCGATGCCATTTCTCCGTTCTACGACCCGATGATTGCCAAGCTGATTGTCTGGGGTGCGGACCGGAAGCAGGCTTTGGCACGCATGGCGCAAGCCCTCTCCGAATATCAAATTGTCGGGCTGGCAAGCAACATCGCGTTCCTGCAGCGTTTGATAGGCAGTGAAGCCTTTGCCGGCGCCGACCTCGACACCGGCCTGATCGAACGCAATCACGACACACTGTTCCCGCCGGTACCCGAGCCGGGATTGCCTGTCTTGGCATTGGCGGCGGCTGCAGCGCTCGATGCGGAGCGCGCGCAAGGCGGCGCCGCTGCAGATCCCTGGGCCAGTTCGCACGGCTGGCGCATGAACAGTGCAATGCGTCGCGTGCTCGATTTCTCAAGCGAAGAGCAGCATTTCCCGGTCACTGTCACTTACCTCGCACAGGGCTGGACACTTGCCTCGCATGGCGCCCATGTCAACATGATGCTGGCCGAACGCCACGGCAGTCACCTGAGCGTCAAGCTTGGCGACCAGACTGTCCAGGGCAATGTCGTGCGAGATGGTGAAGCCATCCATGTGTTCCACGCCGGCAGCCACAGCGTGTTCACTTGTGCTGATCCGCTGGCGCATGCCGGCGAGGCCGAGTCTGAAGGTGGACGACTGACCGCGCCGATGCCCGGCAAGATCGTTGCGGTGTTGGTGTCCGCCGGCGAAGCAGTGGAAAAGGGCAAACCGCTGCTCATCATGGAAGCGATGAAAATGGAACACACTATCGCCGCACCGCATGCTGGTACGGTCAGCGAGTTGCTGTATGCAGTCGGCGATCAGGTTGCCGAAGGCGCGCAATTGCTTGCGTTCGAGGCTGGCGAGAAGTAGTCGAGTCAAGAACTTAGGTAGATAAGCAAAGAGCGCTGGCTTTTCTCCCCTCGCCCGCGGGCGGGAGAGTGAGCAAAAGCGTCTTGACTAAGTCGCCGTCGCGACAATGGTGGAGAATGAAATAGCAATGCGAATCCTGTTTTACGCCCCTGAGAGCAATCCCGAAGCCTGGCGCACTGCGCTGTGCAAGGCAATTCCCGTTGCCGATGTCCGCATATGGCAAGACGGCGACGACGCACCGGCCGATTACGCCGTCGTGTGGAAGCCGCCCCGCGAGATGCTCGCGCCTGCACGCGGATTGAAAGCACTTTTCAACATCGGCGCCGGTGTCGACGCCATCCTCGAACTCGGCGACGGTTTGCCGGCCGACCTGCCGGTGATTCGCCTCGACGACGCCGGCATGGGCGTGCAGATGGCCGAATATGTGACGCACGCCGTGCTGCGCTACTTCCGCCGCTTCGATGAATACGATTCCCAGGCGCGCGCGGCGCAATGGCGCTTTCTCAAGCCTTTCAACAAGGGAGAATTCACGGTCGGCATCCTCGGTCTCGGCATGCTGGGCAAGCGCATCGCGGCCACGCTTGCGCAACTGGAGTTTCCCCTGCACGGCTGGAGTCGCACAGCGCAAATTGTGCCGGGCATCACCTGCCATTGCGGTGAACAGGGGCTCGATGCCTTTTTGCGCGCAGCGCGCGTCGTGGTGTGCGTGCTGCCCTTGACGCCTGAGACAGCACGCATCCTCAATCGCGGCAACCTAGCAAAATTGGCGCGCGGCGCGTTCCTGATCAACGTCGCGCGTGGCGGGCACCTGGTCGAAGCGGATTTGCTGGAATTGGTGCAAGATGGCCATATCGCTGCGGCCACGCTCGATGTGGTCGATGAAGAACCGCTGCCGCCGTCGCACCCGTTCTGGCACGAGCCGCGCATCACGTTGACGCCGCATATCGCTGCGCTTACTTTGCGCGACGAAAGCGCGCGCCAGATTGCCGGCAAGATTGCCGCATTGGAGCGCGGAGAAGCCGTAGCCGGCACAGTGGATAGATTGAAAGGCTATTGAAATGCAAAGCACATTACCGAAACAAGTCAAGATCGTCGAAGTTGGCCCGCGCGACGGATTGCAGAACGAGAAGGAAACGATTTCTGCCGAGATCAAGATCGAACTGGTGAAGCGGCTATCGAAGGCCGGGTTTCCCAACATCGAGGCAGCTTCCTTCGTCTCGCCGAAATGGGTGCCGCAAATGGCGACCTCAACCGAAGTGATGGCGGCCATCGATCGCAAGCCAGGTGTCATTTATTCCGCATTGACGCCGAACATGAAGGGCTTCGAAGCCGCGCTCGCGGCGCGCGCAGACGAAGTCGTGATTTTCGGCTCGGCGTCCGAGGCGTTTTCACAAAAGAACATCAATTGCTCAATTGCCGAATCGATAGAACGTTTTCGCGATGTGGCGCAAGCGGCCAAGGAACACAAGCTGCGCCTGCGCGGCAGCATCAGTTGCTCGTTTGGCTGTCCATACCAGGGTGACGTCGCGCCGGAAAGCGTGAAGGACGTGGTGCAGCGCATGCGCGACCTCGGTTGCGATGAGATCGACATCGCCGACACCATCGGCGTCGGCACGCCACGCCGGGTGCAGAATGTGTTCGAGACTATCATGCCGGCCTATCCGCTGGCGCAATTGTCCGGTCATTTCCACGACACCTACGGCCAGGCTTTGGCCAACATCTATGCTTCTCTGGAAGTCGGCGTGGCGATTTTCCATTCCTCGGTTGCAGGGTTGGGCGGCTGCCCGTATGCCAAGGGCGCGACCGGCAATGTCTCGTCAGAAGATGTGCTCTACATGATGCAGGGCCTGGGCATTGCCACCGGCATCGATCTCGACGCCGTGGTCGACGCCGGCCAGTTCATCTCGCAGCACCTTGGACGCAAGGCGGTCAGCCGTGCCGGCAATGCAATCGCCGCGAAACGCAGAATAGATTAATTCAAAAGAACCGAACGATGAGCCCTGAATTGCAAGCCGGCCTGCGTTTTGAATGGACTTACACCATTCCAGCGCGTGCCACCGTACCAAAGCTTTATCACGACACCGCCTTTTGCCTTGACATGCCCGACGTGCTGGCCACCGGCTATCTGGTCGGCATGATGGAGCTGGCCTGTACCAACGGCATCATGCCTTATGTCGATTGGCCGCGTGAACAAAGCGTGGGCGTGATGGTGCAGTTTGATCACCTGGCAGCTTCGCCGCCCGGCATGACGCTGCAGATCAAGGGCGAAGTGGAACAGGTCGAGGGACGGCGCGTGCGCTTTCGCGTCGAAGCGTGGGATGGCCTGGACAAGGTGTGCGAAGGCCGGCATGAGCGCCACATCATCGACGCGGAAAAATTCAACGCCAGATTGGCGCAGAAGAAAGACAAGGCCGGATTGTGAGCGACGTGAAACTGGCACTGATTGACTTCGATCCTTTCGCCGATGCCGGAGCTGTCCCGTCGCCGTGCATCAGCGTTTGCCGTATGCATCCGCAAAGCGGCCTGTGCGAAGGCTGCCAGCGCACCATCGATGAAATTGTCCAGTGGGGGACGGCAAGTGAATCGCAGAAACGCGGGATATGGGTGGAAATTCATCAGCGCCGCATCCGCGCAGGTCTGACGTGAGGCATGCAGAATGACAGCCGGCAAAGAGCTTTTGCCGCCGACCATGCAGGTGTTCGAGCGTGGCTGGCTCTCGTCGAACAATATACTTTTCGTCGATGATGCCCGCACGGCACTGATCGACAGCGGCTATCTGACACACGCCGACCAGACGCTGGCGCTGGTGCAGCATTCCCTGCGCGGCCGACCGCTCGACCTGCTCGTCAACACCCATCTCCATTCCGATCACTGCGGCGGCAATGCCGTCCTGCAGCAGACCTACGGCTGCCGCACCTTGATACCGGTGGCCGAAGCCGACAAGGTGCGCAACTGGGACACGGACGCCTTGTCTTTCGCTGCCACCGGCCAGCAGTGCGAACGCTTCGGCTTCGACGCGACGGTGCAACCCGGCGACGAACTTGTGCTGGGCGGCATGACATGGCAGGCCTTGGCAGCACCGGGCCATGATCCGCATTCATTGATCTATTATTGTCCCGAGCATGGCATCCTGATTTCGGCGGATGCATTGTGGGAAAACGGCTTCGGCGTGATTTTTCCGGAACTCGACGGCCTGTCGGGTTTTGCCGAGGCGCGCGCCACGCTCGACCTGATTGCCGGCCTGGATACTCGTATTGTCATTCCCGGCCACGGTGCGCCGTTCACCGACGTGAAAAAGGCCTTGAGCATTGCCTATTCACGTATCGACTATCTTGCGGCAGATCCACTGCGCAATGCGCAAAATGCCATCAAGGTAATGTTGAAATTCATCTTGCTGGAGCGGCAACAGGTTGCGTTGGCCGAACTGCCGTCGATATTGTCGGCGGGCAGCGCGTTCAAATCGGCCAATGACTATTTCATCAAGAAGCCACCGGAAGAATTGGCGCAATGGGCCGTAACCCAATTGACACGCGTCGGCGCTGCGCGGATAGTGGACGGCGTGTTGTTGAATAACTAGGGTGCACCGGAGTTTGGGTCACTTACGCGGCGCAGCAAACACAAACAGCATGAGCCCGTCTACCAGGGTCGGCATACAGAGCTTGACCAGGAAGCGCCCGATACGCGCGTTCATGTATTCCAGAGTTTTGTCGATGATCGAGAATTGGTCGGTCGGACGATAGCCGTGGCGCAGGAAGATCGCAGACGGCTCGTCTGAAAGATACTTGAGCGTGGCACCAAGGGTTTCGATTTGCTGCTTCAGACTTTTGCCATGGCGCTCCATGAAGCGCCGCGAGTTCAAGTCGCAGATCAGCGTGTGGCCGGGATAGGCCTGTTGCAGGCTGCGCAAAGTATTGTCGATTTGCTGTTCGTCGAGATAGATGAAAATTCCTTCCATCACGACCACCACCGGCGAGCCGGGTGCCACTGTCGGCAATTTGTTTGCCAGTTCTTCACCGGCGAAGTCGATCGCGATGCGCCGCAGCGGATTGGCCGCGCGTTCTGCCGGCAGCACCCGGTTCTTCAAATCCACAACCTGCGGTTCATCGATTTCCGCCCAATTTCCGCCTTCGAGACGAAATGCGCGCGTGTCGAAGCCGGCGCCAATGATGACGACATTCGTGGCTTTGTCATCGGCGATTCTCGCTCGCAGCAAATCGTCGATCAGGCGATGCCTTGCCACGATGCTGGCTAGGGGCCCTTTTTCACTTTTGAATTTTTCAAAAACCTGCTGTCCGCGTTCATCGAGAAACCGGTGCGCATAGCTGTCGCCGCAAATAGGTTTCGTCGCCGCCGCATCGGCGGCGCGCGCGCCGCAAGTCAGAAATGCCGTATCGGATATGGGATTCATTTCTCGACTCCTTCGTTTGACGTCAGGAACGATGCCGCTGCAAGGCTCTCCAAGTGATTGCGCAGGTCCGCCGGCCAAGGCGCGATCAATTGTTCGAATCGGATGTGATCTCCTGCGAAAAGGGCGCGCGAGGCTTCCTCGAAATTTGCCTCGTGGCCAAGCGCCGTCGACATGAAGCGATAACTGCATTCGCGCGCCGCGCGAACCTGGTCTTTGCCGGCATTGATACGGCGCGCTTCTTCCACCAGTTTGCGCAAGGCTACGGATGCGCCGCCCGGCTGCGAGCTCAGCCAATCCCAGTGGCGCGGCAACAAGGTGACTTCCTTGGCGACTACACCTAGCTTCGGTCTGCCTGGACCGCGCGAATTTTCGGCAGCGGGTGCCGGTTCCTGCACGCCGGACTCAAGACGTGCCAGGACTTCCTGCGTGCTGCCGCGAAAATCGATATCGACAATGTGGCAACGCGTGTTGTCAAAGACCAGTACATTTTCCACCGGACCGTCTTTGAAGAATTCCTTGACCGACTCGGCAACGTGTTTCGGATTTCCGCTCGCCAGGAGCTTGGGGCCGTGAAAAGCGGTGAATTCTGTGACGGTTTGCATTGCATTTTCCTCGCAATATATTGAATGCGAGGAATATTACCCGGGTAAATTGTGTTTGTCAATTATACCCGGGTAATATTTCCACAAAGGGACAGGCGACTATTTCAGCTGATATTCCGCGTCGGAAAACGAATGGAGCCTTGGCAAATCATCAAATTCCGGTGCGCGCCCCTCTTGTTTGGCCTTGAATGCTTCAACCAGGTTGCTGCTTTGCCAGATTCCCGCTTGCAGCCAGCCCATCTGCTTCAAGGCATCGTCGGTTGAATGGTCGCGGGCATAGTGGATTGCCTGCTTGCTGCCCCAGATCGCCACCGGCGGTTTTTGTGCGATCTCTTTTGCCATGGTCAACGCCGCCGCAACCATATCGTCTTGCGAGGCGAACACTTCATTGACCAGGCCAAGCGCGAGCGCCCGCTGCGCGCTCAGGCGGCGGCCGGTATAGGCGAGTTCATGCACCACGCCTTCGGGAATCAGCTTGGGCAGTCGCTGCAAGGTGCCAAGGTCGGCGGTCATGCCGATGTTGATTTCCTGGATACAGAAAAACGCCTCTTCCGTGGCAAGCCGGATATCGCAGGCACAGATCATGTCGACACCGCCGCCTATACAGCCGCCCTGAACGGCGGCGATGACCGGCATGCGCAATTGCTCGATGGCGGTGAACGCGCGCTGCATGTCGCTCAATTGCGGCGCGACGTTGGCGCGCCCGCTCGCGCTGCGATCGTCCAGCATGATGCCCGACTGCGGGTCGTTGCTGAACACATCGAGCGCCATGCCGGCAGTAAAATGCTTGCCGGTCGATGAAATGACCAGCACGCGCGCCGACGCCATGCGTTGTAGTGCACTGACAATTTCACTCAGTTCGCGCCAGAATATCGGTTGCATGGTGTTGAGCGCCGCCGGGCGATTCAAAGTCAGATGGGCAACCTTGTCGGAGATGGCAAAAGTGAAGCATTGATATGTCATGGCGGATCCTTTCATTGATCTGTGGCAGGGCCGACCTGCAGCGAGCGCAGCACGGCGTGCACGGCGGAATTGAACAGTTCGTCAGCGCGTTCGGTCTTCAGGTAGTAGCCTTTTAACTCCAAACTGATTGCGCCATGCATGGCGGCCCAAAGCAGGCGCGCCGCAGCGGTCGGGTCGGAGCGCGGTAACTCGCCGTGCTCCATGCATTGGCCGAACGCATCGATCAACACCGCGAGCGATTCCCAGGCCTGGTTGCGCGAATCGACCGGTGGCACGAAACCGGCGATGGCGTCGCCGAACATGACCATGTAATAGCTGGCATTGTGCTTGGCGTACTGGTGGTAAGTCTGCGCCAGCGCATTCATGCGCGCCAATCCCTGCAAATCACGGTGCATGGGATTGCTCGAGAACTCTTCCTTCAGACGTGCGAAGCCTTCGAGATAGAGCTCGTTGGCAAGGCCATCCTTGCCGCCGAACAGCGAATACAGCAAGGTTGTCGAACAATTAACCGCTTCGGCAACCTTGCGCACGGTCAGGGCGGAAGGACCTTCCTCGCTGAGCAATCGCGTGGCAGCGTCTAGCATGCCCTGGCGCAGGCTTTTGTGCAGTTCTTCCTGGCCCTGGCGGAAGTTCACCAGCTTTGGTTTTGCTGAAATTGTCATGGAATGACCCGATAAAAAACATTGTTTTTTATAAAAACATCATTTACCATGATATCCAACAGAATAAAAAACGCAAGCTTTTTGCCATTTACTTCAATCCGAGACCGACAATGACAAGCAACCATCTTCCCGCTGCACTACAGAATCTCGTCCTGCCCGTGATTGGGTCGCCCTTGTTCATCGCCAGCGGTCCTGCACTGGTCACCGCGCAATGCAAGGCCGGGATTGTTGGATCATTTCCGGCGCTCAATGCGCGCCCGGCCGAATTGCTCGATACCTGGCTGACCGACATCCAGGCAGAGTTGGCCGCCTACAAGGCGGCCAATCCCGACGCCATCATCGGCCCGATTGCGGTCAACCAGATCGTGCACCAGTCGAACGACCGTCTCGCGCACGATGTCGAGGTGTGTGTCAAACATCAGATTCCCATCATCATCTCCAGCCTGCGCGCGCCGCCCAAGGAAATGCTCGATGCGATTCACAGCTATGGCGGCATTGTGCTGCATGACGTGATTTCGATCCGCCACGCCAAGAAGGCATTGGAAGCCGGTGTCGATGGATTGATCCTGGTTGCCGCAGGTGCAGGCGGCCATGCCGGCGCGCTGTCGCCATTTGCGCTGGTCGGCGAAATCCGCAAGTTCTTCGCCGGCCCGATTGCCTTGTCCGGCTCGATCGCCACAGGCGACGCCGTTTTGGCAGCGCAGGCAATGGGCGCCGATTTCGCCTACATCGGCTCGCGCTGGCTGGCGACCAAGGAATCAAACGTGGATGACTCGTATCGCCAAGCGATTGTCGAGTCGGCTGCCGACGACATCGTGTACACCAATCTGTTTACCGGCGTGCACGGCAATTACCTGAAAAAATCAATCGTCAATGCCGGCCTAGACCCCGACAACTTGCCGCAAGCGGACAAGAGCGCAATGAACTTCGGTTCCGGTGGTGGCAGCAAGGCCAAGGCCTGGCGCGACATCTGGGGTGCAGGCCAAGGTGTCGGTCTGATGGACGACGTGCCGACCGTGGCCGAGATGGTGACGCGCCTAAAAGCGGAATACGATGCTGCGCGCCGGCGCTTGAGCCTGTAACTACATCAGCAGCGAAGACGCAGCATTGCGCAACGCGTGTACCACGCAAATCCACAAATATGCGCGGCCACCCAGGTGGTCGCGTGCAACGAAACCCCAGGCCAGCACCATGCCGATCAGGAAAGTGAATACCACGTAGCCCACGCTATAGGTGTGGGCGACGCCGAAGAATGCTGCTGACGCCGCTACCGCCAGGAAGGTAGGCAGCTTCAGCCAGTCGCGCAGCAAGCGCAATGGCGCCCACTGGAATATGGCCGTCTCGATCGGCGGCACGATAAACGAACCCAGCACCAGTCGTCCAAACATGCCCAGGGCCGGCAGGTTCGTCGGCCCACCCTCCGTTTGCAAGACCCGGCTCGGCGTCACGCTGTCGAGCACAATCAAGGGCATCAACACGCCGTAAGTCAAAACCAGCAAGACATACACAAACAGCAAAGGGTGCAGCCGGCCAAGCTGCGCGGTGCTGCGTCGGAAAAAATCCATGTTCAGCTGTCAGAATCGTCAAGTCCGCATGATGTCATGGATGCAACGTCCGGACAATCCCAGCCCGAGAATTATGGCCCTTGGCGAAAATTGCATGGTAAAGTACGCGCAAAAACCCACTATCGAGAACGCCGGTCCCACAAGGAAAAGGCGCCTCTTAGGAATCAGGAGAGACCATGAACCCTGCACATCTTGCAGCGGCCGGTGCGTTCACCGCACCTGCGCCCGCATACCCGAGCGGCTGAGCCGCGGTACGCCCCCTTTTCCTTAAAGACTTGCATTACGTATACCGGCCGGCGCCGAGGAAGCGGGAAACACGGCCCAACCCAAGACATCAAAATAAAAAAACGACTACACGGAGCAAAGATGAGCAATGATTTAAATATACCGAAGGGTGAATTCCTTGGGCACCCCAAGGGACTTTTCATGCTGTTCGCCACAGAAATGTGGGAACGGTTCAGCTATTACGGCATGCGTGCCTTGCTGGTATTGTCCATGGTGGCGGCGGTCGACTCGACCAATCCGGGTTTCGGCTGGAGCAAGGTCGATGCCCTTGCCTTTTATGGCACCTATACCGGCTTCAGTTATTTCACGCCGTTGATCGGCGGCTGGCTGGCCGATAATTTCCTTGGTCAGCGAAGAGCTGTCCTTCTCGGCGCCTTCATCATGGCAGCCGGCCAATTCATTCTGTCCATGAGCATCGCCAAGGACTTGAACCTTTTTTATATCGGACTGGTTGTGCTCATCAGCGGCAACGGCTTGTTCAAAGCCAATATCTCGACCATGGTCGGCGAGCTCTATAAACCCGGCGATGCGCGTCGCGATGCGGCATTCTCGATTTTTTACATGGGCGTCAATCTGGGTGCTTTCATCGCACCGCTGGTGTGTTCGACACTCGGTGAAGATCCACACTACGGCTGGAAATTCGGCTATTTCGCAGCCGGTTGCGGCATGACACTGTCGGCTTTCATTCAGATGTTCCTCTCCCGGCGTTTCCTCGGCGACCTGGGCGTGCGGCCATCCGCACAGCGTTCCAAGGAAAGCACTGGCGGCGTGAAAGTACCACTCACATCGGTCGAACGCGACCGCCTCAAGGTCATATTCATGTTGTTCGTTTTCGTCATGATCTTCTGGGCTGCCTTTGAGCAGGCCGGCGGCTTGATGAATCTGTTTGCATCGGAGAAGACCGACCGCATGCTGGGCGCCTTCGAAGTTCCGGCCGGCTGGTTTCAATCGGTCAATGCATTGTTCATTATCTTGCTCGCGCCTTTTTTCGGCATGATGTGGGTGGGTCTGGCCCGGCGCGGCAAGGGCGTGCCGACGCCGCTCAAGATGGCCCTCGGCCTCGCATTGACGGGTATTGGTTTCCTGTTCATGGTCGGCGCTGTACTGCAAGGCGGAGACCACGGCAAGTCAAGCATGTTCTGGCTGATCATGGCCTACCTGCTGCATACCATGGGCGAGCTGTGCATTTCGCCGGTTGGTTTGTCCATGGTGACCAAGCTGGCGCCGTTGCGTCTGGCAAGCTTGATGATGGGCGTGTGGTTCCTGATCAATGCCTTCGCCAACAAGCTGGCCGGCACCATTGGCGCCTTCGCAGAGCAGGCAGGGCACCTCAACGTGTTCGCGGGAATCGCGGCTTTCCTGATTGTCTTCGCAATCGGCTTATGGTTCCTCTCCGGAAAACTGGTGGATTGGATGCATGGTGCTGAAGACATCAAGCAGGACGTCAAACCCGTTGAGGAATTGGGTCAGGCGGCAGTAGTCTAGACGCGGTAGCGACAATTCGAAACGGCAGTCTTGCATAGGCTGCCGTTTTTGTTTGTGATCGCTAAACTCTGTGGCTCAATAGGTAGGAAAGTACAAAATTCTGCCACGATGTACAATCATTCGCGCAGAAACGGCGTCGCCATCATTCCCTAATAACGCGCCGGCAAGCCGCTATTCCTTGCTTTCCCTTTTTCATTCGCAAGTCCACTCTTCGAAGGAGATTTACCGATGATGTCATTACGTATTTTGCGCGCAAGCATATTGGCCATGGCAGGTGTCGGCGCTTGCATGTTCGTCGCCCAATCCGCATCCGCTGCCGCACCTTTGGCCAAGGGCACGCCCGGCTATTACCGCGTCATGGTCGGCGATATTGAAGTAACACCGTTGAATGACGGTACCGTGCAATTGCCGGTAGCCGACATACTGACCGGCGCTGCTCCCGGAGAAGTCGACAAGGCCCTGGCCAAGGTCTATCAAAAGAGCCCGCTGGAAACGTCATTCAACGGCTTCCTGATCAACACCGGGACCAAACTGGTATTGGTCGATACCGGCGCCGGCACGTTTTTCGGGCCGACACTGGGCAATCTGGTGGCCAACCTGAAAGCAGCCGGCTATCAGCCGGAGCAGGTCGACGAGATCTATATCACTCATATGCATTCCGACCACATCGGCGGATTGCTGGCCGACGGCAAGGCCGCATTTCCCAATGCCATCCTGCGTGCGGACAAGCATGAAACCGACTACTTCCTGAGCCAGGCCAATCTCGACAAGGCCAAGCCTGATGCAAAAGGTGGATTCCAAAACTCGCAGGCGGCGTTCAAGCCGTATATCGATGCGGGCCATTTCAAGGCGATCGAAGGCGACGGCGAGCTGGTGCCGGGTGTGAAATCGCGTGCGGCCTATGGCCACACCCCAGGCCATACGACTTACATGGTCGAGAGCAAGGGACAGAAACTGGCATTGTGGGGCGATTTGATGCACGTTGCCGCCGTCCAGTTCCCCGATCCATCGGTAACGATCAAGTTCGATTCCGACAGCAAGGCAGCGGCCGTGCAGCGCAAGAAAGCTTATGCGGAAGCCGCCAAGGAAGGCTATCTGGTAGCCGGTGCGCACCTGTCGTTCCCGGCCATCGGACGCATTCGTGCCGAGGGCAAAGGTTACGTCTGGATTCCGTTGAACTACTCGCCGGTGAAATGAAAAAGGGAGCCAATTGTAAGGCTCCCTGCAAGGAATGCCCCGCTCGTGAGCGGGGCTTTTTTTCGGTCTTACTTGGCGTACTTCGGCGTAAAGCCGACATTCTTCCAGATGAACGAATACAGGTCGGCAGTCTCTTCCAGGTTCTTGCTCAGGTTGCTCGCACCGTGACCGGAATTGGTTTCAATGCGGATCAGGGCCGGCTCACCATGTGGGTTCTTTTCCTGCATGGTCGAGATGTACTTGAACGAATGCGCCGGCACCACGCGGTCGTCGTGGTCTGATGTGACAGCCATAATTGCCGGGTACTTCACGCCGGCCTTGATCGTATGCAGCGGCGAATAGCCGAGCAGGTAATGGAACTGGGCTTCGTCGTCGCTGGAGCCGTAGTCCGCCACCCAGCCGATGCCGGCCGAGAATTTCTGGAAGCGCAGCATATCCATTACGCCCACTTCGGGCAATGCCACCCTGAACAGATCGGGACGCTGATTGACCACCGCGCCGACCAGCAAGCCGCCGTTGCTGCCGCCCTGCAAGGCCAGATGTTTGGCCGACGTATATTTTTCCTTGATCAGAAATTGGGCTGCAGCAATGCAATCGTCGAACACATTCTGCTTTTTGAGCTTGGTGCCCGCGTCATGCCACTTCTCGCCATATTCGCCGCCGCCGCGCAGATTGGCGATGGCAAAGATGCCGCCTTGCTCCAGCCACGCAATACGCGATGCGCTGAAAGTTGGGTTGATCGTGATATCAAAACCGCCGTAGCCGTAAAGTATGGTCGGGTTCTTGCCGTTGCGCTGCAAGCCCTTCTTGTAGACCAGGAACATCGGCACGCGCGTGCCATCCTTGCTGTGGTAGAAGACCTGTGTGCTGGTGTATTGCTCCGACTTGAAGCCGGGGATCTCTGGTGCACGGTATAACTTCGACGTGCGGTTCGCAATATCGTAACGGAAAATCGTCGGCGGATAGTTGAGTGTGGTGAAGACGTAGAACGTGTCCTTGTCATCTTTCTCGCCGCCGAAGCCGCCAACCGTGCCGGGGCCGGGCAGGGCAATTTCATTTTCCAGTTTGCCGTTGCGGTCATAGACGAAGGTGTGGCCGCTGACGTCTTTCAGGTAAGTGGCAAACAGTTTACCGCCGACTGCCGTGATGTTTTCCAGTAGTTCCGGTTTCTCTGGCAAGACCGTGCCCCATTCTGCTTCGGCTGGGTGGGCCGGATCAAACAGCATGACCTTCTGGTTCGGCGCATTGCGGTTGGTGACGATCAAAAGCTTCTCGCCGACATTGTCGAGCACGTTGAAGCTGTCGTCGCTATTTTCCTTGATGACAGGCGTGAATGCCGTCTCGCCCTTGGCGTCGTCGCGTACGAACAGGCTGTTGCCGCGCTTGTCGGGGTCTTGCACGCTCAAGGCGGCAAATCGTTCGTCTTCGGTCGTGCTGACGCCCACGTAATAACTCGGATGGGCATTGTCCTCGAACACCAATACATCGGCGCTTTGCGGCGTACCCACCTTGTGGAAATACACTTTCTGATATTCGTTTTTGGCAGTCAGTTCCTTGCCTTTTTCCGGTTCCGGGTAGCGGCTGTAATAGAAGCCGTCGCCGCGCCATGAAGCGCTCGAATAGCGCGCCCAGTGCAGCACTTCCGGCAAGGTCTTGTGCGTGCTCATGTCCATCACATACAGGTCGTACCAATCCGAGCCCGGAATGGCGGTGCGGCCGTAGGCTGCGTATTTGCCGTCCTTCGACAGTACGAAGGAAGTCAGGCGTACCGTGCCGTCGGGAGAAAACGTGTTCGGGTCGAGCAGCACCTCGGGCTTGCCTTCGTAACCCTTTTGCATATATAGCACGGACTGGTTTTGCAAGCCGTCGTTCTTGTAAAAGAACACATCGTCGTTCTTTTTGAACGGTGCGCTGTAACGTGCGTAATTGGCCAGG